>SHVJ01000008.1 GCA_009694295.1 Acidimicrobiia bacterium
GCGCGCGTCCGATGTGGTGCCGGCCGGGTGAGTATTGCTGTCGCTGTCATGAGCCTGAGGCCGCCGCAACCTTCTCAGCCGCGCGCAGGCGGGCACTCTCGGACCGCGGGTTCGCCGCCACCTCGTCGGGCTGCGGGCGCAGCGGACGACGCATGAGCAGACGCACGAGCGGGTTCCGCGTGGGCTCGACCGGCATGCCGGGCGGCAGCTCGCTCGCGCCCGTCCATCGAGCGAACCGCTCCTTCACGAGACGGTCCTCGAGCGAGTGGTACGCGAGCACGAGGATCCGACCCCCGGGCGCGAGCAGGTGGACGGACTCGTCCAGTCCCGACGCGAGGTTCGGCAGCTCCCGGTTCACTTCCATGCGGATTGCCTGGAACGTCCGACGGGCAGGGTGCCCACCCGTCCGGCGCGCCCGGGCCGGGATCGCCGCCTTCACTGCGCCGACAAGGTCGGCCGTGGTGACCAGCGGACGACTCGCGACGATCTTCTCTGCGATCCGTCGGGCCCACCGCTCTTCGCCGTACTGCTCGAGCACGGCAACGAGGTCACCTTCGGCGTACTCGTTCAGCACGTGCGCGGCCGTCAGCGGCTGCGCCGCGTCCATCCGCATGTCGAGCGGTGCCTCACCCCAGTACGAGAAGCCGCGCTGCGGCCAGTCGAGCTGCGGGCTGCTGACACCCAGATCGAACAGGATTCCGCTGATTGCCATCCCCTCGCTCCTCTCACTCACGATCGTCGCCAGATCCTCGAAGTTGCCGTGCACCACTACGGCCCGTGCTCCGAACTCAGCCAGTGCTGCAGTCGCCGCGACGACTGCGTCCGAGTCCTGATCCATCCCGAGCAGGTGAAGGTCGGGCCGGGCTCCCAGGAGTGCTCGGGCATGCCCGCCTCCCCCGACCGTTGCGTCCACCAACAACCCCTCCGGCGTCGGTCTGAAGAGCTCCACCACTTCGCGGGTCATCACCGGTGTGTGCTGGTAATTCCCCATGACCGTCTCCTCAGCCACCGACCGACGCATCAGGCTCGTCGACTCGGGACCCGCCAGACCTGTTGTCAGCCCCCCGGACGGTCGAGTGCCGTTCGGTTTTCTCTCCGAATCGACTTCGGTAGAAGCGGGCGGAGTAGGGGCTTCACCGCGCCGACCGGGAGGCTGACAACAGGCCCGTGCGGGCCGCATATGTGGCTGTGCTCTCTCGGGAGGTTCTCCTTTTCGTTTGAGTACGCGGCCGTTTGGAACCGCTAAACCAGTTACCGCTAAACCATGATCCCGGGCAAGGATTCGTCTCCGGCGAGCAGCGCCTGACCACGCGCGCGCTCAACCGCCCAGAGCTCCTTGTCCCAGATCTCGATGTGGGTGACGTTGCCGATGACGACGACCTCGCGGTCGAGCCCGGCGTGCTCACGCAACGACGTCGGGATCGACACGCGCCACTGCTTGTCGGGAACCACCGGGCTGGCGAGGGCGAAGATCGTCCGGGCCACGATCATCCCGTCGCCGCCGTTGCGCGCCATCTCCTTGGTGCGCTCGACGACGAACTCCCACTCTTCGGGGGTGTAGACGGCCAGGCACTTCGCCTGCCCCGCCGCGATCACTGCGCCCTCTTCAAAGATGGCGCGGTGCTTCGCCGGCAGGACCAGACGGCCCTTGTCGTCCAACGTGTGGGGGAACTCCCCAAAAAACGCTTCCACAATCCCCTCGCCGGAAGTTCAGACCCCCGCGAGAGGTCCTCCCTTCCACTTTCAACCATTTCGATGCACCCTAGGACCACTTTCCTCCCCAGTCAACCACTTTCGTCCCCTACTCCCCCCCGGCCTCCCAATCACCACCCCCACGGCCCCCAAACCCCCGCGCCGCCCCCATTTCGAGGCCTCTCAGACCCCAGCCATGGGCGGTCCACATGCCGCCGGTTCCCGCGAACCACCCGCCCGTATGCGAAGCAGGCGAGCGCGCCCAGTGGGCCCGTCCCAGCAAAAGGGCGGCAAACGGGGAGAGCTGAGCAACCTGGCGCGACGTCGTTGGCGGCCACGTGCCGGGCCGGAGTCCCGAGATCCCAGTTGGGCGGGTCAAGCGGGGGCGCGAACACCGCAGACGCACACGCGAAGCGCCCGACGCGCGAACGCCGAGTTGGATGACGACTTAGGCGGGAACCGCCTCGCGGGGGGATGGGAGGTACTGCTCCCAGAGGGGGTCGAGCGAGCCGACGCTGGCGATCAACCAGAGCGCCGCCGCGGGCGCCTGCGGTGCGCGACGCAGCCGGAGGTTCGCTTCATGGAGGAAGCGGTCTTCCTTGCGCGCATTGCACGCGCGACAGGAGGCGACGACGTTCTCCCACGTGTGCGGTCCGCCGCGGGATCGGGGCACGACGTGGTCGATGTTCTCGGCACCGCTGTTGCAGTACTGACAGCGACCGCCGTCACGAGCGAACACGGCACGGCGTGAGAGCGGCACGCGGGTTCGGAAGGGCACGCGCACGAAGTGCACGAGGCGGATGACTGAGGGGGCGGGGATCACCGCGCGCTCGGAGCGAAACTCGGCGCCGTTGCGCTCGAGGATCTCCGCCTTCTCCTTGAGCACGAGCACCACGGCCCTGCGGGCCGAAACCACGCAGAGCGGCTCGAAGCTGGCGTTGAGCAACAGTGCTCTTCCCAACTCGAGCGACCTCCTCGCTCTTACGATCTCGACTCCGGACCGCGCCATCAGGGGGCAGGCGGGTGGCGACCTGCTCGCGCAGTCTACCGGCGCGCCGTGCGTGCGCTGGCGGTGTTCTCGTGCTCGCCGCGGCACCACTCGAGGTAGGTGACGAGGTCGCGAGAGGCCGGCGCGCCATGCGTGCCGTATTGCGTCTCCAGGCGGAAGCGCACGTAGGCCCGGTCCGGGATGGGGAGGAACGGCGGACGCCGCCACCAGCGCGGGCGGCTCGACCGCGTGAGCTGGCGCAGCGCCGTGGGCCAAAGAGCCGGCCGACATACGACCGAGAGTCCAGCCAGCACCCACGACCCGCGGCTCGGGACCTGCTCCATGGATGCACCGTAGATCGCGTGACCGAGGCGAACGCCCATGGCGCAAGTACCCTGCTCTTTCCGACGAAAGCGGACAAGGGGCAGGTGAGCGAGATGGCGCAACCGGCGGCGGCCCGGCGCAGCATCGACGTTGCCGCCCTCTTCGATGCGCTGCTCCAGAACGTCGAGCAGGTCATCCAGGGCAAGCGCGACCAGGTGCGACTGGCCCTCGTCTGCCTGTTCGCCGAGGGCCACCTCCTCATCGAAGACGTACCCGGCGTCGGCAAGACCTCACTGGCCAAGGCGCTCGCCCGATCGATCGCGGCGACCGCGCACCGGATCCAGTTCACCCCCGACCTCCTTCCTTCCGACGTGGTGGGCGTTTCGATCTGGAACCGGTCGACAAACGAGTTCGAGTTCCGCCCGGGCGCGGTGTTCGCGCACGTGGTGCTCGCCGACGAGATCAACCGGGCCTCCCCCAAGACGCAATCCGCGTTGTTGGAGTCGATGGAGGAGCGTCAAGTCACGAGCGACTCGCACACGTACGTGCTCCCGCGACCGTTCCTCGTGATCGCCACGCAGAACCCGATCGAGCTCGAGGGCACGTACCCACTGCCAGAAGCGCAACTCGACCGCTTCCTGATGCGGCTGCCCATGGGCTACCCCAGCCGCGACGCTGAAGTCGCGATCCTCGGCACTCAGGGCGCCGCACACGCGCGCGTCGACGCGCTCGAACCCGTGGCGACCGCCGCCGATGTCGCGGCAGCCGCCGACGCCGTGGCCACAGTGCACGTTGCCCCCGCGCTCCAGGCCTACATCGTCGACCTGGCCGACGCGACGCGGCGCCATCCCGAGCTGGCACTCGGTGTGTCACCCCGCGGTGCGCTCGCACTGCAGCGCGCGGCCCGCGCGCTCGCCGCCAGCACCGGGCGCGAGTACGTGATCCCCGACGACATCAAGATGCTCGCTCCAGCCATCCTCGAGCACCGCGTGCTGCTCGGACCGGAGGCCGAGCTGCGCGGACTCACGACGGGCGACATCCTGCGCACGGTGATCGCGTCGGTGCCCGTGCCGGGCACGTCCGGCTGAACCGGTGGCCTCACCAGGCCCCACACCAGGACCCAACCCGGGCGAAACACAGGGAGTCGGACTGACCCGCCGCGGGTGGACACTCGCGGGAGCCGCGGGCGGCCTCGTGCTCGGGAGTCGCGTGTTGGGCGCAGGTCCGCTCGCTGGCCTCGGGTTGGCCGGCGCGGCGCTGATCGGCTTCGCGATGGTGTGGGTCGGCGCGCGCCGGCCGGTGCTCCTGATCACGCGTTCGGTTCGCCCCGCGCGGCTCCACGTCGGCGCCGAAGGGCGGGTCGTACTCGAGGGTTCCACTGCGACGGCGATCCCTCTGCTCACGCTCACGGACCGTGTTGACGAAGGGGAGCGAGCCGCACGCTTCCTGCTCTTGCCGAGCGTGGCGGGCACGGTGGTGCGCGCCGTCTACCGCATTCCCACACGGCGTCGCGGTCGCCACGTCGTCGGCCCACTCGTCGGCTCGGTGACCGATCCGTTCGGCATTGCGCGCCGCACTTTCGTGGTGACCGAGGCCAACGACATCGTCGTCTGCCCGCGGATCCATGCCGTCGTAGCGCCTCGCCGCGGAAGTGGCGGTGAGCCAGCCGCGCACGTTGAAGGGTCACGGGCACCAGCCCTCGAGCCCCTCGGCGAGTTCCTTGCGTTGAACGACTACGAACCGGGCGACGATCCCCGCCGCGTGCATTGGCCATCGAGCGCTCGACGGGGCGAGCTCGTCGTGCGCCTGGACGAGGCCGCTTCACCTGGTCGTGTCGTGTTGCTTCTCGACACCCGCCCAAGAGCGCACGACGAAGTCACGTTCGAGTCGGCGGTCGAAGCGATCGCGTCGTTCGCCGTCAGCTTGCGCCACGCTCACGCGCCGGTCGAAGCGCTCACGACCAAGGGCGACGTGCTGGGGCGCCCCGGCCCGGGCGCAGTCGCGATCCTGCTTGAACGACTCGCCGTGGTCGAGACGGGTGGGCCCGACTACCTCATCAACGTCGTTGCTGGTCTGCGCGGCCGGCTTGGCATCGGCGCCGTCGTCGCCGCGACCGGCAACCTCGATGCCGCGTTCGTGGACGCTCTCACGTTGCTGAGATCACGGTGCCTCGTGACGGTGGTCGCAACCGGCGATCAGCTCGTGCCGGCACCGCTCCTCACCGTCGTCGACGCATCCGACGACTTCCCTACCGCGTGGAATGCCTATGCATCACACGCAGCCCGACGATGGAATCGCGCGAGCTCCCTGTCGTCGTAGCGCTCGCTACGGTCAGCGCTTCCCTGGTGCTGGCGTTCGGGCGCGTCTTCGAGTCGAGTCACTTCGTCGCGCCGGTCCTCGCCGCGGCTCTGCTCCCCCACGTGATCGGCGCCGTCACCCGCTGGCGGCGCGCCAGCGGTCTGGCCGAGTTGGGCGCGACGTTGTTGGGCCTCACGCTGTTCGTGGTGTTCATCGTTCCAGGAACCGGTTCACCGTCGTCGCTGATGGACCGTCTCTCGGGAGGATGGCACGTCATCACCACCGACTCGGTCCCGATCCGGACCACTCCCGGTGCCGTGCTCCTCGTCGTGCTCGCCGTGTGGCTGGCGGCCGCTGGCGCCGACGACCTCGCGTTTCGCCGCCAGGCGTCGCTGGGCGCGCTCGCACCCGGGCTGATGGTCTTGATCTGGATCGCCGCACTCGGCACCAACCGTGGTCAGTGGCTCGTGATCTCGGCCTTCGGTGCGACAAGCATCCTGTTCCTAGCGCTCCAGCATCAGGCGCTCCTCGACTACCGGCGGACGTTGATCGGCAACCTCACGCTCGTCCACGCTCCCCGACTGCTCGTCGTCGGCGCGGTCGCGGGTCTGTTCGCGATCGTCTTCGGCGTGGTCGCGGCGACCGCGCTGCCCGGCGGCGACAAGCCCCTCTTCGAGACGGGTGGGCCAGGAAGCGACCAAGCCGGCGACAGCTACCAGACGAGTGTGCCGCCGCTGCTCAACATCGGCGCCGAGCTCAAGCGCACCGACGAAGAGCTGCTGTTCACCGTGGACGCGTCGCGGCCCGACTACTGGCGCATCGTCGCGCTCGACGAGTACCGCTCACTCGATGGCGGCCAGTGGACGCTCAAGGCCGAAGGTGACACCGTCGCCGAAGGACTTGAAGCATCCGATGCCGCAGCTCCGCTCGAACAGCGCTACACGATTGAGGGTCTCGACGAACGGTGGATGCCCGCGGCGTACGAACCGGTGCAGGTGAGCCGAAGCGATCTCCTCGTCGTGCGGTCGTCATCCACGCTGGTGACGCTGAAGAAGGTGGTGACCGGCCTCCGGTACACCGTCGTCTCCGATGCGCCCGCGCCCGATGTCGGAGCCAATGCCTCGGGGGCGAGCACCGATGCGGTTCCCAGCGAGCTACGACGGTTCACCGAGTTGCCCGGCGACTTCCCGGCGTCGGTCATCGCACAAGCCGAGCAAATCACCCAAGGGGCAGACACTCCGCTCGAGAAGGCCCAGGCGTTGCGCGACTTCTTCCGCGATCCGAACGAGTTCGTGTACGACCCCACGATCCCCGCAAACGACACCGCGAGCGCAATCGAGCTGTTCCTCACCGATCGTCGTGGCTTTTGCGTGCAGTTCGCCAGCGCGTACGCAACCATGGCGCGTGCAGTTGGCATCCCGTCGCGTGTCGCCGTGGGTTTCACACCGGGTACGAAGCAGAATGGGGTGTACGAGGTCACCAACTTCGAGGCGCACGCGTGGCCCGAGGTGTGGCTCGGCAACTCGATCGGCTGGACGCACGCGTTCGATCCCACTCCGCCGAGTGACCTGCCAGGCGGCAGCAATCTTCCTGGCGAACCCGATGCAACGCCGGCACCCGTCACGCCGGTGACATCGGTCACGCAGGACACGACGGGCGGGACCACGCCAGACACCACACCCGACACAACCCCCGCGACCACGCCTGACGGCGGCGTGACCGTCGATCCCACTCCGGCGACGCCCGACTCTGGGAGCAACGTGCCGTGGCTGCTTGCGGTGCTTCTCGCGGCAGTGATCCTCGTGCTTGCACCCGTGGCCATCGTGGTCGGTCTGAAGGCCAGTCGACGTTCCAAACGCCGCGCGCGTACCGACCCTGCCGGCGCCATCGCCGGAGCATGGGCGGAAGTCATCGACGACCTGTCCGATCGCCAAGTCAGTTGGCCCGCGTCGGCAACCCCGCTCGAAGTGGCCGATCACGTGCCTTCGATCGCGGGTGATGCCACGGCACCTCCGCTGCGCGCGCTCGCCGACGCGTACGGAGCGGTGCGATATGGCGAAACCCGTCCCACTGCGGATGCCGCGCGCGACGCCTGGCGTCAGGTCGACACGCTCCACCGCGCCTTGGACACGTCGAACACTGCGTTGCGAAAGATTCGAGCCCGACTCGATCCCACAACCTTGCGCCGCCCGATGGTGAGCGCACGCCGAGCCCCGATCCGCGCGTCGGACGACGCGGCGTCGCTCGTCGATCAGTCTGGAGATCCGGACCCCGCCGGATGGTCGAAGCCGCGAAGCCCATCGACGAAAGACTGACGGTCGCGCGAAAACTGACGGACGTCGATCTCGACATCGGCCGCGATGCGATCGACCGAAACGAAGAGCGCGAGCTGACCGTGCCGCAGTGCGTCGAGGATCTGGCCGTCGTCGCGGCAGGCCCAGACCCGGTCGCCGTCGGTCACCATGCGAAGCCCGGCGATGTCTTCGCCGGCCTCGACCAGCGCCGCGACTGCTCGGCGGATACGGGCCAACGGAAGCCCGGCTTCGAGCAGCGATTGGACCATCCGCAACGCGACGAGATCACGAAAGGAATAGGTCAGCGCGGGGTCAGGCCCAGGAGTGATGAGTCCGACGCGCGCCCAGTACTCGAGTTGCGCCGCGGTGCACCCACTGAGTCGCGCCGCTTGCAGTGCCGTGAACGCTCCGGCTTTCACCGCCGGGTCAGGACGGGTCGTCGTCGCGTTGCCAGCGCTCACGCCAGCGCTTGCCGGCGTCGCCGAACACACCCTTCATCGCACCGCCTCGTGATGCGGTGAGGCTTTCGAGTCCGGCGCGTCCCATCTTGCGCACGTGGTGCTCGATGACGAGCAGGCAGAACAACATCAGCAGGAACCCACCGACCGCGAGCGGGAGGACGCTCGTGAACGTCATGACGAGGATGGCGAGTCCCACGATGAGCCCGAGGACCGCCCACTTGATCATCTTGGCCGAATGCCGGTAGAGGGTCGTGTCCGACACCTGCTGCACCAGCTTCGGATCCGTGACCGAGAGATTGGCCTCGATCTCCCGCAGGATGCGCTGTTCGTCTTCGGAGAGGGGCATTCGTCCGCTCGTTCGGCCAGGGAACGCAGGATCGTGCGATCCAGCGAGTCATTGTCGCGCAGCATTCCACGCCACTCAACGCGAGGCCGGTCTGCCGCCTGAAAACCGGCCCTCTGTCGGGAAGGGGATTCAGTCCACGATCGGAACCGAGGCGCCTCCTGTCGCTGCCGAGCGGTATGCCGCATCCACGATGCGGTGCGCGTGCAGCGCCGTGAGGGCATCGGGCGACCCGGTCGCGGCCGAACCCTTCGCCGCGAGGGCCCGCAGAAAGGCGATCGAGGGCTCGGCGTATTGCGCCACCGACGCCGCATGCTCCGGTGGAACACCCAGCTGTGCGGCCCACGTCGGGAGCTCGGCGGCGATCATCGACGCTCCATCGCTGGTCTCCACATGCAGCGGGCCGAGGTAGTCGTCGTCGGCCCAGATGAACGCCTGCTCGCAGAAGATCTCGAGGCGACGGCTCGATTCGCGCGTGAGCACCTGGTGCCAGACGCTCAGCAAGGTGGCGTGCACTCCCTCGGGGTAGCCGAGCGTGAGCACCGCAACATCGTCGATTCCCAGGTAACCGAAGCGGTTGGAGACCTCGGCTCGCACCGATGTCGGTGCCCCCAAGATCCACGAGAGGACATCGACGTCGTGAATCGAGTGCTCGAGCAGCGTCCCTCCGCCGGACTTGGCCACATCGGAGCGCCAATCAGAGCCGTACTGCCCCTGGGTCGGGAAGTACTGGTCGTCGCGCATCACGCACGCGAGCACTCGCCCGTATTGACCGGAAGCGACGGCTTCGGCCGCGGCTCTGAAGACCGGCGCGTACCGCAGCACGAGCCCCACTTGGTGCGGAACCGACGCGAGGAGCCCCGCGACTCGTTTGCATCCATCAAACGTTGGCGCAAGGGGTTTTTCGCAGAACACCGCGAGCCCACGTGCAACGGCTGCGGCAACCACCGGCTCGTGCGCGGCCGTCCACGTGCACACCCACACGGCATCGACTGCGTCGAGGAACGAGTCGAGATCCTTGTACGCCTCCGCGCCGTGCTGGGAGGCGACCTTCGCGGCACGCGTCTCATCGACGTCGTGTGTCGCGGTGACCACCGCGTCCACGAGTCCGGCCTTCGCGACCCTGGCCAACACATGCGAGTGCACGGTGCCGATGAACCCGCACCCGGCGATGCCGATCCGCGCGGTCACGTCCGCCGGTCTCCCGGTTCGCGCATGAGGCGGGCGGGAAGCACCGCATCGTTTCCGTACCGCGCCCGCACCTCGTCGACGCTGCGCTCCAGATCCACGCGGTGGCGCCGGGTTACTTCGCTCTCGTCCGGACTCTCGTCGTCCTCGAGCGCGAGCGCCCCCTGGATCTCACTCGCGTGATCCAGCTGCTGGATCGAGAGCCCCAACAGCCGCACGCCGTCCTCCAGATCCACCGCGGCGAGCAGCGCACCGCCCGTGTGGGCGAGATCTGTGGCGAGGTCGGTGGGTTCGGCGAGCGTGCGTGAGCGCGTGATCGTGCGGAAGTCGGAATAGCGGATCTTGAGCTGCACCGTGCGGCCGGCGAGGCCGGCGGCGCGCAAGCGCGTCGCGATCTTGTCGGCGAAGCGCAGTACCTCGCGTTCGAGAACGGTTCGCTCGGAGACGTCTTTGGGGAAGGTCTCTTCGTGACCGATCGACTTGACCTGGTGGTTGGTTTCCACACCGCGGTCGTCGTGGTTCCATGCGAGCGCGTGCAGGTGGTGGCCATGCGCGACGCCGACCGCACCGGTGAGCGTGTCCTCGGGGAGCGCCGCAAGCTCGCCGATCGTGTGCACGCCGAACCGGGCGAGGCGCTTGCGGGTCGCGGGGCCCACACCCCAGAGCCGCTCGACCGGGAGTGGGTGCAAGAAGGCGAGCTCTTCGCCCGGCGCGACGACGATGAGGCCATCCGGCTTCGACAGATCGCTGGCGATCTTGGCGAGGAACTTCGTGGTCGCTACGCCGACCGATGCGGTCAAGCCCGATTCGGCGCGCACCTGCTTACGAATCAACACCGCGATCTCCGGCCCCGAACCGTGGAGTCGGCGCGCGCCCGCCACGTCGAGGAAAGCCTCATCGAGTGAGAGCGGCTCAACGAGCGGCGTGAACGAACCGAGGATGCTCATCACCTGGGCGCTGGCCTCTTGGTAGAGATCGAAGCGGGGCGACAGGAAGACGCCGTCGGGACACGCACGCCGGGCTCGAGCCATCGGCATCGCGGAGTAGACGCCGAACTCGCGCGCTTCATAGCTCGATGCCGCGACCACGCCGCGCGGACCGAGTCCGCCGACGATCACCGGTCGCCCAACGAGCGACGGATTCTCTCGCTGCTCGACCGAGGCATAGAACGCGTCGAGGTCGACGTGCAAGATCGTGAGCGTGTCCGGCCCGGAATCGTTCATTCTGGAGCGCGATGGACAGAGAACTCCTCGTGGCTCGTGCCGTGCACTGCGTAGCGATAACCACGCGCCGCGGTGGGACCCCAACGTTCCGACAACCACTCCCCCAGCGGTTCGTGCACCCACCGGGCGCCGGCCGCGAGGCGAGCGACGCACTCGTGCGACGGCAAGAACTTGGCCTCGACCACGATGCCGTCGGGATCCTCGACGCGCAGCTCTCCCTCGTACTCCAGTGCGCGATGGATCTCTGCCCGCAGGATCCACCCGAGGTCGACGGCCTCGCACACCACCTCGTAAACGGGCCCTTCCCACTTCGTCACGCGCAGACCGGTCTCTTCCTCCACCTCGCGCGTCAGACCTTCGAGAATCGACGCGTCCTCGGCATCGATCACCCCGCCCGGCGTGCTCCAGTCCTCGCGACCACCCCGTCGAACGTTGCGCACAAGCAGGAGTCCGTCGTCTGCTTCCACGATCGCACCGGCGACCAGCCACTCCCGCATGACCGTGCAGCCTAAGACGAGATCCCAGGCCATACGATCGGCACCTGTGGAACACACACCTAGGGACGAACCCGTGGGACGGGAGGCGCCGCCAACGATGCCGTCGCGCACGGCGTTCTTCCTCGCCTTTGGCAGCGTGGTGATCGCCGGGCTTTTCGGCGCGGTGATCGGGTACGGCATCACCAACGTGGAGTGCACGCGCTCGTGCTCGGGATCGCGCGCACTCGGCGCGATCGTCGGTGGCGTGATGGCCGCGGGCGGTGTCGGCATCGTCGCCATCCTCGTGTTGCGAGCGATGGGTGAATGGCGCCGCGGCAAGGGTGGCGGACCTGCTCGGGAAGCCGCGCCGCGCCGGCCGAGCTAGCCGAGGTGACCTAGCCCAAGAAGGTGATGCGGCGGAAGCCCTCGGCATAGGCAACGTCGGCGGCGGCACCCGCCTCCTCTGCGCTCGTACGGAGGAACTCACGAAACCACTCGCCGGTCTCGGTGAGCTGGCTCGCGTGACAGAAGAGCGCGTCAATCTTTCGCTCCAACGTGTCGGAGATGTCCACCCAGCAGTTCGGCTCGAGCGTGCCGGTCAGGTACACGGCGCTCACGTGGTGAATGTCGAGACCCTCGGAGCGATGCTCTGGGAAGTAGTGCGGATTCCCCGCGGCCGGCGCCACCGCGTCGAGCGTGGCCCAACCCGTGACTCGATGGTCTCGGTGGTTGAAGTAACCATCGCCGAAGAACACCGCGGTCGGATCGGGGCAGACGACCACCTCAGGGCGAATGTCGCGCACGCACCGCACGATCGACCCCACCAACGCCGGGTTGTCGGCGATCTCGCCGTCGCCGTACTCGAGATGGAGATGACCGGCGAAGCCCAGCTTCGCCGACGCGGCCTCTGTCTCCTCAACCCGGACTCGTGCCAGCGCATCCAGATCGGCGTTGGGATCGTTCGTGCCCTTCTCGCCGCGCGTCGTGATGAGCACCCACACTTCCGCACCGGCATCGGCCCAGCGGGCGAGCGTTCCCCCCGCCGAGATCTCGGGATCGTCGGGGTGCGCGTAGACCGCGAGCGCGCGGGCGGGTACTTCGTCGACCAGCATTCAGTCGCCCATCATCATTCGGCCACCGCGTCCAACGCTGTGATGGCGCGGTCGAGCCCCGAATCGTCAACGTCGTGATGCGTGACAAAGCGCACCGTGCGGGCGTCGATCGTGCCGCACCGAATGCCGTGCTCGGCGAGCCGCTCCACGATCTTGTCGGGCAGTCGATCGAGCGGTGCACACACGATGTTGGTCTCGATCGTCGCAGGGTCGACACTTCCCGGGAAGCGATCCGCGATCGCCCCGGCCAGTCGACGCGCGCGCGCGTGGTCCTCGGCAAGCCGCTCGACCATCTGTTCGAGGGCCACGATTCCCGCCGCGGCGATCACGCCCGCTTGACGCATCCCACCACCAAGTCGGGCGCGCTCGGAGTGGGCATGTTCCATCACAGCGTTTGATCCGCACAGGATCGAACCGACGGGCGCAGAGAGCCCCTTCGAGAAGCAGAACATCACCGTGTCGCAGCCGACCGTGAGCGCGGCCGGTGTTGTGGCCAGCGCGATTGCCGCGTTCCAGATTCGTGCGCCGTCGCAGTGCACCCGAAGCCCGTGAGCACGCGCGACCGCCGTGATCGCCTCCACCTCTTGCACCCGCAACGGGCGGCCGCTCGCAGCCATGTGGGTGTTCTCGATCGCGACCGCTGAGATCGGTGAAAGGTGGTGCGCTTGGTCGGCGCACGCCGACTCGATCTGGTCCGGCGTCAGGAAACCGGGCTCGTCTGCCAGCGGACGGAGCTGCACGCCGGCATTCTGCGCGGTCGCCGCGTTTTCGTATCGGTACACATGCGCTCGGTCAGCGCAGAGCACGTCGGTGCCTGCCCGTCCCAGCAGTCGCAGCGCGAGCTGGTTCGCCATCGTGCCCGACGGTACGAACATCGCCCGGTCCTTGCCCGTGAGCTCGGCGGCCATCGCCTCGAGCCGGTTGACGGTCGGGTCTTCCCCGTACTCGTCGTCACCGACCTCGGCCTCCGCCATGGCGCGCCGCATCGCCGGCGTCGGGCGCGTCACGGTGTCGGACCGCAGGTCGACGATGCCGTCACTCATGCGTTCACCTCGGGTGTGCGCATCGGGCGCAACAAGCCCTCCTGCATCACGGTGATCGCCAACGTTCCGTCGGCTCGGAACACGTGACCCAGGGCCAGCCCGCGCGCGCCGTAGGCCGACGGACTCGTCTGGTGGTACAGCAACCATTCGTCGGCACGAAACGGTCGGTGGAACCACATCGCGTGGTCGAGGCTCGCCATCATGTAGCCGCCGCTGTGCCCGATCGCATGCGGCAACGTCGCGGTGTCGAGCAATGAGAGGTCGGAGGCGTACGCGACGACGCACGCGTGCAGGAGCGGATCGTCGGGCAGTCTGCCGTTCGTCTTGATCCAGACGTCCTGCGAAGGCGCCCGTGGCGCAGGCTCCAGCCAATGCGGATCGTCGACCGGGCGTGAATCGATTGGTCGCTCACGCACGAGCCACTGCGTCGCTTCCGGGCCGAACTTCGAGATGTAGGGCTCGATGCGCTCACGGAACGTCGGCAGATCCTCGGGTGCCGGCACTTCGGGCATCTCCATCGCGTGGTCGGGTCCGTCCTCGTGCACCTGGAACGATGCGGCGAGGTTGAAGATCGCCTTGCCGTGCTGAATGGCAACGACGCGACGCGTGGTGAACGAGCGACCGTCACGAATGCGGTCGACCTCGAAGATGATCGGGATGTTCGGATCGCCAGGTCGCAGGAAGTACGAATGAAGCGAATGCACTGCTCTGTCGTCCTCGATGGTCCGGCCGGCCGCGACCAACGCCTGCGCGGCGACCTGACCGCCAAACACGCGCTGGCGGTCCTCGTCGGGGCTCACACCGCGGAACAGGTTGACCTCCAACCGCTCGAGCTCGAGCAATTTCAGGAGATCGTCGAGCGCGGCGGTCCGCTCGTGTGCGTCGCTCACCCGAAGAACACCTCGGCCTCGGCGATGCGCTCGGGCGGCACGGTCTTGAGCTCACCGACCGCGGCTTCGAAGGGGACCCGGATGATGTCGGTCCCCCGAAGCGCCACCATCTTCCCGAAGTCGCTCTCGTTCGCCGCATCGATCGCTTCCAGCCCGAAGCGCGTCGCGAGGATCCGATCGAAGGCAGTAGGCGTGCCACCTCGCAACAAGTGCCCGAGTACGACGACGCGCGTCTCGAACCCGGTGCGTGACTCGAGCTCGGGCGCGAGCCGATTGCCCACGCCGCCGAGGCGGACATGGCCGAACTCGTCGACTTCCCCCGCCTGGAGCGTCATCGTTCCCTCCACCGGCACGGCACCCTCGGCCACCACGACGATCGAGAAGCTGTGCCCGTGCTGATGGCGGTGCCTCAACTGGTCGGCAACTGCGTCCACATCGAATGGCTGCTCGGGGATGAGGATCACATGCGCGCCCCCGGACAGACCCGAGTGCAGCGCGATCCATCCAGCGTGTCGCCCCATCACCTCGACGATGAGCACGCGATCGTGGCTCTCGGCGGTGGTGTGGAGTCGGTCGATCGCGTCGCTTGCGATCTGCACCGCAGTGTCGAAACCGAACGTGTAGTCAGTGGCGGAGATGTCGTTGTCGATCGTCTTGGGCACGCCGACGACCTTGACGCCTTCGTCGCCAAGCTTCCACGCTACGCCCAACGTGTCCTCGCCGCCGATCGCGATGAGCGCGTGGATGTGCTCTCGCTCAAGCGTCGCGAGCACGGCAGCGACGCCGCCGTCCTGCTTGTACGGGTTGGTGCGCGAAGTCCCGAGGATCGTCCCGCCGCGAGGTAACAGCCCACGCACCGTGTCAAAGGTCACCTCGACCGTGTCGTTCTCGACGAGACCTCGCCAGCCGTGACGGAAGCCGACTAGCTCGTGGCCGTAGACGCCCTCGCCCTTGCGAACCACGGCGCGGATCACCGCATTGAGGCCGGGGCAGTCGCCACCCCCGGTGAGCAGTCCGATGCGCATCAGGTCCCTTCGTCTCGCGCGCCGCGCCCATCCTGCCCCAACCACACAACGTGCGACCTCCGAATGCACCGAAGAGGAGAGCCCGATGCGAGAGTCAGGATTCCCCAGCGAGGACCGGTAGTCTCGCAAAGTGAGTCGGGCTCCGAAGGAACGGGTCGAGCGGGCAGCCGAAGCCCTGCTGAGCCCGGGTGAACGCGTCACGTCGACGGGCAGTTGCTGGGCCGTGCAAGTCCGCAATCGAGTCCCGCTCCTCCTGCTCGCTCGGCACAAGTACGTGATAGCGCTCACCGATCGCCGGATCCTCGTCTTTGCTCGCGGACGCCGCGGACCAGAGCCGTCCGACCTCGTGATCGGGAAGCGGTACGAATCCTTTTCACTTGATCGAGTCCGACGTCGTCGGCCCCTGCTCCAGATGGTGCTGAAAGCTGCCAATGGCAATCGCTTGGTGTTCGAGTTCCGTCGGAACGAGCGAGAGCTCGCCGGAGAGCTGATCGCACGGCTCACGCCGCCCCCTGGCCACGGCGCCCCGGAACCAACGTTCGGCGCGCCCCGCAGCGCAGCACCCGCCACCGACAGCCCGAGCCCCTTCGCCCCAGGACCCGTCGAGCCCGCGTCAGCGGAGCTACCACCCGTGGAGCCGGTTCCTGCGTGGCCCGTGGTCGAACCGGTGAGCTATGCACCCGAGGACCCGGCGTTCTGGGGTGCCGGTTCGGGTTCGGGTTCGGAGCAGTGACTGCCGCACGCGGCTGACGCATCGCATGACGACGTTCGTCCTCGCGGTCGATGCCGGCACCACTGGAGTTCGCACCCTCGCGGTCGACGAGCACGGCCGACCAGGCGCGTGGGCCTACCAAGAGTTCCCGCAGCACTTTCCGCGACCCGGGTGGGTCGAGCACGACCCTGACGACATCTGGACGGCCACGCTCGCTACGCTCACCGACGTCGTCGCCGCGCTCGGCGACGCGCGGATCGCCGGGATTGGGATCACCAACCAACGCGAGACGACCGTCGTGTGGGATCGCGCGACGGGCAGGGCGCGACACCGTGCGATCGTGTGGCAGGACCGTCGCACCGCGGGCCGCTGCGATGAGCTGCGTGCCGCGGGTCACGAGGGACTCGTGCGTGAACGCACGGGGCTTGTCCTCGATCCGTACTTCTCGGCGACGAAGCTCGAATGGCTGCTGACGAAAGGTGGGGTCGTCGCCGACGGCAATCTTGCGTTCGGCACGGTCGATTCCTGGCTGCTGTGGCGACTGACCGGCGGTGCGGACGGTGGCGTGCACGCGACTGACACCACCAACGCCAGTCGCACACTGCTCCTCGACCTCGACACGCTGCAATGGAGCGACGACCTGCTGGGACTGTTCGGCATACCGGCGACGTGCCTGCCCGAGGTGCACCCGAGCCTCGGACGATTTGGGACGACACGACCGGACTGCGCCGCCGGGTTGCAGGTGCCGGTGAGTGGCATCGCCGGCGATCAGCAGGCCGCACTCTTCGGCCAGGCGTGCTTCGAGCCCGGCATGACCAAGAACACGTATGGAACCGGCTCGTTCGTCCTGATGAACCTCGGCGCCACGCGTCCCGCACCGGTGGACGGGTTGTTGACCACCGTGGCCTGGAGCACTGCCGACGACGTTGCGTACGCAATGGAGGGGGCGGTGTTCGTGACCGGCGCGGCGATCCAGTGGCTCCGCGATGGCCTCGGCATCATCGACGACGCGTCGGAGACCGGCCCACTCGCGGCGAGCGTGCCCGACACCGGCGGCGTCGTGATGGTGCCCGCGCTCACGGGGCTCGGATCACCGTGGTGGGACCCGTACGCGCGCGGCGCGGTCTTGGGAATCACTCGCGGTACGACCCGCGCGCACCTCGTACGCGCGGTCGTCGAAGCGATGGCCTGGCAAACACGCGATGTGGTAGATGCGATGACCTCGGCATCCGGGCTGACCGTCACCGAGCTACGCGCCGATGGTGGTGCCAGCGTGATGGACGTGCTGTGCCAGTTCCAAGCGGATGTCCTCGGCGTGCCCGTGCGGCGACCGGTTGTGAAGGAGACCACCGCGCTGGGTGCGGCCTACTTGGCCGGGATCGCCGAAGGTGTGTGGGCAACGCCAGCCGACGCGGCAGCCGCGTGGCAAGAGGAAGCTGTGTACACGCCCGCGATGCCTGCCGACGAGGTCGCGCGTCGCCACGAAGAATGGCTGCGCGGCGTGGAGCGAGCCCGCGGCTGGGCCAAAGAGGCCGCCGATTAGGCAGGGAGCGAACGGCCGCGGGACGGGTACCCCGGCCCGCAGAGAGCGACCGAGAAGTGAGGATTAGGCAGGAAGTAGAGGCGCGACGCGGGCGAGCTCGGTGGGGAGATCCTCGGCTCGCTTCGTGGCGTAGGTGTCGCGGTATTCGTAGCGCTCGCAGAGTTGCACGATCTCGAACATCACCTCGTCGGTGAGCTGGCGGAGGGCAAGCCCCTCGGCGTCCTCGCGGTAACGCTCCGGCGGGATCGGTGCGCCAAAGCGGATCTTCACCTTGCGGAAGAAGCGCGGGAGCTTCTTGTCGACAGGCTGGCACTCTTCGGTGCCCACGAGACCAACGGGCACGATCGGTGCGCCGGTCTTGAGTGCGAGGCGGGCAACCCCAGTGTGCCCGCGGTGCGTGAACCCGTCGCGCGTGCGCGTGCCCTCGGGGTAGATGGCGAACACTCCCCCGGATTCGAGCACTTCGGTGGCTGCGGCGAGCGCGCCCTCGCTGGCGCTGCCACCCTCACGACGGATCGGGATCTGCCCAACGCCGCGGAAGAACCACGCGGTCTTCTTGGAGTCGAAGTACTCGGCCTTGGCCACAAACGTCACCCGACGTCCGAGCACCAGCGGCAGGAAAAGCGAATCGAGGAACGAACGATGGTTCGCAGCGAGGATCACCGGTCCGGTCTTGGGTAGTGCGGAGCGGCCTTCCACGCGCACGCGGTAGAGCCCGCGCAGCGTCGGCGTGAGGATCGCCTTCATGAACCAATAGAACATCAACGATCAGACTACGGGGCCTCGCTCTGGGTTACGACAGGACTACTCCCCGGGTCGACTCCGCTGCTCGTCTCAGTCGAGCTTCTCGAGGCCCTTCTTGATACTCCGGACGGCCTGGCCGATGCGCTGCTCGTTCTCGACGAGCGCGAAGCGCACGAACCCCTCTCCGCCTGGCCCGAAGCCCATGCCCGGCGCTACCGCGACCTTGGCCTCATTGACCATCAGCTTGGCGAACTCAAGACTCCCCAACTCCTCGTAGGGCTCGGGGATCTTCGCCCAGACGAACATCGTGCCCTTGGGCTTCTCGATCTCCCATCCGATGCGGGCGAGGCCGTCGATGAGGGCGTCGCGCCGGCCGCGGTAGACCTCGTTCACTTCCTTCGGGAAATCGGGCTCCTCGTTCATGGCGACCGTCGCGGCGATCTGGATCGGAGCGAACGTGCCGTAGTCGAGGTAGCTCTTGAGCTTCGCAAGCGCGGCAACAACTTCGGCATTGCCGAGCAAGAAGCCCATGCGCCACCCGGCCATCGAGAATGACTTCGTCATCGTGTACAACTCGACGGCAACCTCGTCGGCGCCGGGCACCTGGAGGATCGACGGTGGATCGAACCCGTCGAAGCCGAGATCGGCATACGCGTTGTCGTGAACAAGCAGCACTTCGTGCTCACGTGCAAAGTCGACCATCTGTTGCATGAACACAAGGTCGACACATGTGGTGGTGGGGTTGTGCGGGAACGAGAGCACGATCACCCTCGGTCGCGGCCACGATTCCTCCCACGCTTCCATCAGGTTGGCGAAGAAGTCTTGGTCGGGGCCGAGGCGCACATGACGCACGTCGGCGCCGGCGAACAACGGACCCCAGATGTGGATCGGGTACGACGGGCTCGGGACGAGCGCAGAGTCACCCGGACCCAGCAACACCCACATGAGGTGCGAGAACCCTTCCTTCGCGCCGATCGTGGTGCAGGCCTGCGTCTCTGGATCGAGCTCGACGCCGAAGCGCCGCTTGTACAGGTCGGTAATTGCGAGTCGGAGCTTCGGAATCCCGCGGCTCGCCGAATAGCGGTGATTGCGAGGGTTGCGCACCGCCTCGATGAGCTTGTCGACGGCGACCGGCGGCGATGGCAGATCCGGGTTCCCGAAGCCAAGGTCGACGACGTCCTGACCGTCTCGCCGAAGATCCATCTTCAACGCATCGATGGTGGCGAAGACGTACGGCGGCAGCGCGTTGATCCGGCGGAACTCCATCTGCAAAACGGTACCAGGGGCCTCTCCCACGAACCCTTGGAGTCGTGGCCGTAGGATCGCCGCCTTCATTCCCACGCGGAGGCCAACGATGCCCGAGACCCTGTCCATCTCGACCGAGCACTGCACGATCGAGCGTGATGGTGCGGTCGTGATCATCACGATGAACCGGCCGGAGAAGAAGAACGCGCTGAGCCCGGCGATGCTCGTCGGCCTCGCCGACGCGTATACGTACGTCGACGACACCGTCGAGGTACGCGCCGCGGTGCTCACAGGTGCCGGTGGTGCGTTCTCCTCGGGCATGGACCTCACGTCCATGAACCAGCCCCGCAGCGAGTACGTCGAGAAGCGCATGACCGAGGAGCCCAACCTCCATTGGAAAGGTCTCTTGCGCGACTACCGCTGCACGAAGCCAATGATCGCCGCGGTCGAGGGGTATGCCGTTGCCGGTGGCACGGAGATGCTCCAGGGCACCGACATCCGCATCGCCGGCGAGGGTGCAATCTTCGGCGTGTGGGAAGCCCGCCGCGGCTTGTTCCCCCTCGGCGGTTCCGCGTGTCGGCTCCCCCGTCAGATCCCGTACACGGTCGCGATGGACATCCTCTTGTCCGCGCGTGCAGTGAGCGCACACGAAGCGCTGGCGATCGGGCTCATCGGGCGAGTCGTTCCTGACGGCCAAGCGCTCTCGGTTGCCATCGGCGTGGCCAACCAGGTCGCCGAATGTGGGCCGCTCTCCACCAAGGCCATCCTCAAAGCGTGGCGCGAGACCGAGCACATGTCGGACCGCGACGCAATGCAACACCAGGACAAGATCGGCTGGGAGGTGTTCGCGAGCGACGACGCAAAGGAGGGGCCGCGCGCGTTCGCCGAGAAGCGCGCGCCGAAGTTCCAAGGTCAGTAGTGGCTCGTCGAGTCGGTTGGTACCCCGACGCCGCGACGTTCAGCACGCCGGCCCGGCTGCACCTCTCGTCGGTCACGCGCCGGTTGGTCGACGCCATCCTCACGGTCCCGGCCGATGAGGCGCAGCTCGAGCAGCACGCGGCCGACCTCGAGCTGCTGGTCGCAAGGTTGGAAGGCGCAAAGTTCGACGACGCCGATGCGGCGCGCGCCCTGGAGCGCAGCCACGACGACTACCTCCCCCGCAGCCCCTTGGTTGGTGAGCTGAACGTCGTCGCGCCACCGTTTTCGTGGGAGTTCCACGACGGGCGCGTCCGCGCCCACGGCGTGTTCAGTGCCGCGCACGAAGGCCCACCGGGCTACGTACACGGCGGATGGGTGGCGCTGGCGTTCGACGAGGCACTCGGCATCGCCAACGTCGCATCCGGCAACCCGGGCATGACCGCGCGACTGACCGTGCGCTACCGGCGGCCGACCCCGTTGCACGTCGACCTGGTGATGGAAGCCTGGGCCGACCGCGTCGAGGGGCGACGCGTCCACACCATCGGACGGCTCATGGACGGCGACACCGTCACCGCCGAGGCCGAAGGCATGTTCGTGAACATCGGTGCCGAACGCGCCCTCGAGTACTTCGGCGAGCGCCCCGTGAGCCCCGAACCCACCGACCCCCTCCCTTAACCCTCGAATGTGCGTCATTTGCCCGCGATAGTCGCGGGAATCTGACGCAAATTGGCTCGCGATCAGCGGCGCGCTAAGAGCGGCATCACCGATTCGCCGAGCAGGCGGACAGTGCGGGGGTCGGCGGCGTCGACTGCGCCGAGGATCGCCCAGTCGGCACCGCCATCAGCAAGCTCCGCGAGTGCGCCGGCAACCGTGGCGGGGTTGCCGACGATCGTGTCGCTCGACGCGTGCATCTGCGCGGCGCGCTCGGTCGCAGCCGCGTCCGTCTCATCGAGCACGACGAGGCCACTCCAGGTGCACTCGAAGGGTGAACGCACTGCCTCGGGCCTCATCGCGCGGGCCCACTCCAAGAACGTCGCGGGGCCCACGCCCCATGCGTTCCACCCGTCGGCCTCTCGCGCCGCCAGCCCGCGAACCGATGGCGCGAGCCCACCCACCCACACGGGAGCCCCCTGATCGCGGACGACACGGACTGTCTCCTCGAGCTCCATCACGCGCTCACTGACTGAGCCGAAACCCAACCCGAACGACTCGTTCTCCTCGCGGCTTTCAGAATCACCTGCACCAACACCAGCGATGACGCGCCCCGGTGCGATGCGCGCGGCGGTCGCCACAGCCGCCGCGGTCGAAGCCGCCGGACGCAACGACGCGCGCAGTACCAAGGTGCCGATCGAGACCTGCGTGGTCGCTTCGGCGATGGCGCCCAACAGACTGATCGCTTCGATCGCGGGCCGCCGCTCACCGTCGCGACCACGGCGAAACACGTGGTCGTAGACGAACACACCGTCGATGCCGCACTCCTCCGCGATGCGAGCCGCGCTGAGCGCGATCTCAGGGTCCTGCACGAACGAAGGCAAGGTAAGGCCGATGCGCATTCGCCCACTCATGCGGGCGCTCATGCGATCAGCTCTCGGGCCAGCGCGGCCGCGCCGACAACACCAGCCTGCGCGCCGAGCTCCGCGAGCACGATGGGCACGTTCGGCCGGAACGACGCTCCCTCGAGATGGTGATCGAAGGCGATACGTATCGGGTCGAGCAGCAGATCGCCGAGCGCGGCCAGGCCGCCCGACACCACGATGATCTCCGGGTCAAGGATGTTGGCGAGCCCCACGAAACCAAGGGCTACCTGGCGCGCGTAGTCACCGAGGATCGCCACGCCATCGACTTCCCCAGCCTTCGCCGAGTCACCCACGAGGTAGCCCGTGACGGCGTCGAGGTCGCCACCCGCACGCGCGAGCACGTTCGGCGCTCCACCGTCGGCACACCGCGCTCTCGCCAAGTGTCCGAGCGCGGTCCCCGAAGCCGCGGCTTCCCAATGCCCGCGCTCCCCACACGCGCACATCAATCCGTGCGGGTCGAACTGCCAATGCCCCACTTCGGCGGCAAACCCGTGCGCGCCGCGAAAGATCCGGCCGTCGATCACGATGCCCCCGCCGACTCCGGTTCCGAGCGTGATCACCAACGCGTGACGCGCGCCGCGAGCAGCCCCGTGACAGACCTCGCCCCAAGCCGCAACGTTCGCATCGTTGTCGACGATGACCGGGAGCCCGGTCGCGTCGACGAGAGCCGCGCGCAATGGTGCTTGGCGCAGCATCGGCAGGTTCGGTGCGTAGTGCGCCATTCCATCGCCATCGATGAGTGCGGCGACCCCGACACCGATCGCGTTCGCTCCCGATGATGCAGCGAGCGTGCTCGCGTGGTGTGCGATCGCGGCGATGAGCTCGTGAAAGTCGCCACCGGTGTGCTCGTGCTCCTCGTCGAGCACCTCACCCGTCGACGCAACGGCCGCAACCCGCAGGTTCGTACCGCCAAGGTCGACTCCAATGGTCGGCCCAATGGTGGCCCCAGTGGCGGTCTGGATCACTCCGCGAGGTCGAGATGGCGAAGCGTTGCTCCGAGCGTTGACTCGCCATCAGCATCTGCCGCGGCCTCATCGCCGCGCGCGTCCTGCTGCTCACGCACGGCCTTCCCGGCTGCATCCACCACGCATTGCGCGGCGAGCAGCAGCTCCTGCGCCGCCCGCACCACGTGCTCGGCGACCTCGGGGCCGGCTTCGAGTAGCGCACCAACGAGCGATTCGATCGCGCTCTGCGGCGGGAGACCCGGCCCGGCCTCCGGCTCCCCGACCGAGCCGGTCAGGATCTGGAGCTCCGGCTCGCCGATTCCCTGCTGGAGAGGTTCCGGCTCGTCGAGCACGGGCTCGCTGTCGTGCAGTTGCGTGCTCATCGGCTCGACCTCTTTCTTCAGCTCTTTGAGTGCTGTTCCCACGATCATGCCCGCTGCTCGACGCTTGATCATCCCGGGCAACGGGATCGCGACGTCGACCAACAGGTCGTAGGTGACCAGCGTGCCCGGGCCGTGGGCCTCGAAGCCATAACGCCCGTCGAGCTGACGGAGCACGTCGCCCTCCACGAGGTTCCAGGAGAAGGCAGCGGGAACTTCGGTGTAGTCGTACTGGAGCACGTAATGGATGCTGCGGCCCAGCCCGGCGACCCGGAACTCCACCCGACGTCCGCGCCCCTGGTCGTCGCGCTCGAGCACGGCAGCGTGCTTCACATCCTTCGCCCACTCCGGGTACCGCTCGAAGTCGGTGGCGACGGTCCAGCACAGTTCGGGCGACGCTCCGATGCTGATTCGCTCGTGCGCCTCATCTGCCATACGCCCATCGAACCAAGACCCGCGCACTCGCGCAACTTGAAGCCCGCGATCGGTGCGGTCAGCGGGGCTTGGGCGCCGGACGGGGCGGAAAGACTCCGTGGCGCGCCGCCCACAGCCCCACCAGACCACACGGGAGCATCGGCACGAGAACGCCGAACGGGTCCGCCGCGGCGGTGGCCACGGTTACGACCAGACAGGCGCCGAACGCTCCGAACAACTGCCAGCGCACCTCCTTCGGTGCGCCGCCGACCGTGAGGAAGAGGCTCGCGACCGCGAGGTCCTCACCTTGCGCACTTCTGGAGAACGCGACCGCAAACGCCCAGACCCACACGATGAGCGAGAGACCGAAGAGCACGAGGGCCGTCGCGATTGCGACCTCCTCGATGTCGTCAAGACCCAGCGCGAATGGGATGGCAGTCAGCGCGAACAGCGCATTCGCCACCCACGACGCAACGATGATCGCCCGGCCCACCACGTTCCTGACCTTAGTGAGCGAGTTGCAACAGACTCAGGTCGCCCGCGGCGAGGGGTGCGAGCCGCTTGGTAAGTACGTCATACGAGAAGTCGGCGCGCGCTCGCTGAAGCGCGGCTTCGCCGATGGTTACGCGCAGCGCGTCGTCGGCGAGCAACCGTCCGATCGCATCTCGCACCGCCGTCACATCGCGCGGCTCGACGACGAAGCCGGTCTCGCCGTCGATGACGGCTTCCGGTGCCCCACCACTGTTCCCCGCGACCGCCGGCACCGCGCATGCAGCAGCCTCCATGTAGACGATCCCGAACCCTTCGGCTTCGAGCCCTCCCCAACGATCGCGACACAACATGGAGAACACATCGGCGCAGCCGTAGACGGCAGGCAAGTCCTCCCCCGACACACGGCCGAGGAAGTGACACCGCTCGCCGAGCGGCTTGGCGCGCCGCTCCAAGCGCTCCCCGTCACGCCCGGTCCCGGCGATCGCGACGTGTACACCGTCGAGACCGGCGATTGCGTCGATGAGAACGTCGAATCCCTTCCGCGGCACGAGCCGACTCACACCGAGCACGAGTGGCGCGTCGGGCGGAATCCCGAGTCGCGTGCGTACAGCGCGTCGCTCATCGCACGTCAGTGGGTGGAAGCGCGTCGGGTCAACACCCGGCGGCACTACGAGCGTCGGCACCTCGCGCTTGGCCACGCGCATCACGGTGCTCGCCGAGAACGGGCCGGCAACGACCACGCCGGCTGCTCCACGCAACACGCGCTTGCCGATCCGATGGGTGATCGGGATGTGCCCGTAGACGGAAACCTCCGCACCGTGCGCCACGATCACATACGGCGCGGCGGTCAAGCGCGGCCCGATCGCGCCGAGCGGGACCATGGGATCGATAAAGACGACCGACGCGTTGACTTCGCGCGCCAGATCGTCCACGCGTTGGCAGATCGCCCGCGTCGGGAGCAAGAACTTTTGACGGGCGCGCTCGATGCGGAACTTCTGCTCGGCATCCCATACCGCAGCATCGGGATGCGTCGTCGTAAAGACAGTTGTCTCAGCCCGCGGGAGTCGACTCCACAGCTCGTAGAGATACGACTGGATGCCACCCACCTTCGGTGGGAAGTCGTTGGTGGCGAGCAGTGAGGTCATGGGCCTGGGTGCTCTGCCGCGAGGGCGCCGGCGTCGTCGAGCGCGACCACCCGTCGCTGTTGCATCGCGCGACCTCGCAGCGCGAGCACGCCAAACGCAGCCGCCACCGCGCCGGCGCCGAACGCGCCGCGGTATCCCGCGAACGACGCCACGCCACCGACGATCAATGATCCCAAACCCTGCGAGAGATCGAAGAAGCCGCTGAACGTGCCCACCACCGAGGCGCGTTCGGTATCAGGCGCGCCGGCCAGCGCAAGCAAGAGCAGTGCCGGATACAGCAGCGATGCGCCCGCGGCGAAAGCAACCGTCCCGACCAACAGCCCGGCCGTCGTCCCCCACGCCGCCATGATCACCATCCCGATCATCGAGCATGTGAGCGCGATTGCACCCGCAGTCCGACCGCCGAGCCGGTCTGGGAGGCGGGCGCCGACGACCCGGACGACGAGCACGAGTCCGCCGTAGAGCAAGAAGACCGTGTCGGCGCTGCCGAGCCCCACCTCGTCCACGTAGAGCGGCACGAACGCGGTGAAGGCCGCGAGCGCGATCAAACCAGAGAAGAGGATCGTGCCGGGACCAACCGCGGCGCGGTTGATGATGCGCGAGTCGACCGGGACTCCCTCGGGTCGAGGCACCTCCCGCGTGCACGCGCCGAGCGCCGCCGCAAGAAGGCCGAGGCCGCAGCTGAGGATCCACACCGTGTCCGTACCGCCCGAGTCCAACACTGCCTCACCGAGTGCCGGACCGAAGGCCAGCCCGCCATACACCGCAACCGACCAATAGCTGAACGCCTCGCCCCGCCGCGCCACCGGCGCGAGGTCGGCAACCATCGAAGCCGCGCCCACGAAGAACGCGGCTTCACCGAGTCCGGTGAGCGCGCGTACCGCGATGAGGAACCACAGCTCCTCCACGGCCCCGTACGCGAGGACCGACAACGCGACGACGAGTGCGCCGCTCACGATGAGGATGCGGCGGCCGAAGCGGTCGCCGAGTCGCCCAGCATACGGCCGCAGCAGCACGGCGCCGACGAAGAGCGCTCCGACAGCGACACCAACCGACACGCTGTTCCCGCCGAGCTGATGCTTCACGTATTGGGGCACGACCGGCAGCACGACGCCAAGCGCCATGAAGTACGCGAGGCCCGCGACCACGATGAGGACGAAGCGTCCGGTCAGCAGTCGCGTCGGCGGTTCCATTGTCGAGCGTTAGAGGTCGAGCGTTGCGCCGGGAACGATCCGCGCCCGCCGAAGGACCTTGGCCTTCATCGTCAACAAGATGTCGCGTGGCGCGGTCGCGATCTCTGCGGCAATGCCGCCCGCTTCTTCGACCACACTCGCGACGGGAACGACCCGGCTCACCAGCCCGAGCATCTGGGCCTCGGTTGCATCGATACGCCGACCGGTGAGTGCGAGGTCACGCGCCACTGCCCCACCGACCAGATCGTGCAACGGTCCGTAGACCACCTGGGCGAAGGTGTGCTCCGGGTGGCCGAACGTCGCGGTGTCGGCCGCCACCCGCAGATCGCACATCACAGCCAGATCGAAACCGCCTCCGTACGCCGACCCGTTCACCGCCGCGACGATCGGCAGCGGGAACTCGAGCATGGTGCGGTGCCAGCGGTCGCTCGATGCCCACAGCTCATCGGCGAGCTCCAGCTTCGTGAACTCCTCGAGGTCGAAGCCCGCGCTGAACACCTGGCCCGCTCCCGTGATGAGCACGGTGCGACAGCCGGCATCGGCGGCGAGCGCGTCGAGCGCATCGCTCATCTCGTCGCGCAAGGCGATCGAGAGCGCGTTGCGCTTGTCGGGTCGGTTCAACGTGACCTGGGCCACGCCATCATCACCCGGCGGCTCGACCACGATGAGCGAGTCGCTCATGCTTCCTTCCCCGGGAGCTCGAGTGCTTCGGCGAACGTTGCCCGCTCGCTCACCATCCGCCGATACTGCATCAGTACCCGTGGTCGACCGAAGCCCACCGCCCCGACCAGGCGACCGTTGCGACCCATGGCCGCGACGAAGCGGAGATCCTCGGTGGAGCCGTCGACGATCTCCACCTGGTCGTCGCCCTGCACGTGACCAGCCACCTGGATCTTGAGGTCGTACTGATCCGACCACACGAACGGCACCGGCGCGAACGGCACCGCGGCGTCGTCGTCCACGAGAAGCCGCTGCGCCGCGGCGATACCCTGCTCCGCCGCGTTGGTCCAGTGCTCGAGCCGCATCGATGTGCCGTCGAACAACGGGTTCGGCCATCGACACACGTCGCCCGCGGCGACGATCCCCGGCGCGGCGAGGAGGGTCTCGTCGCACACGACGCCATTGTCGAGCGTGAGTCCGGAGCTCTCCAACCAGTCGGTCGCTGGCTCCACACCGACGCCGATCACGACCACATCGGCATCCACCGTCGACTCATCGTCGAGGCGTACGCGCTCGACGCGTTCGAGACCATCGAATCCGGCCACACCCACACCGGTGCGCAGGTCGACGCCATGGGCCCGATGCAACCGGGCGAGCACCTCGCCGAGCACCGGGCCGAGCCCGCGCACCATCGGCGTCGGCAACATCTCCAGCACCGTCACGTCGAGATGGCGACCGCGACACGTTGCCGCAACCTCAGCGCCGATGAACCCGGCACCGACCACGACGACCCGCGCGCCCCGATCGAGGTCGGCACGGATCGCGAGGCAGTCGTCCAACGTGCGCAGCACGTGGATGCCGGCCAAGGCCGGCGTGCCCGGCAGAACGCGCGGGCGCGCGCCAGTGGCGATCACGCATCCGGTGAACTCGATCCGCTCGCCGTCTTCGAGCGTCAGGATTCGATCCGCGACCTCGAGCTGCTCCGCGCGACGCCCGAGCCGCCAGTCGATCGCGAGGTCGTCGTAGGGCTGTTTGCGCAGCGCCGTGTCTTCGGGTTGCGCCTCGCCAGCAAGCACGGCCTTCGACAGCGGTGGGCGGTCGTAGGGCAGATGCGACTCGGCGCCCACCATGACGAGCCGTCCATCGAAACCGAGCCGGCGCAGCTCCTCTGCCGCGCGCAACCCGGCGAGGGACGCACCGACGACGACGTACGTTGGAGCCGGCATGACCGGGCGACCCTACCCGTGCCATCCTTCGACCCCGAGTCCGAAAAGCCAATGAGAGGTGTTGCGCGGTGAGCGACGACCAGGAGCTGCTGAACAAGGTCGAGAACCAGGTCCTCTGGTTGACCATCAATCGACCCGACTCGGGGAACGCGATCACCCCCGATGTCCGGAACCGGATCATCGACCACCTGGCTGAAGCGAGTGGATCATTCGACGTGCGCGCGGTCGTGATCACGGCGAGCGGCGAGAAGCACTTCTGCACCGGAGCCGACCTGCGCGCTGGGGGCGCCGCTCCACCACCGCGGCCCGAGGGCGTGCCCGAGCGAGCCGCCGGCGACGCGGCCCGCATGATCCGTACCGGCATCCAACGGCTGATCGGCGGGATCCTCGACTGCGAGAAGCCGGTCATTGCAGCGGTCAACGGCACTGCCGCCGGTGGCGGTGCTCAGATCGTCATGGCCTGCGACCTCGCGGTTGCCGCCGACAACGCTCGGCTGATCCAGGTGTTCGTGCGGCGCGGCCTCATTCCCGACGGCGGCGGCGCCTATCTGTTGCCGCGTGTGGTGGGCATGAAGAAGGCGAAGGAGCTCGTGTTCTTCGGCGACGATCTTGGCGCCGAAGAAGCCGAACGACTCGGGCTGTACAACAAGGTCGTGCCGAACGCCGAGCTCGAGGCCACAGCTCGCGAATGGGCCGAGCGTCTGGCCACTGGCCCCACGCGAACGATCGGCTTCGCCAAGCGCATCCTGAACCGGTCGCTCGATGCCGACCGGGCCACCTTGTTCGAAGAGGAGGCGCTCCTCGTCGAACTCGTGACGGGCACCGAGGACTGCGCCGAAGGTCGGGCGAGCTTCATCGAGCGCCGCCCCTCCGAGTTCAAGGGCTGGTGACGAGCATCATGATCATGCGCAGCGTTCGCAGCGGATGGAGCGAGCGGAGCGATGCGGACGTAACGGAGTGGGAGCGGAGCAAAGTATGAGTGGCATCAAGGATCGCGTTGCCATTGTGGGGATCGGGCAGACGGCGTTCGGGAAGGGGCTCGAGGACACCGAGCTCTCGCTGGCGTGCCAGGCGATCTCGATGGCGCTCGACGACTGCGGGATCGCGCCGTCGGAAGTCGATGGCACCGCGTCGTTCACCATGGAGCTGAACCGCGAGGTCGACATCGCCCGCAACGTCGGGTTCGGCGACGTCACGTTCTTCTCCCAGGTGGGCTACGGCGGTGGCGCAGGTTGCGGCACGATCCTGCACGCAGCGATGGCCGTGGCGACCGGTCAGTGCAATGTGGCGGTGGCGTGGCGGGCGCGGAAGCGCGCATCGAAGGCCAGCCGTCCGTGGGCCCAGACGCCCCAACGGATCGATGACCAATGGCAGTGGAGCCGCCCGTTCGGTCTGGGACGGCCGGTCGACGAGGTCGCCATGCTCATGCGGCGCTACATGCACCAATACGGCGGCACGCGTGATCACCTCGCGAACGTCGCGCTGGCCTTCCGCAAGCACGCCAACCGGAACCCGAACGCGACCATGTACGACCGCCCGCTCACGCGCGAGCAGTACATGGAAGCGCGGTGGATCTCCGAGCCACTGTGCCTCTTCGACAATTGCCTCGAGACCGACGGTGCGCTCGCAACAGTGCTCGTGTCGGCCGATCGGGCGAAGGATCTACCCCAGAAGCCGGCCTTTGTGCACTCCGCGGCGCAGGGACTCCCGCCCCAGCACCAGACGATGATCAACTACTTCAACGACGATCCGCTCTTGGGTCCTTCATGGGCGGCGGCGGACCAGCTCTGGCGCGAATCCGACTTCAAGCCAGCCGACGTGAAGTGCGCGCAGATCTATGACGCATTCAGTCCGCTCATCCCGTTGTCACTCGAGGGGTACGGCTTCTGCGAACGCGGCGAGGGTGCTGAGTTCACGAACGACGGCGCACTCGAATGGCCCGACGGCCGACTGCCCACGAACACCGCCGGAGGTGGCATGTCGGAGGCGTACGTGCACGGCTTCAACCTCGTGCTCGAAGGGGTTCGCCAGATGCGCGGCACGTCGACCAGCCAAGTCGAGAACGCGGACACGTGCCTCGTCACCAGCGGCGAAGGCGTCCCGACCAGCGCACTCCTGTTGAGGAATTGACCGATGCGGAGCGAACGAAGCGGATGGAGCGGATGGAGCACAGCGGAAGTAGCGGAGTGGGAGCGGAGCAATAGTGGCGACTGAAGCCAAGTTCCTGCTGCCTGATCTCGAGAGCGAAGACGCCGCACCCTTCTGGGCCGGCACCGCTCGCGGCGAGCTCCTGGTCCAAGCGTGCGGCGCGTGTGGTCGGTGGCGGTTCCCGCCGCGTCCGATGTGCCCGTACTGCCGGTCGGTGGAGACCAAGTGGGAAGCCGCGTCGGGGAACGCGACGATCTGGTCGTATGTGGTTCCACATCCCCCGTTGCTTCCGGCTTACGCCGAGCTCGCGCCGTACAACGTGATCGTGGTCGCACTCGACGACGACCCGAAGATCCGCATGGTCGGCAACCTGCTCGCGTCACCCGAGGGCGCCATCAACGAAATCGATCCCGCGTCGATCGTGATCGGTGAACCGGTGCGGGTCGTCTTCCAGCAGATCGACGACGTCGCCATCCCCCGCTGGGTGAGGAAGTAGCAAGCCAGCCGGAGAAAGAAACAGAGCCCGGTCCTTGCGGACCGGGCTCCGTCATACACCGGGGCTGGCGACGGGACGGGGGGAGACCCGCCGCGCCACCGGCGTAGATCTGGCTCAAGATCTTTGGGTTCAGGCTGCCTGGCGCTCGATCGCCTCTGGCAAACCTGTTCGGATGTCGGCCAGCGTGCGCTCCCAGCGCAGCTGTCGGGCGATCCAAGCAAGCGCCTTGTCACGCTCCTGGGTCTTCGCCATGGTTGCCTCCTTTGGATGATTCGGCTTTGGATGATCTGGGTGCATGTGCACTCGATGTATTGACATTGAGAGTATCTACTCATAGTGTAGGTGCTGTCAAGTTTAGTGACGCACGTCACACTCAGCGCCAGGACCGTTTCCTTGGAGACCATGACTGAGATCACGACTCCACCCGTTCAGGCCCCCGCTGAGGCCCAGGGCCAGACCGGGCTGCGGATCGACGACCTCGCCCATCGGGCGGGGCTGACGGTCGACACCATTCGGTACTACCAGCGCGAAGGGCTCCTGCCGCCGGGTGAGCGCTGTGGGCGCACCAACATCTATGGCCGTGAACACCTCGAACGGCTCGAGCGCATCAAGGCGCTCCAGGGCCGCCGCTTCTCCCTCGCCGCCATCCGCGCGCTGCTCGCTGAGCGCCACGAGTCGCTCGTCGACGGCATCTTCGCCGACGTCGGCGGGCGTGCATACGCACTCGACGAGCTCATCGAGCGCTCCGGGATCGACCCCGATCTCGTCGAAGCTCTGCGCGTCGGCGGACTGCTGCGTGACCCCGTCGAATACGGCCGCGACGCGTACGACGGCGACGACCTCGACCTCTTGCGCACGATGACCGACCTCCACGCACTCGGTCTCCCTGCGCAGGCTCTGGTGGAGCTCGGGCGCATCTACGCCGACGGCATCGAGGCCACGCAGCGCCAGGTCATCGAGCTCTTCGCGACCGGCGGCGACCTGCCGTGGTCAGAAGCCGAGCTCGCCGCCTTCCAGGACGACGCCGCGAACGCGGCGACCGAGATCCTCCCGAAGGCGCGCCGACTCGTCGACTACCTCCACCACCGCACGATCCAACGTCTCACCCTCGGCGCCATAGAACACGGCGTCGACACTGCTACGTCTGAATCGTCCAGCAGCTAGTCGTCGAGGTGCCAGATGCGGGCGGCGTTGCCGCCGGCGATCTTGGCTTTCTCCTCCGGATCGATGTGGCCCATCGTGTCTTCGATGACCTTGCGCGAGTACGGCCAATCGTTGCCGTGGTGCGGATAGTCGCTCGACCACATGATGTTGTCGAGGCCTGCGGCGTACCGGAGCGCGATCCCCGATCGGTCGGTGATGAACGACGCCGCGTTGTTGCGATACCAGTAGAACGACGGCGGGTTCTTGATCGGTAGGTCGCCCCACACTCGGTTCCGCCAGTAGCGGTCGTCCACCGACTCGATGAGGTGCGGGATCCAGCCCACACCCGTCTCGATCCAGCAGACCTGGAGCTCGGGGAATCGCTCGTAGACGCCCGTGAAGATCATCGAGGTGATCGCCCCACAGGTCATCGAGAACACGCTGCTCATGCCGCCGATCGCCTTGGCCCGCGTGGCCTCACTCGCCATGTTGTACAGCTGGTTGCCGGCCTTCTCCGCGGCCTTGCGCTGCGCGGCGCGTGCTGCACGGCTCACGATGTTGATGTGGATCGAGACGGGCATGCCCTCGTCGCACGCGGCAGCCCAGAAGGGGTCGTCGTCCTGCGACAGGCTCTCCCCGCCTGACGGCCAGTTGGAGATGATCACGCCCTTGGCGCCGCGGGCCTTCGCTTTGCGCAGCGCGTCGACCGCAGTGTCGATGCCGATCGACGGGATCTGCGCGAGCCCGATCAGCCTCGTCGGGTCGGGAGCACAGAACTCGTCGAACAAGAAGTTGTTGTACGCCTCGATGCCGGCCAACACGAAGTCGTCGTCATCGTCGCCGAGGAAGTGGCCGACGGTGCGCTGCGGCGGGAAGAGGAGCTCCGCCCACACGCCGTCGATGTCCATGTCCTTGAGTCGCTCCGCGCCGTTGTAGCAACCGGTGCGCGCGTCCTCGTACGTGACGCCGAACCACTTGAACTCGTCCCACGGCCGACCAGGTGTCGACACGAGACCGATCGGGTCGGGCGTGCCACCCGCGTGCATCCACGCGTCGCCGCCCTCGTGGTCCTTCACGAGCTTGGGCGCCTTGTCCTGGTACTTCTCGGGGAGCCAGTTCTTCCAGATGTCGGGTGGCTCGAGGATGTGGCAGTCGGCATCGACGACTCGGAGGTCGGCCATGGTGTCCCCTTTTCGAGTGCATCGGCCCGGAAGTGGCCGTGTGGCCCAAGAGTACGCTGACACGGCCGTCAGGGAACAAAGAGCGATCGGAGTCTCGTGGCAACACTGCTGGAGGGCGTACGCGTCCTCGATCTCACCGGTGAGTCAGGGGCGATCGCCGGCCGCGTGCTCGGCGATCTCGGCGCCGACGTCGTGCTGGTGGAACCGCCGGGTGGAAGCGCCCTGCGGGCGCTACCCAACCGCTTCCGCGCCTGGGCGGCCGGCAAAGCGAGTGCCGAAGTCACCGGACCCGACGATCCCGCGCTCGACGATCTGCTCGCGTCTGCCCACGTCGTCATCGACACCCCCGACGCTCCTGACGCGATGACCCTCGACCCGGGCCGAGCCCCGCATGCCGTGTGGGTGAGCATCACGCCCTTCGGGCTCACCGGCCCTCGGGCTGGCTGGCGTGCTTCCGACCTCGGTGTGCTCGCCGCGAGCGGGAACATGTACGCGACCGGTCACCCCGATCGTCCACCGGTGCGGTGCACCGAGCCATCCGGATACGCGCACAGCGGCGGCGAAGCCGCGTTCGCCGTGTTGACCGCACTCTGGACGGGAGCGCCGCAACACGTCGACGTCTCGATGCAAGAGGTCACCGACACCGCGAACATGGTGCAGCCGGCGCGTTACGAACGCACCCCGTTCCGTGGGAGCCGAGGCGGCGCCAACATCGGGCGGTCGCGTGAGATCTGGCCGGCGAAGGACGGCTGGGTCTCGTTCGGACTGCGCGGCGGCAAGGCTCGCATCCCCAGTCTCGAGCTCATCACCAAGACAGTTCGCGACGACGGCCTCGACGCGTCGACACTCGAGGCGCAGGACTGGTCGACGTGGGCGATCGAGGAGGTGCCCGAAGCAACGCTGCGCGCGGTCGAGGCGACCGTGGGCGCGTACTTCGAGCGTCACACGATGCAGGAGCTCTACGACCTCGCCTGCGAGACCAACCTGATGCTGGCCCCGGCGAACTCGCCGCGCGAGATCCTCGCGAGCAAGCAGCTCGATGCTCGTGGCTTCTTTGCACCACTGGGCGACGCCAAGCAGTTCCCGGTTTCGTTCGTCCAGGTGCGCTCCCACGACAACGCGTACGAGCAAGTCTCACCGCGAGGGCCTGCACCCGAGCTCGGCTCCGCGACCATCTCCTCGAAGCGCGCTCCCGTGCCGGCATCGAAGAGCTGGAAGCCAGGCCAGCCGGCGTGGTCGGGCGTGAACATCATCGAGTTCGGGTCGGGCGCGGCCGGACCGATCGCGACGCGATACTTCGTGGAACACGGGGCCACGGTGCTGCGCGTCGAGTCGAGAGTGCGTCCCGACTTCCTGCGGATGATGGCGATCGGACCCAAGAACCCCCTTGGCGTCGAGGGCTCGGAGATGTACGACGGCCTCAACGTCGGCAAGCGCAACGTCACGCTCAACCTGAAACATCCTGAGTCCGTCGCGCTCGTGAAGCGCCTCGTCGTGGAGTGGGCCGACGCGATCGCCGAGAACTACGCGCCGCGAGCGATGCGCAACTTCGGACTCGACTACGACTCGCTCGTCGAGATCAAACCGGATCTCGTGATGATCAGCGCCTGCCTCAACGGACAGACGGGCCCGCACAAGGACTACCCGGGCTTCGGGGGTCAAGGTGCCGCGCTCTCCGGATACAACTGGCTCACCGGTTGGCCCGACCTCGAGCCGGTCGGACCGCACGGCACGATCACCGACTCGCTCGCACCTCGGTATGTCGCGACGGCGCTTGCAGCCGGCCTGCACGCGCACCGACGCACCGGCAAGGGCTGCTACCTCGATCTGTCACAGGTCGAGAGCGGAACGTGGACGCTCACGCCATGGCTCCTCGACTACGAGCTCGATGGTGTGCTTGGCACGCGCGACGGCAATCGGTCGGATCGTGCAGTCCCCCACGGCGCGTTCCCGTGTGTCGACGAGGACAAGGTTCGCGATCGTTGGGTCGCCATCGCGTGCTGGACCGACGACGAGTGGAGGCGATTGGCTGCGATCATCGGTCTCGACGACCCGGACTTAGCGACCCTTGCTCAGCGATCCGCTCGCATCGACGATGTCGAGGCCGCAGTGAGCACATGGACGGCGTCGCGCACGCGGGCCGAGGTCGCCGACCAGCTCCAGGCCGTCGGCATCGAGGCCGTACCGGTGCAGGACTTCGGCGACGTGCACGACGACAAGCAATTCGCCGCGCGCGACCACTTCGTGGCACTCGACCACCCGCTGATGGGTCACGGCCTTTACGAGCGCAATGGTTTCCGAATCTCCGACGCGCCGAGCGGCTACCACCGCGCGGGCCCCACCCTCGGTCAGGACAACGAGTGGGTACTTGGCGAGCTTCTCGGACTCAGCGCCGAGGAGCAGGAGCGCCTGCGCGCCGACGGCGCGCTCGAGTAGCTCCACTACTTCATTTGGCAATTCACCTTCCGTGATTCGATTCGACTCGACTTACCGCCGCTTCGGCTTCGGCAGCGCCGACACGGTGATGTAGCCGAGCAAGAACGCTGTGTTGTCGTCGTGCTTCTTGACGGCCTTCGTCGATGTGCAGTCCGACGTGTCGTCACGTATCACAACCTTGGCAATCTTGGTGCGCAACGTCCCGCGGATCTCGCCCGCGATGCACGTCGGGATGTTCACGCTCTCGATGACCAAGGGATCTCCCCGCTCACGCGCCACCAACGCGTCGAGGTGCTCGTCGAGCCAGACGAGCGCCGCCTCGACGCCCGCCGGATAGTTCGCCGGGACACCTTCGTCGCCCTGGCTGAGAGCGACGCCCGGGACCCCACGCTTGCGCGCTTCCTGGACCGCGCCGACGGTCCCCGATCCGTAGACGATCGGCCCGAGGTTCGAGCCCGCGTTGATCCCCGACATCACAAGTTGGGGTAGCTGGTCGAGATGGCTCACGGCGTACTTCACCGTGTCGGCCGGAAAGCCGTCGATTGCCAACGCGGGGTAACCGCTCTTCGTTGTGGTGGAAATGGCGGTGAGGGTTCCCCCCGTCGTCTGTGTTCCAGTGCCCGACATGTCCTCGAGCGGAGCGATGACCGTCACCTCGACGTCGGCAACGCCGAGGAGGCCTTGCACAAGGGCATCGATGCCGTCGGCACTCACGCCGTCGTCGTTCGTGACGAGGATGCGCAGCGGTGCCGTGGGCACCGCCACGGGACCGGCGCCAGCCGGGGCGATGATCGCAGTGCTGAGCACGGTGGCGAGCGCGACTGCGACGAGCCGTGGAGCGACCTTCATGGAGTCCTTGTGAGTTGCACGCTTATGTGATGTAAGCGATCAGGCCGGCATGGCGAGGCCGCCGTCGATCACGAGAGTCTGGCCGGTGCAGAACTTACCGTCGTCGCTGGCGAAGAACACCGCCGCGCCCGCGAGATCTTCCGGCTCGAGCCGCTGCTTCATCGCGGTCATCCCCGTCATGCCGTCGAGGAACATCTCGGGCACGACCTTCTTCGTCGCCTCGGTCATGGTGATGCCGGGAGCGATGCAGTTGACCGTGATCCCGTACTGGCCGAGCTGTGCGGCCATGAACTTCGTGAGCCCGACCACGCCCCACTTCGTGATGCTGTAGCTGTAGTTACCGAGACCCGTGAACTCCATCGGCGGGAACATGTACGAGTACGCCGCGCCCGATGACTGGTTGACGATGCGGCCCCAGTTTTGCTTCACCATGTATGGAGCCACCGCGCGACCCATGAGCCATGCGCCGTGCTGGTTCACGCTCGTGACCTTCTGGAGGTACTCGTAGCTGACATCGGTGTTGTCGATGTCGTGGTACAGGGCTGCGTTGTTAATGAGGATGTCGATGGTTCCGAATGCGTCCGCGGCCGCTTTGACGCATGCCTCACCCGACTCCGGGTCGGCGATGTCGGTACGCACATAGATCGCCTCACCCAGGCCCTTGATGGCATCCATGCCGGCCTTGCCGCGCGCTTCGTCGAGCTCGGCGACGACAACCTTGGCGCCTTCTTCGAGGAACCGCTTCGCGTAGCCGAGGCCGATGCCCTGGCCCGACCCGGTGATGATCGCGACCTTCCCGTCGAGGCGCCCTCCCCCGGCAGCCACTAGACGCGGTGGATCAGGTTGAAGGTCTCGGTGATCACGGGCTCGTTCGTCAACTCGTCGCGCCACACCGTCTCCATGACGATGAAGGTCATGGTCTTGCCTTTTGCAACCTTTTCGTACAGGTCGGCGATCTTGCCTTCGCTCACCAAGACGTCACCCACCACGATCGGACGGTGGAACACGAAGTCCTGCTCACCGTGCAGCACGATCCCGCCGTTGGCCATGAGCTTCATCATGACTTCGTTCATGGGATGGGTCCCGTTGCTGGGGTCGGGAGGCTGCGTCTCGCCCACCTTGCCCATGTGCTGCATCGCGAAGCTGAAGGTGGGCGGCGCGGGAAGGTCGGTGAAGCCCGCCGCCTTGGCCGCGGCGGGATCGGAGTAGACCGGATTGCGGTCCTGAAGGGCGCTCGCGAAGAACGACACAGGGCCACGCTCGATGCGCACGCGACTCGCACCTGTTGGTCGGCCGATCACACTCGTGTCGACTGTCATTCCCGCTCTCCCCGTCGGCATGCAGAACGCAGGCCCGTTTGACGACCGCTGCGGACGCCGCGGTACCGTGACGCCGGCGTCAGTTTTCAACGGAGTTGGAGGAACACGCAAATGGGCATGCTCGACGGCAAGGTGGCGATCGTCACGGGAGCCGGACGTGGTGTCGGACGCGGCGAAGCAGTGATGCTCGCCGACCACGGCGCCAAGGTCCTCGTGAACGATCTCGGTGGGTCGGTATCGGGCGAGGGTTCCGACCAGCGTGCCGCCGATGAGGTGGTCGATGTCATCAAGTCCCGCGGTGGCGAAGCCGCGTCGAACTACGACGACATCTCCGACTACCAGGGCGCCGAGAACCTGATCAAGGCCGCGGTCTCCACATTTGGCGGTCTCGACGTGCTTGTGAACAACGCGGGCATCCTGCGCGACAAGATGATCTTCACGATGGCCGAAGAGGACTTCGACTCCGTCGTGCGCGTGCACATGAAAGGCACGTGGAACACGATGAGCCACGCTTCCAAGTACTGGCGTGAGCAGTCGAAGGCCGGCAACCAGCCGCGCGCGTCGATCGTGAACACCGTGTCGAGCGCCGGCCTCCAAGGCCAGGCCAGCCAGTCGAACTACGGCGCCGCGAAGGCCGGCATCGCCGCAATGACGATCATCGCCAGCCTCGAGCTCGCCAACTACGGCGTGCGCGCCAACTGCATCGGCCCGGGTGGGTTCACCCGCATGGTCGGTCAGGCGATGGAGGGCATCGAGCTGAAGAACCCCGAGGAATACACCGAGTTCAACGCCATGAACCCGGGCAACTCTGCGGCTGGCGTCGTGTACCTCGCGTCCGATGACTCGATCCCCGTCACCGGGCAGGTGCTGCGCGTGGTCGGGAACAACATGGCGCTCTACAACCCATGGGAGCTCGGCGAGCAGTTCTTCAGCACCGACAAGGAAGGGAACCCCACGCAGTGGGACCCCGCCCAGATCGGCCCGACGCTCAACAAGTACGTGTTCAACACCGTCAACCCCGGCATCGCGCGCATCCAGCGCTAGTCAGGCGCGCAATGAGCGCGACAAAGGGAACCGCGATCGTCGGCGCGGCGCTGTCGGATTGCGGCCGCGTCGACGTCAAGACGCCGTTCGAGCTTCACTACCAGGCCGCGAGTCGCGCGCTGGCCGACGCGGGGCTCACCAAGGCTGACGTCGACGGGTTCGGCTCGAGTGGCACGGGCCTGCTCGCGCCTATCGAGGTCGCTGAGTACCTCGGCCTGCGCCCCACTTGGGTCGACGGCACCGGCGTGGGCGGCAGCACCTGGGAGTTCATGGTCGAGCACGCGTGCGAGGCGATTCAGGCCGGTCACGCCGAGGTCGTCGTGCTCGTGTACGGATCCACGACGCGCGCCGACCTCAAAGCGCGGCGTCGCGCAACCGCCAACCTCTCCTTCGGTGTCCGTGGTCCGATCCAGTTCGAGGTTCCGTACGGCCACACACTGATCTCGAAGTACGCGATGACGGCACGGCGGCACATGCACGAGTTCGGCACGACCATCGAGCAACTCGCCGAGATCTCGGTGTCGAGTCGCTACAACGCGTCGCTCAACCCCGATGCGTACTACCGGGACCTCATCACGATCGACGACGTGCAGAGCTCGCGCATGATGGCCGACCCGCTGACGAAGTTGCACTGCTGCATCCGCAGCGACGGCGGAGGCGCCGTCGTGCTCACCTCGACGGAACGCGCCCGCGACCTCCCGAAACCGCCGGTTGCCGTGCTCGGGACCGGCGAGGCTGTCTCGCACACGACGATGAGCGAATGGGTTGACTTCACGGAATCTCCGGCGGCGCGCTCCGGTCGACTGGCCTTCGAACGAGCCGGCATCACCCCAGCCGATGTCGACATCTGTCAGTTCTACGACGCATTCACTCCGATGGTGCTCCTCACGTTCGAGGCCCTCGGCTTCTGCGGCAAGGGAGAAGGCGGCCCGTTCCTGGAGAGCGGGACGATGCGCGTCGGTGGCGCCCTTCCCACCAACACCGATGGTGGCGGCCTCTCGGCGTGTCACCCGGGGATGCGCGGCATGTTCCTGCTGGTGGAAGCCGTCAAGCAGCTGCGCGGCGAGGCCGGTGATCGGCAGGTCGCCGACGCCAAGATCGCGTGCGTGAACGGCACCGGCGGCTGGTTCTCCTCAGCAAGCACGGTCCTGCTCGGCATCGGCTGATCGGTCATCCGACACGACGCCCAGCTTCGGAGATCGGACATGACCACCCAGACGCCCACGAGGCCTCCCACGCCAACGCGCACATCACGACACGAACCCCCTCGTTGGGTCGAGCTGCTCCCGGTCGCGCTCCTCGGGGTGGCCTTCGCGGCCAAGGCGATCGCCAACACCAACGCTGTCCGCGACGTGTTCTCGGGCACCCAGGCGTTCGCCGTGACCCTCGGGATCGCGGTCGGGTGGCTGTTCCTCTGGCTCGTGGTGCTCCCCCGGCTCGTCGCCAACCGCTGGATCCGCAGTGGGATCTTGCTCGTCGTCTCGCTTGTCCTCATCTTT
>SHVJ01000089.1 GCA_009694295.1 Acidimicrobiia bacterium
GGTACGAGGGATCCCAGATGTCCTCCTTGTAGCAACGGCGGAGCTCGATCTCGTCTCGGAAGCCCTTGGTCACGATCAAGCCGGTCGGTGCACCCGACATCTGGATCATCGTGTTGTCGCCGGTAGTCGTGCCGTGCACGATCGACTCCGTCGCGGCGAGCAGCGCGTCGGCAGTTGCGTAACCCTCGGCGTCGGCCAGCCGCTGCAACCCGGCCATCACCCCGTCGGACTGATCGGCCGGCGTAGTCGGGGTCTTCTCCAACAGCACCGACCCGTCCTCGCGCAACGCAACAACGTCGGTGAACGTGCCCCCAACATCAACGCCGATGCGCAACCCAGGTTTTGGCGTCACTTTTGTACCTCCACGGTGCATTTCTCACGCCAAAACATGTCTTTACTGGCCACGCTGGGTAGCGCGGAGCTTGGTGGTGGCTTCGGCATCGAGGGCGAGGGTCATGTCTTCGAGGTTGCCGGTGATGACGACGCCGTACTCGTCGCGGGCGGCGTCGATCGACACGTACTCGTCCCACACGTCCTCGAGCACTGCTTCGGGGTCGCGCTCCAACGCGTCGCCCCACCCACCGCCGCCACCGAACTCGTACACGAGTTGATCGCCGGTCTCCATCTGCGCCCCGGCAACCGTGGGCGCGACCTTCACCTCACGCTCCGTGCCCGCGCTGATCACGCACGAGTCGGGCGAGCCGGGTTCGCCACCCGCAATGCCGGGATGGAGGTGATGCTGGTTCACCACGTACTGGTTGACCGACGTGGGGGTGCGCACTTCCTTCACGAAGTGGCTGCCGAGTCCGCCGCGCCACTTGCCCGCGCCACCGGAGTCAGTCAGGTAGTCGCGGTCGCGCAGAATGTGCGGGAACAACGATTCGTTGATCTCGGCCGACGCCTTGATGAGGTTGCCGTTCGAGGCCACGAGCGCTCCCCATCCGTCGACTCCCTTCACGGCGTTCACCCATCCCGCGTTCACCTCGCCACCGTGGTCGAAGAACGCCTTCCCGCTGCGCGGGTCGAGATCGCCCCACATCTGGCGCGGCGCGCCGTACTTGTACGTCTGGGGTGCGCACCGGTCGGGGAGGATCTGCGACATCGCGAGCGCGATCGCGTCGCCGACCTCGACGCCCGGGTGGTGCGTGCCCGCGCTCACCGGCTTGCCCTCGACCGGGTTCACGCAGGTGCCCTCCGGGATGCGCAGGTCGATGCAATCGAAGAAGCCCTCGTTCTTCGGGATCGTCGGGTCGACGAGGCTGGCGAATTGGGCGATCGTGTATCCGCGCGTGTTGCCGTAGGTGGACCACGCGTTGATGTGCTGGCGCTCGTCGGAGCCCGCGAAGTCGACCACGAGGTCGTCGCCGTCCACTGTGATCGACACGTGCACGTGGATGTCGAGGTTGCCGGCGGGATCGGAGTCGACGTACACGTCGGAGTCGTACGTCCCGTCGGGCCAGCGCGCGATCTCCTCCTTGAACCGGCGGTGCGTGTCGCCGATCGTCCAATCGACGGCGCTCTTGATCACGTCGGGTCCGTACGCGGCGATCATCTCGTTGAGGCGAGCCGCGCCGAGCTGTGCGGCGCCCACCTGGGAGCGCAGATCGCCGATGAAGCCGGGCAGCCGGTTGTTGGCCCGCATCGTGAGCACGACGTCGCGCCGTTCACGGCCGGCTTCCACGATCTTGAGCAACGGGTATCGCGTGCCTTCGGACCAGATGTCCTTGGCGAACACGTTGTAGCCACCCGCGAGCGCGCCACCGGTGTCGCCATGGTGGCACTGGATCGATGCCACGAGCAGCAGCTCGCCCCCGTCCGCCGAGTTTGGATCGGAGAACACGGGAGAGAACACGTTGAAGTCGGGGAGGTGGCCGCCGCCGTGATACGGATCGTTGGCCACGAGCACGTCGCCCGGATACAGCTCGCCCTCGAGGTACTCGAGGCAAAAGCGGATGGGCAACGTGGACGAGAGCATGAACTGCGGGATGCCGACGGACAGCGCGGCGAGTCGACCCTTTCCATCGAGGATCGTCGCGTTGCGCTCGTTGCTCTGATTGAGGATGGGCGTGGTGGCGGTGCGCGACACGTAGGTGGCCATCTCGAAGCAGATGGTCTCCATCGCCGACCGGACCACCTCGGCGGTCACTACGTCGATCTCTGTGTTCGGATCCTGCAGCGTTGTCACGTCAAACCTCCAGCACTCCCTGGAAGGGTACAGACGCGGGCATCGCCCTGGGCCCGGATGATCCAGCGCAGGTCGGGGTCGCCGAGCGGCGGCAGGTCGATGCGGGTGACGAGGCCGCCCGGACCTTCGATCTCCCTGCCCGCCCGATCGAACACGCCGATCTTCACGACGCCACCTTCGACCAACACGACGGCGCTGGTCACCCGCTGCACTGCTCCGGAGGTGCAGGCCGGTGTGGGCACCTCGAATCCGGCCCCGGCGGTCTTGACCCCCATGGCTCGCACGATGACGTCGTCGGCAGCACGGCGGGCGTCGAGGGGCGCATCGCGGAGCTCGGCGATCGTGAATGCGGGCGTGCCGTATTCGCGCTCAACCCTAAAATACGGCCCCGCGGTGACGTCCTTGAGGAAGACGCCCGGGTGAAAGCCAAGCGGGACCCGATCAACCGAAAGATCCGTCGCGAGGAGCTGGGCCTGCTCGATGCGCGAGATCCCCCGCAACGTGTCGCCGCCGTCCACCATCTCGCCGATGTTCCACACGAGCGCCCAGATCGCGACGACGGCGATCACGGCGGTCCATCGTGTTGCAACGACTCGTCCTCGGAGCATCTCTCCGAGGATGAGTATCAGCAACAAGGCCGCGGGGTAGGAGTACCACGTTGTGACGCCGTAGGAACCCTGCGAAGAGGACGCGCGCGCCACGGCCAGCGCAAGCGAGTACGCCCCCAGGGATGCGACCAGTCCCACGAGTCGCGCAGTAACCGGTCGTCCGAGCACGATCCACAACGCAACGAAGGCGACCAGTGCTACCGCGAGCGCGATGTGGGCGGCGGTGCTGACCTGCTCGAGCCCTCCTTCGACGACTCCGGGCGTGATGCCCACGAGTGTGGCCACGGTTCTGGCCAGCAGTGCTTCGACGAACTTGACGACGGCGCCGACCGAGTCGCTGTCGCTCGTGCCCGAGCCGTACGCAACGAACCACGCGCCGTAGACGACGATCGGCACGACCACGATCCACAAGCGACGCCACGCTCGGCGCATCGCCAACTCCGCCGCGATCCCGACTGCGAAGGCAACGGCCACGCTCGTGGAAGCCACACCCACGACCAGCAGTGCGGACACGGCGATGTCGGCGCGGCGCGTCTCGCGGTCGACGAGCAGGAACGCGGCGACGGCCACGGCAGTCGCGATCGCCCAGCCGAGCGAGATCGGCCACAACGTGATCGTCCATGCGTATCCGTAGAACGCAAAGACCGCGCACCCGACGAGGGCCAATGGCTTGCTGATGCGGGAACGGAGATACGTGAACGCCAACCACGATGTCGTGAGGTGCACCGCGAGCATCAACAAGCGGTATGGAAGGTGGGAGCCGATCCCGAACACCCGGTAGAACGCCTGGTGGATGCCGATCGGCACCGACATCCAGTGGTTGTTGAACGGCTCGAGCAGGCTCGCTTCGCTCGGAGAGTGTCGGCCGATGATCCACTGCCACTCGTCGATGAAGAACGTGACGCCCCGACCCTCGTGGATCCACGCGACTGCCGCGAGCACGAGCACCACGGCGGGAGCGGCTGCCCAGATCCAATCTCGGCGCGGGCTGTCCACGTTCGTGTTCTGATCGCCGCCGGCTGAGACCGCAGGCGCGGTCGCGGTCACCGTCAGTTCCGGAGGAGCACGCGGCCAGGCCGTGACTCGAGCGCGTCGCTCACCGCTTCACCGTCGAGCCGGATCGGTGCGCCGTTCACCAGCACGTGTCGCATGCCCTGGGGCTCATCGGCCACGAGTCGCTCCCCCTCAGCAGGGAAGTCGCGGACTCGATGCAGGCCGCCCGGCGCCACGGTGTCGGGGTCGAAGACGGCGATGTCGGCCTTCATGCCTTCGCGTATCGCGCCGCGATCGGTGAATCCGAACACGCCCGCGGGTTCACCAGTGAGCTTGTGCACGGCGGCTTCGAGCGAGAGCACACCGCGCTCGCGCACCCAGTTGCCCAACAGGTCGGTGGGGAGGCACGCGTCGCACAGCTGGCTCACGTGCGCGCCGGCGTCGGAGAGCCCGATCAGCATCCCGTCGGTCACGAGCAGCTTCTCGATCATCTCCTCGTCGTTGTTGGCCAGCACGCTTCGGAAACGCGTTGTGAGGTCTTCCTCGGCCGCGAGCGCAACCATCGCCGCGAGCGGCTCGACACCACGATCGGCGCCGAGCGACGCGACGCTTCGACCGACGAGCTCGGGATGGTCGCGTGACTCGGCGACCGTGAGCGTCTCCCAGTTCGCCCGGAACACGCGGCCGTTGGCGAGCTCGTCCTGGGCTTGTGCAACCCAGCTGTCGTCGCGGTATGCCGCGAGACGCTCTTCCACCGGGCGGTCCATGAGGCTCTTGAACGCCGGGGCCATGTTGAACGTGAACGGGTCGGCCAGCGTCATCTGGAACGTGAGCGGGCGGCACGTGATCTGCGGCCACACGTCGGCGCCGGTTGCGCGCTCGGTCCGGTTGAGCTCGGCCATGTCGGCGGCGAAGGACGAACCCTTGATCGTGAGCAGCGCGGTCCAGGTGAACGGACGGCCGACACGGCGTTGCAGCTCGTACGCCTCGCGGTGCGTGAACTTCTCGCCGGGCGTGACCGCGCCGACGCCGCGACCAAGCTCGCCCATCGGGGAGTAGAGCGCTTCGTACTCTGCGAATCCGGCCAAGCGCGAGGGGACTGGACGGCCACCGTCGCCGTTGTGGGTCTGCGCGCTGCTCGACGCCACCCCTGCTGCGCCCGCCGCCACTGCCTCGCGCACGACGTCGGCCATGCGGGCCAACTCGTCGTCGGTTGCTTCACGTTCGTACCCGGCGTCGCCCATTACGTAGAGCCGCACCGCGGTGTGTCCGATGTACGCGGTGAAGTTGAGGACCGAACCATGGCGCTGGACGGAGTCGAGGTACTCGGGGAACGTCTCGAAGTCCCACGGGATGCCGGCCTCGAGCGTGGGCAGGCTCATGTCCTCCACGTGCATGAGCGTGCGACCAATCAAGCCCCGGTGCTCGGGACGGCACGGCGCGATCGAGAAGCCGCAGTTTCCGGCGACCACCGTCGTGACGCCGTGCCACGACGACGGCGTGAGCGCGGGATCCCAGAAGACCTGCGCGTCGTAGTGCGTGTGGATGTCGATGAAGCCAGGGGTGACTGCGTGCCCGGTCGCGTCGATCTCGCGCGTGCCGCTCAGCCCCTTGCCGATCTCCACGATCGTGTCGCCGTCGATGGCGACATCCGCGAGTTGCGCGGGCGCGCCCGTCCCGTCAACGACCGTTCCGCCGCGAATCACTACGTCGTGTGCCATGAGTCAATCGCCACTTTCGCACGAGAAGTCGGCGCTCACGCCGGTATGGTCGGACGTCCACACGAGCCCGCCGGGGCCATCGACCGCTGGCTCGTTGAAGAAGAGTGCAGTACCGAGACCGTCGCCGTCGCCGTCGTCGGGAGTGTCGAACCCAATCTCGCACCCACCCGGCGGCTTCACGAAGATGAAGTCGATCCGTTCCGACTCCTTGGCGTTCGGGTCCTTCAGGGCAACGATGGTCTGGTCGTCGCGACCGCTCGTGCAGTTCACCCCGGATGCTGGTACGCACTCGGGATTGCCGGCGGCGATGTGGCTGTCGATCCAGCCGTCGGCGAGGAGCGACAAGTAGCGCTCGGATGTGGGCCCCACGTTGAAGTCGCCCATGAGGATACGGATCGCCTTCTTGCCCCCCGCACGGTCGGCGAGATCGACGGCCGCAACCGTCTGACACGCAAATGGGGTCGTGTCGGCACCGCACGGAGGCGTGCAGCTCCTGCACGGGCCGACGAACGGTTCGTCCGGGTCGCCGTCCTGGTGCGTGACCACGATGACGATCGGGCCCGCGGGCGACTTGAGCACCGCACGCGACGCGGCGCGGAAGTTTCCGTTGAGCTTGATGACCTTCGTGCTCTTGACGGGGAGCGTCGTGAGGATCCGTTCGGTGTCAAGCCCCACGGTCTTGGCGAAGACGTACTCGTACGCTCCGTCGCAGGCCGTCTTGGTTGCCTTTTTGAGCAGGCCCGAGAGCTGCTCGTTGATCTCCTGGAGCCCAACGATGTCCGGGCAGTTCGACGCCTCGAGCTGTTCCATGAGCAACGCGACTCGGTCGGCCGCCTGACATCCATCGGACTCTGGCTCACAGAAGACACCGTGGAGCAGGTTGAGGTTCACGACCGTCACGTCGGCGTCGCTCTTCGCGGCGCTCGCTGGTCCGACGGGCAGCACTGTGGCGGCAACGGCGGCAACGATCAGGACTGCAACGGCGATTCGGCGCATCGATTCCCCCCACCACGTCCGGACGACTCTCTGGGAACCCTATTCCGGCAAACGCCGTGGCGGTGGGCCGCCGATACGCTGCCGAGCCGTGGCGCCGTTGCTCACACTCGATGCTGCACATGCCGTTGCTCTTCTGGAGCCGGGCGCTGGCCAACGGCTTGGCGTCACCCGGACGCGCGGTCCGGTGCGCGCTCGCATGGACGGTGCGCTGGCGTGGGCGCTCGTTGAGGATGGCGAGGGGCAGCTCCGTGCCGGCAACGACGAGGCCCGCGTCCAGCTCGACCCCCGGTACGCGTAGCCCCCACCTGGGGGCGTCGAGTGGCTTTGCCGCTCGACGCCCGAGGAGGCGGAACCCGCGGAGTCGACCAGACATGCAGGTAACCTCCGTCGCGATGAGCAGCCAAACAGTCATGCAGGCAGCCGTGTACCGCGAACAGGGCTTGATGGAAGTCGAAGAGCGGCCAGTACCGAAGGTCGGCCCGAACGACGTCCTGCTCGAGGTGAGTCATTGCGGTGTGTGTGGCAGCGACGTGCACTTCGTGTCGGAGGGTTGGGGCACGCCCGGCTCGGTCGAAGGCCACGAGTGGTCTGGCCGGGTCGTCGCGGTCGGCGATCAAGTCACGCAGTGGAAGGTGGGCGACGCCGCGGTCGGCGGTCCGACGCCGCGGTGCGGCAAGTGTGAGCACTGTCTCGCCGACCGACCGTCGCTGTGTGTGGAACGCAGCACCCCCGGTTCGAGCGCGCACAGCGACGGCGCGTTCGCCGAGTACATCCTCACTGGCGAGACGCACCTGCGCCGCGTGCCCGACGGCATGGACATGCGCGTCGCGGCGCTCGCCGAGCCGCTGGCTGTCGCGTTGCACGGCATCACGCGCAGCGGCCTGCAAGCCGGTCAGCGTCTGCTCGTCACCGGGGGCGGACCGATCGGCACACTGTCGGTCGCCGCAGCACGGGCGCTCGGTGTCAACGACATCGTGGTGAGCGAGCCTCACCCGAAGCGGCGCGCGCTCGCAGAGCGCCTCGGCGCTCGCGTCGTGCTGCCCGAGGAGCTTGTCCCCCCACCTACCCCGGGCGACGTGGTGGACGAGCCGTTCGATGTGGCCCTCGACTGCTCCGGCAACGCGCGCGCGATGGAGTCGGCGCTCTGTCAGCTCAAGCGCGGCGGCACGCTCGTGATCGTCGGTGCCGGCATTCAGCGACCGAAGTTCGACAACAACCGCATCTTGCTCAACGAGCTCGTGATCACCGGTGCGTTCGTGTACGACGCCGACGGCTTCGAGCGATCGCTCGAGCTGCTCGCCGATCCCAACTTCCCGAGTGAAGTGCTCATCGAGCCCGACGACGTGCCGCTGGAGCAGATCCTCGACGCGATCGGCCGTCTGCACGAGGGTGAGCTCGCTGCGAAGGTCATGATCGTGCCAACCCGCGCGACCACCTAGGAGCACCGATGACCCAGGTTGCCAAGCCACGCACTCCACGTTTCAACCACGTGGCGATGAGCTTGCCGGCGAGCTTGCTCGACGAGGAGCACCGCACCTTGATCACGTCGTTCTACGACGAGGTGTTCGGGTGGAAAGAGCTCCCGACGATGACCGAGGACAAGCACCGACTCGTGCTGTCGTGTTACACGTACGAGCAGTTCGTCTTCCTCATCGCCGACGACCCTCCCATGTCGTGCGCGCAGCTCGACCATT
>SHVJ01000090.1 GCA_009694295.1 Acidimicrobiia bacterium
GCAACCACCGCCCCCGGGCAGTGACGCTGCCGCCGTGCCTCCGGGCCAAGCGCTGCTCTCGGCCGAGCGCGACGGCCCGCTCGTCGTCGAGGGCGACCTTGTTGCCATCGCGGCGCTCGAAGCCGGCACGAAGCACAAGCAGAAGCTCAGCTGGGGTGCACGTCTCGCGCTCGGCTGGATCATCCTCGTGGTCGGGATGGCGATCCTCGCGCCGATCCTGCCGATCGGCGATCCAAACAAGACGGTCAAACTCGATCCCCCCTGCCCGACCTCGGTGCGGCTCGGTATCGAGCAAGAGAACTGCTACATCACCGCGCGCGGTCCGTTCTCCGAGGAGGGAACCGCGCCGGGCTACCTGCTCGGTGGCGACGGCAACAGCCGCAGCATGCTCGCCCGTCTCGTGTACGGCAGCCGGGCATCGCTCGAGATCGCCATTGGCGCGGTCCTGCTCGGGCTGCTCATCGGGGGATCGCTCGGACTGATCGCCGGGTACTTCGGCGGCAAGATCGACACAGGGCTCACCGGAATCTTCAACGTGCTGTTATCGATCCCCGCGATCGTCCTCGCATTGTCGCTGGTCGCGTTCTTGACTCCGAAGAGCGATGCCAACACGAGCGGCGGTTCCGGACTTCCCGTCGAAGTGATCCTCATCATCGCGATTGGGGTGGTGTCCATCCCGCTGCTGGGCCGCATCACCCGCGCGAGCGCGCTCACGTGGTCGCAACGTGAGTTCGTGTTGGCGGCCCGAGCGCAAGGGGCCAAGAACGGGCGGATCATGATCCGCGAAGTGCTTCCCAACGTGTTGCCCGCGATGTTCTCCATCGCATTGCTCGGCATCGCGATCGCCATCGTTGCCGAGGCCGGGCTCAGCATTCTCGGTGTTGGCGTGCGACCACCCACACCGTCGTGGGGGAACATGATCGCCTACGACCGCGGGTATCTGAACACCGGCGCGCCCCACACCGTGTTCGAACCGGCGATCATGATCTTCCTCACCGTGCTCTCACTCAACTATCTCGGCGACGTGGTGCGCGCTCGCTTCGACGTGCGGGAGTCGGCGATTTGACCGACAGCCGTTTCGCCGAGCAGTACGAAGGCCCACTCCTCGAAGTGACCGATGTGAAGACGCACTTCGAGACCGACCGCGGACTCGTTCGGTCGGTCGACGGCGTGTCGTTCACCTTGGAGCGCGGCAAGACCATCGGCATCGTCGGCGAGTCGGGATGCGGCAAGACGGTGCTCTCGCGCTCGGTCATGGGACTGCTCCCCCGCCGGGGTTTGATCCGCGAAGGCTCGGTGAAGTTCGAGGGCCATGAGCTCGTCGGCCTGACACCGAAGGAGATGCGGGCGTTCTGGGGTTCGCAGCTTTCGATGATCTTCCAGGATCCGATGACCTCGCTGAACCCCGTCATGAAGATCGGCAAGCAGATCACCGAGTCGATCCGCCAGCACCTCGACGTCGACAAGGAGTTCGCCAACGACCTGGCCGAGAGCCTCTTGACCTCGGTGCGGATCCCCGAGCCGCGCCGCCGGCTCGGTGAGTACCCGCATCAGCTCTCGGGTGGCATGCGTCAACGCGTGTGCATCGCCGTCGCGCTTGCCGCAGGGCCGAAGCTGCTCTTCGCCGATGAACCCACGACGGCGCTCGACGTGACCGTGCAGGCGCAGGTGCTCGACCTCATGGCCGAGCAGCAACGCGAACGCTTCATGGCCATGGTGCTCATCACCCACGACCTCGGCGTGGTGGCTGGGCGGGCCGACGAGATCGCTGTGATGTACGCGGGCCGCATCGTCGAGAAGGCGCCCACGAACGCTCTCTTCCGCGACCTGAAGATGCCGTACACCCAAGCGTTGCTCTCATCGATTCCGAAGTTGAGCCATGCGAGCCACACGCGCTTGGCCACGATCCCTGGCCGCCCGCCGAACCTGATCAACCCGCCGAAGGGATGCAAGTTCGAGCCGCGGTGCGCGTACGCGCAGGATCGCTGCAAGGAAGAGGAGCCGCCGCTCCAGCCCGGCGCTTCCCCCGGCCACGAGTTCCGGTGTTGGTTCCCCGTCGGCACACCCGAAGGCGCGCAAGCGCTCGAGCAGAACTGCGCCGACGGCCTGCCCGCGGCGGTCGCACTCACAGCCGCTTCAACGGTGGTCATCTGATGGCCGGAAGAGGTACCGCGCACCTGCGCCCCGAGGGCGAGGCGATGCTGCGCGTCGAGCATCTCGTGGTCGAGTTCCCCGTCGGGCGCACCGGGCTCAAGGTGAACGCCGTCTCCGATTTGAGCCTCGACATTCTCGAAGGCGAGACGGTCGCGCTGGTCGGTGAGTCGGGGTGCGGAAAGTCGACAACGGGTCGAGCGATCATCCAACTGCCGCCACCCACATCGGGAAGCGTGAAGCTCGATGGCACCGAGCTCACGAAGCTCCATGGCGAGGCATTGCGACGCACACGTCCGCGCATGCAGATGATCTTCCAGGACCCGATCTCGTCGCTGAACCCTCGCCGCAAGATCCGCGACATCGTGGCTGAAGGTCTCGAGATCTGGGAGATCGGCGACGACGAATCGCGCGCCAAGAAGGTGCAGGAGGTGCTCGAGACGGTCGGCATCGATCCCGTCGGTGGCGATCGTCGGCCGCACGAGTTCTCCGGTGGGCAGTGCCAGCGCATCTCGATCGCCCGCGCGCTCGTGACCGAGCCGAAGCTCATCATCTGCGACGAACCGGTCTCGGCACTCGACGTGTCGGTGCAGGCGCAGATCATCAATCTGCTCGCCGACATGAAGGAGCGCTACGGACTCGCGCTCGTGTTCATCGCCCACGACCTCGCGGTCGTCAAGAACGTGAGCGACCGCGTGCTCGTGATGTACCTCGGGAAGTTCTGTGAGCTCGGTGCGCCCGACGAGATGTACGCGGCTCCGGCACATCCGTACACCGCCGCGCTGCTCGCCGCGATTCCCGAGCCCGATCCGGAGATCCGCCCCGACCCCGACAAGATCCTCGGCGGCGAGCTTCCGTCACCGATGAACCCGCCGAGTGGCTGTCGCTTCCGCACACGTTGCCCGAAGGCCCAAGACATCTGCACCGAACAGGAGCCGGAGGTGCGCGAATTCCGCCCCGGCCAGTTCGTGGCCTGCCACTTCCCCGTCGAGCCCGGCGAAGAGCTCGAGTTCGCGCGCGTCCCCCACCACTAGGCGGGACTCGCAGCAGTTCTTGGCACGCTGACGCTCGCTATGCGAGCGTCAGCGTGCCGAAAAGCCCTGGGTTAGGCGGCCTCGGCGTGGACCTTGGGTTCGAGGGCGAGGGTGATGACTTCGGCGACGTCGTCGACGAGATGGAACGTCAGCTCGTCGCGGACCGACTCTGGGACGTCGTCGAGATCGGGTCCGTTGCGCGCGGGGAGGATCACCGTGGTGAGTCCGGCGCGCTGCGCGGCCAGCACCTTCTGCTTCACGCCGCCGATGGGCAGCACTCGCCCTTGCAGCGTGACTTCACCGGTCATCCCGACGTCGGGGCGCACCGCGCGACCCGTGAGCAGACTCGTGAGCGCGGCAGTCATCGTGACGCCCGCGGACGGGCCGTCCTTCGGGATGGCACCCGCCGGTACGTGCAGGTGGACGCGTCGGCGTGAGCCGTCGGGATCCACACCGAGCGCGGCCGCGTGCGCTTGCACGTACGACAGCGCGATCTGTGCCGACTCCTTCATCACGTCGCCGAGCTGACCGGTCAACGTGAGACCGGGGTCGCCGTCCATCACGCTGGCCTCGATGAACAGCACGTCGCCGCCAGTACCGGTGACCGCGAGCCCAGTCGCCACGCCGGGCACGCCGACGCGCTCCGCCACCTCGGGGAAGAACTTCGAACGGCCGAGCGCGGTGCGCACGAGCGGCTCGTCGATCGTGAGCGGCCGAGCTTCGTTGCCACCCACCACCCGCGCCGCAACCTTACGGAGCAGCTTGCCGAGCTCGCGCTCGAGGTTCCGGACGCCGGCCTCGCGCGTGTAGTCAGTGACCATGAGCCGTAGGATGTCGTCGCTGATCTCGATGTCGCCTGCTTCAAGCCCGTTGCGCTCGAGCTGGCGCGCGAGCAGGTGCCCGCGGCCGATCGCGACCTTCTCGTCTTCGGTGTAGCCGTCGAGGCGCAGCACCTCGAGGCGGTCGAGCAGCGGCCCAGGGATGGTCTCGGCCACGTTCGCAGTGGCGATGAACAGCACGTCGGACAGGTCGAGATCCACTTCCAGGTAGGAGTCGCGGAACGTGTGGTTCTGCGCGGGGTCGAGTACCTCGAGCAGCGCGCTCGATGGGTCGCCCCGGTAGTCGGCGCCGAGCTTGTCGACCTCGTCGAGCACGATGACGGGGTTCATCGTCCCGGCCTCGCTGAGTGCACGAACGATGCGCCCGGGGCGCGCACCGACGTACGTGCGCCGGTGGCCACGGATCTCGGCTTCGTCGTGCACACCCCCGAGAGCAACCCGCGCGTACTTGCGGCCGAGCGAGCGCGCGATCGACTCACCCAGCGACGTCTTACCCACTCCGGGGGGACCGACGAGCGCAAGGATCGCTCCCGCGCCGCGGCCCGCTGATTCCGTCATGCCGCGTTCGCTCCGCAGCCGGCGCACGGCGAGCAGCTCGACGATGCGGTCCTTCACGTCGTCGAGACCGGTGTGGTCGGCATCGAGCACGGCGCGTGCTTCGTCGAGCGCGAGGTTGTCTTCTGAGCTCTGCCCCCACGGGATGTCGAGCACGGTGTCGAGCCAGGTACGAATCCACCCTTGCTCGGGACTCTGGTCGCTCCCGCGCTCCAGACGATCGACTTCGCGGATCGCGGCGTCGCGCACACCTTCGGGCATCGACGACTCGTCGATGCGACGGCGGTACTCCGATGCAACGTCCTCGTCGCCGTCACCGAGCTCCTTGCGGATGGCGTCGAGCTGGCGCCGCAGCAGGAACTCACGCTGCTGCTTGTCCATGCCTTCGCTCACGTCGGTGCGGATCTTCTCGGTGACCTCGAGGTCGGCGAGCGCGTCGCGCGCCCACCCGAGCACCTTCTCGAGTCGCTCGTCGACATCGAGGGTCTCCAGCAACTCCAACCGGCGCTCAACCGTGAGGTCGGGCCACCAACCTGCGGTGTCGGCCAACGCGCCCGGCGCGTTCACGCCCTTGAGGGCCTCGTTGAGCCGGCCCGCGCCGATGCGCTCACCGATCAACCCAACGGTCGCGCGGTACTCGCGCGCCAGCTCACGGGTGCGGTCGGTGGGTTCGGGATCTTCGACGAGCTGCGCCTCCACCCAGACCGCGTCGCCGCTGCCCGGTACTCCTACGCCGACGATCGCGCGGTGCAGTCCGCGCAGCACCACCGCTCGAACACCACCGCGGAGGTCGCCGCCGCTCTCGATACGGGCGACGGTGCCCACCGTGGCGAACTGGCCATCAAGGCGCGGCACGAGGAGCAGGAGCTGTTCGTCGGCCAGCGCAGCGTCGGCCGCCGCCTTGGCTTCATCGGACTCCAGGGCGAGGGTCACCACCATCTGGGGCAGCACAACGCCTGTGGGCAAAGGAAGGAGGGGAAGGGTGGATCGATCGGTTGTCGTCACAGGCCCTGGAACCTCAGGGCACCGACATTCATTCCCGACTCGATCAGTCGGGTATCAGTTTTCTGAACGCCGCCGGTGGGCTCAGCCCGGGCCGGTCATGTCCTCGGGCCGCACCAGCCGGTCGAAGTCCTCGGCCGAGATGTACCCGAGCGCGACCGCAGATTCCTTGAGGGTTGTGTTCTCGTGATGTGCGCGCTTGGCGATCTCCGCCGACTTGTCGTAGCCGATGTGGGGGGTCAGCGCGGTGACGACCATGAGCGAGTTCTGCACGTGCTCGGCGATCCGGTCGCGGTTCGCCTCGAGGCCCTCGATGGCGAAGCGCCGGAAGTTCGTGCACGCGTCGGCGAGGAGCCCGGTCGACGACAGCAGGTTGAAGATCATCACCGGTTTGAACACGTTGAGCTCGAAGTTGCCTTGCGTACCGGCGACGCCGATAGCGGTGTCGTTGCCGAGCACCTGCACGCACACCATCGTCATCGCTTCGCTCTGCGTTGGGTTCACCTTCCCCGGCATGATCGACGAACCCGGCTCGTTCTCGGGGAGCGACAGCTCCCCCAGCCCAGCGCGCGGTCCCGATGCCAGCCAACGGATGTCGTTGGCGATCTTCATGAGCGACGCCGCGAGCGTCTTGAGCGCTCCGCTCGCGAACACGACGGCGTCGTGCGCGGCAAGCGCGGCGAACTTGTTGGGCGCGGACACGAAGGGGAGATCGGTGAGCTCCGCGATCTTCGCCGCCACCCGGTCGGCGAACTCCGGCGGACTGTTGAGGCCAGTGCCGACCGCGGTACCGCCGACGGCCAGCTCGTAGATCCCGGGCAGCACTTGCTGGATCCGCTCGAGGTCGGCGTCGAGCTGCGCGACATAGCCCGAGAACTCCTGGCCGAGCGTGAGCGGCACCGCGTCCTGGAGGTGCGTGCGGCCGATCTTGACGATGTCGGCGTACTCCGCCGACTTCGCGGCCAGCGCGTCGCGGAGCTCGGTGACCGCGGGCACCAACCGGTGAACGATCTCTTCGGCCCCCGCGATGTGCATCGCGGCCGGGAACGTGTCGTTCGACGACTGCGACATGTTCACGTGGTCGTTCGGGTGAATCGGCGACTTCGAGCCCCGCTCCCCGCCCGCCATCTCGATCGCGCGGTTGGAGATGACCTCGTTCACGTTCATGTTCGTCTGGGTACCGCTGCCCGTCTGCCACACGAACAACGGGAACTCGTCGTCGAGGGCGCCGGCGAGGATCTCGTCGGCTGCTCGCACCATGAGGTCGGCCTGTTCGGCGGTGAGCCCGCCGAGGTCTTGGTTGACGAGCGCGGCGGCCTTCTTGAGGATCGCCATCCCCCGGATCACCGGCTTGGGCATGCGGTCGTCGCCGATGGAGAAGTGGTGGAGCGAGCGCTGGGTCTGTGCTCCCCAGTAGCGGTCCGAGGGCACCTCGATGGGCCCCATGCTGTCGGTCTCGGTGCGTGTCGAGCCGTCACTCACACGCTCGACGCTACTCCTGGGCCTGTGATTTCTTGCGATTCGCGCGGCCACGTTCAGAGCGACGAACGTGGCGGTCCATGGTGGATCGCACCGCCGGACCGAGGAGCCCGCCGATGCGGGCCAACGCGGCTGTGGTGCCGTCGAACGTGACTACCAACCGGTCCCGTTCGATCCCGGCAACGATCCCTTGGGCGACGGCAACGGGTGACCGAACCTTGATCGAGGCCGAGATGCTCGCCGTGGCCGCGGGCTTCGTCTCCCCTTCCCGCACGAGGCCGGGCGTGTCGGTGTCGGGTGGATACGCGCAGCCCACGACGATGCCATGGGGCTTGAGCTCGGAGCGCAGCGTCTCGGCCAAGCCCCGCACCGCAAACTTCGCGGGCGAGTACGCCGAGTAGCCGTATACGCCGACGATCCCGGCGCCCGACGACACGAGCATGAGATGGCCCTGGCCTCGCTCGATCATCGACGGCACGACAGCGCGGATCGGATGCAATGTGCCGAAGTAGTTGAGCTCCATCTGCTCGCGGAACACCGAGACTGGCAGCTCCTCGAAGTGTCCGGGCCGGGCGCCGCCGGCGTTGGCGACCAGCACATCCACTGGACCGAACTGCGCGACGAGGAGCGCCAGTGCGCTCTCGAACATGTCCGGATTCGTCACGTCGGCCGGCTCGGCCGCAACCCGCGTCCGATCGCTGACCGAACCCTCCAGCTCATCCGCGGCGGCGATGAGCCGTTCGGTGTCGCGGGCCACGAGCGACACGCGCGCACCGCGTTCGAGTGCGCGCGCTGCGGTGGCGTAGCCAATGCCGGCGGAGCCGCCGGTGATCAGCACATGCGCACCAGCAAGGCTCGTCATCGACCGACACCCTATGCTCGCCGAGCCATGATTCCCGGGCCCATGAGCACTCAGGT
>SHVJ01000091.1 GCA_009694295.1 Acidimicrobiia bacterium
AGCGCCTCGAACTCTTCACGCTCGAAGCTGAGCTGGTTGAGCGAGATGGGCACATCTTCCTTCCGGCGCGCCGCAACCATGTGTGCGAGGTCTTCCAACGTTCCGCTGCTCCCGACGGCGAGCTTCGGTGCGAGTGGAGCGACCGCGTTCGCAACCGGGGTGAGCACATCGACGAGGTGCTCGCGCATCGCACGCCGGTCTTCCTTGCTGATGGGGTCGCTCGTTACGAACCCGGCGGTGAGGCGGCCGACGCCCAGGTTCTCGCTTGTCGCCCACTTCAACCCGCCCGCATCGCCCACCATGATCTCGACGCTGCCGCCTCCGAGGTCGAAGCACAGTGCCGGAGAGGGCTCCAGCAGCACGCTCGCTCGGACCGCACCGAAGATCAGCTCGGCCTCGCGTCGACCGCTGATCACCTCGACGTCGACACCGATCTCGCGCTCGATGCGGTCGACGAGCTCGTCGCCGTTCGACGCCAGACGGATGGCACTGGTCGCACACGCGTGGAGCTCGGTGGCGCCGGCCGCATCGGCGACGAGCTTGAAGTGCCGGACGGTGGCCACCGCGGTGTCGGCGGCGGCCGTCGGGATGTGACCCTGGCGCGTGACGACATCGCCGAGGCGGATCATCGCCTTGTCGCGAGTGAGTGCTTCGAACTGCCCGTCGGGGTGCACGTCGGCAACCAGAAGGTGGAATGAGTTGGTGCCGAGGTCCAGCGCGGCGATGCGCATCCACTTAACCTAGGTCTCGGTGAACAACGAGCAGCGGTTCGGGGCTCGCCTCGCCGCTCGAAAGCTGCGGAAGGGCCTCCACCCTGCCAGCAGCTTTGGAGTCAAGATGCAGCCCTGTTCCTGCCGATCATCCCCTGATGGGCACGCGTCGGCGACGCCATCCCGCAGCCGTGACGCGCGCGGTTTGCGCGGCTGGAAGCACCACATTGATGGGTCTTGTCGTGGCCTTCCTTGCTGTGACGGCACCGGCCGCATTGAGCTCACCGCCGTCGACGGCGGCCGTCGGCAGTCAAGCCATCACCGCGGTCTCGGCTCCGGGTACGACGACGTCCACAACCGCGCCGTCGACGGTGGCCGCGGGCGCGGGCGGATCGGCGCCGCCGCCGAGCGACGATTCCTCGGGCGCCGCTCGACCTTCATCGCCCGCGGTTCCTGGACCCGCGGCTCCGCCACCGCCATCCGGTGCCGTTGTGCCGCCATCGACTCCCGCGCCGACCTCTCCGCCGGTCACCTCGCCGCCCCCGCCGCCACCCCCTCCACCGCCGCCTCCCGATTGCTGCAGCGGCGGTAGTTGATGGCAATCGCACTGCGCGACCGGACCGAGGTCCGGTTTCGCGCGATGGGAACCGACATCGTCGTCGTGGGAGTCGACGCGTCGTCCGACCTGATCGACGAAGTCCCGGCGATGGTCGAGCGGCTTGAAGCACAGTGGAGTCGCTTCCGTCCGGAGAGCGAGCTGTGCCGATTGAACGGATCGAGCGGCGCACCCGTCGTCGTGTCGGAGGACCTGTTCGCAGTCATCGAGCGCGCGGTGCTCGGCTGGCGCGTGACCAATGGCCGCTACGACCCCACCGTGCTCGATGCAGTAGTCGCCGCGGGGTACGACCGTGACTTCGACGCGGTGGAGCGCGAGGGCGAGTCGGTTGAACCGACTCAAGCTGCACCAGGGTGCGAGGGGATCGAGCTCGACCGGGTGGTGGGATCGGTGCTCCTGCCTCCAGGTGTCGCGTTGGACCTCGGCGGGATCGGCAAGGGCTACGCGGCGGACCTGATCGCCCACGAGCTGATCGACGACGGCGCGGCGGGAGTGCTGGTGAGCCTCGGTGGCGACGCTCGCGCACTGGGGGCGCCGCCACGGTCCGAGGGCTGGTCGATCGAGATCGACGACCCATTCCATGTTGAAGGCGGGGATCGGGGTGGTGACGACCTCAGGCGTGTGCGGTTGCAGGAGGGCGCGGTCGCGACGTCGAGTCGCATGCGTCGCGCGTGGTCTCGCGGCGGTGTACCGATGCACCACCTCATCGATCCCGCGACGGGTGGGCCGGTCTCCTCGGGACTCGCATCGGTCACCGTCATCGCAGCCGAAGCTTGGTACGCCGAAATCCTGTCGAAGGCGGCCTTTGTTGCGGGATTGGAAGGCGCCGTGCATGTGCTCGGCGACGCCGGCGTGACGGGAGTGCTCGTGAGCGATGACCGCACGGTGTTCGAGTGCGCGGGCATCGAGGCGTTCCGGTGACGCAACCGATGTGGTGGTACACGGTGCGTGCAAGCGGGATCGTCGCATGGGCGGTGCTGACGGCGTCGGTCGTGTGGGGGCTGTGGCTGTCCGCGAAGCCGGCGCGCCGCCCGCGCGCTTCGTGGGTGCTCGACCTGCACCGGTTCCTCGGCCCGCTCGGACTTGTGTTCATCGGCGTGCACCTCGTCGGGTTGTCGTTCGACCGCTTCGTCGGGTTCTCCGTGCCCGAGCTCACGATCCCGTTCGCTTCCGATTGGGAGCCGTCAGCCGTCGCGTGGGGCGTGGTGGCGATGTATCTCGTGCTCGCGATCGAAGTCACGTCGCTGGCGATGCGCCTGCTGCCGCGCCGCGTGTGGCATGCCGTCCACCTCTTGTCGATCGTCGCGTACGGCCTGACGACCGCGCATGGGTTCACTGCGGGGACCGACGCCGGGTCGGTGTGGTTCCTTGTGTTCGGGATTGGTTCGACCGCGCTCGTCGTGGCGATGTTGGTGGTCAGGGTGGTGCTATTGCTACGACCGCTACCATCGAGGCCGTCGTCACGTTCGCGCATCCCGATCGGAGTCACCCATGGCTGACGTCAAGGCGATCGCCTCGTACCTTCCTTCCTTCGACACAGTCGAGGAAGAACGCGCGCACCGCAAAGAGCGGTTGGCCGCGGCGTTCCGCCTGTTCGGCCGGTTCGGTTTCGACGAGGGTGTCGCCGGACACATCACGGCGCGTGATCCCGAGCATCTCGACCACTTCTGGGTGAACCCGCTGGGCATGAGCTTCAGCCACATCCGCGTGTCCGACCTCATCCGGGTCAACGACAAGGGTGAGGTGGTCGAGGGCAACGCCATGGTGAACGGCGCAGCGTTCGCCATCCACTCGCAGGTGCACGCCGCTCGTCCCGATGTGATCGCCGCGGCGCACGCGCACTCGATCTACGGCAAGTCGTGGTCGACGCTCGGACGCCTGCTCGACCCGCTCACGCAAGACGCCTGCGCGTTCTACGACGACCACGCGATGTTCGACGACTACACCGGTGTCGTGCTCGACCTGGAAGAAGGCAAGCGCATCGGGCACACGTTGGGGGACAGGAAGGCCGTCATCCTGCGCAACCACGGACTGCTCACCGTCGGCCACTCGGTCGACGAGGCCGTGTGGTGGTTCATCACGATGGAGCGGTCGTGTCAGGCCCAGCTCCTCGCCGAAGCCGCCGGCACGCCCGTCGTCATCAACGCTGACGCGGCCGCACTCACCGCAACCCAAGTCGGCGGCCACCTCGCTGGTTGGTTCAGCTTCCAACCCATGTACGCCAAGATCACCAAGGAACAACCCGACCTCTTCGACTGAGGCCAAGACATCCAACTTGCGTCAATTTCCCGCGACTATCGCGGGGAAATGACGCAAGAACGTGGGGTGTCACACCCGGCTGCTGCGATACCGGCATGCCTCACGAGCCAGACGTCGCCCTCGCCCGCTTCGCCGAGTCGAACTACGGGATCTTCACCACAACCCATGCCCGCGACATCGGGTTCACTGACAGCCTGATTGCGTACCGACTTCGTTCCGGGAGGTGGACCGAGGTCCATCGCAACGTCTACCGACTTGCCGGAGCTCCCCCGACTTGGCATGCGGAGCTTCTCGCTGCATGTTGGGCTGGCGGATTTCGGGCTGTGGCCTCCCATCGTTCCGCGGCGGCGCTCTGGAACCTCCCAGGGAAGTCGACCCGAGTTCTCGAGATCACGTGTCCGCGATGGCGCAGGTCGCAGCACGACGGTCTGGTGGTTCACGAACGGCTCGCGCTCTCGCCGCGCGACCTGACGGTTGTCGCCGGGATCCCGGCCACAACAATCGAACAGACGCTCTTAGGTATTGCTGCGGGGCATGGCGACCGCACGGTCGAGATGGCAGTTCATTCCGCCCTCAGACGCGAGTTGACGAACTTGGTAGCGATCGACGGCACGCTGCGACGATCGGCGCGTCGGGGTCGACCAGGTATCCAACGCCTTCGTCGCGTTCTCGAGCTCCATGACCCCGCGCACGGACCCTCGGCGAGCGAGGCCGAGACGCTGCTGATCCAGGTCCTTCGTTTGAACGGCCTCCCAGATCCTGTGTTGCAGCACTCAATTCACGACGGGCCACGATTCGTGGCACGGGTGGATGCGGCGTACCCCGCGATGAAGATTGCTATCGAGTACGACAGCTACGAACACCACACCGGTCGCCGAGCAATTGTTCATGACGCTGCGAGGCGGAATCACCTCGTCGCGCTGGGCTGGGCGCCAATCACTGCCACGGCCCCCGACTTGGAGAGCGGTGGAGTCAGGCTCGCTGCTGATATCCGAGCAACCGCGCGACTCGCCTCCTGAACCAATCTGCGTCAGTTTCCCGCGACTATCGCGGGGAAGTGACGCACATTCGAGGTTTAGCGGGCGGCCTCGACCTGGGTGGCGTAGGCCTTGGTGCCGGTGATGAAGGCGTCGGTGTCGGTGAACTTGTTGGCGACGACGTCCTTGAACCACTCGGGGACGTAGCCCTCGATCGTGCCGTCGTTCATCATCGCGATGACGGGTTCCACGATCGTGTCGGCTGGCACCATGATGTCGGTGCTGTGGAAGCCCGGCTCGTTGTCGGGGAGGTGGAACAGCTCGGTGTCGAGCACGCCGGGGTTCACGATGTGCACCCCGACGCCGGTGTCGCGCAGATCGACGGCGATGCACTCGCTGAACGCGGTGAGCGCAGCTTTGCTCGCGGCGTAACACGACTCGATCGGCGGGCCGAGCCGCGCCGCGACCGACGAGATGTTCACGATCTGACCGGAGCGCTCGATCAGTCCCGGCAGCAGCGCGAGCGTGAGTCGTACCGGCGAGAAGTAGTTGATACGCATGACCGACTCGGATTCTTCGGGCGTGAGGCGCGTGACATGGCGACGTTTGGGGATCCCGGCGTTGTTCACCAGCACGTCGACGCCGCCGAGCTCCGCCTCCACTTGCTTGGCGAACGGGGCGATGCCGTCGAGGTCGTTGAGGTCGATCGTCCACGACCGAGAGTCGGGAGCGATCTTCTGCAACCGCTCGAGCACCTCGGCGAGCCGGTCGGCGCGGCGTGCACAGATGCCGATCGTCGCGCCCCGTGCTGCGAACCCTTCCGCGAGCGCGGCGCCGATGCCTCCCGACGCGCCGGTGATGAGCACCTTCTTGCCTTCGAGTGAGTACGTCATGGCGGGCATGCTGGCACAACCCTGACGCTCTCGTCAGGTCTCCCGGCTAGCCTTCGCCGCCGTGCCGATCGACCCGTCTGTTGCACTGCTCACCGACCGCGTCGCGGTCGTCACGGGTGCCGCAGTCGGCATCGGCGAAGCCATCGCCACCGCCTTCGCACGCTTCGGTGCACACGTTGCGATCTGTGACCGCGATGTCGAGAACCTCGACGCCACCGCGAATGAGGTCGAGGTGGCCGGGCGGCGCGTGGTCGCGGCGGAGCTCGACGTGCGCGACGGCGATGCCGTGACCACATTCTTCGACCAGGTGAAGGCCGAGTTCGGGCATGTCGACGTGTTGGTGAACAACGCCGGCGGCGGCTTCTACGCCAATTTCGTCGACGTGAACCCCAAAGGCCAGGACTCGTTGGTGCGCGAGAACTTCGTGAGCGTCACGCATTTCATCCGTGGCGCCGTACCGCTCATGTCCGAGAGGGGTGGATCGATCATCAACCTCACGTCGATCGAAGCGCACCGGGCTGCACCGGGCTTCGCCGTCTACAGCGCGATGAAGGCCGCGGTGGCGAACCTCAGCATGAGCCTCGCCCTCGAGCTCGGCCCGCAGCAGATCCGCGTGAACTGCATCGCCCCCGACGTGATCCCGACGCCGGGCATCGGTCAAGAGATGGGGGTGCACACTCCGCTCCCGCTCGAGGGACACGTCGATGACATCGCCGCCGCGGCCGTCTACCTGGCAAGCGACATGAGCCGGTTCGTGACCGGTACCACCATCCACGTCGATGGTGGAAACGTGGCGGCCGGCGGGTGGCACCGCAACGACGAGGGCCGATACATGACGCATCCCGCGATGGAGGCGACATGAAGTTCGGTATCGCGCTCGGTGCCGTTCACCACAAGGCGTTCCTCGAGGTCGCGCTCGAAGCCGACAAGCTCGGGTACGAGTCGGTGTGGCTGCCGGAGCATCTCGTGCTCACCGCGCAGATGAGTCGCTCGCCCCATCCGGGGGAGGAGCACCCACCGGTGCCACCGAACGTCCCCATCTACGACGCGTTCGCATACCTCGCGTTCATCGCAGCCCAGACCAAGAACATTCGTCTCGGCACGCACGTGTACAACATCGGTCTGCGCCACCCCTTTACGACGGCGCGCGGCGTGCAGACGCTTGATGTGCTCTCAGGAGGTCGCGTTGAGTTCGGTATCGGCGCGAGCTGGCTGGAAGAAGAGTGGAAGGCCGTCGGCCTCGACTTCAAGTCCCGCGGTCGGCGCGTGGACGAGGCAATCGCGATCTGCAAGCGCCTCTGGAGCGAAGAAGAGGTCGCCCACGACGGCGAGTTCTTCCAGTTCGAGTCCGTGATGTTCGAGCCCAAACCGGTGCAGAAGCCGTGGCCACCGCTGCTCATCGGCGGCGAGAGCAAGGCCGCGCTTCGCAGAGCGGCCAAGCACTGCGATGGCTGGATCGGGATGCAGAGCGACTTCGAGCGCGGCGCCATGCTCATCGGACAGCTACGTGAGCTCCTCGCCGAGAATGGCCGCGACGACACCAACTTCCAGTTCTGCCTCGGTGGCGGCGTTTCATCACGAGACGATGTGAAGCGTTGGGAAGAGATTGGCGTCACCCGGATGGTCTTCGCCCCTTGGCGTCGCTCCCGTGAGGCGATCGACGGGATGCGCCGCTTCGCTGGCGAGATCGGTCTCGACTAGCGACTTCCTCCAAGCACTACGGCCCGTCGGCGAGCATCGCGTCGGGATCGGCGTCGAAGTCGCGGATCGTGCCTTTCATGCGCACGCCGACCGCAGCCTGCTCCGGCTGCATCGAGAAGCAGATCCCCGACATGATCGACTCGAGTTCTTTTGAGCGCTCCACCGCGTCGAGATCCATGCCTCGGCCCATCCCGATGTCGCACGCGCGCCGCAGCACGATGACGGGCTCGGAGTCGTCGGGCACGAAGGCCTGATCGGCCCAGCGCAGGAAGCCTCCGCGCCACGGCGCTTCGGAGAACGGCGGCGGCGCGGTACACCCTCGCCCGACCAGTGTCCACGTATGGAGCAGCACGCCGTCGCGCCACAAGCGCCCGTCGACCTCCGCTCCCGCCTGCACCCTCGAGGGAATCTCCACGTCGTACTGCCGAGTCGTGCCGACGACGCCGCCGCGCGCCGCGTGCGCGACCGCGAGCCCGGCGAGGTCGAACATGTGCGTGCAGTTCTTCTTGGGATCGGCGTGATCACCGACGGCCAAGCACCTGGGCGACAACGCCATACCCTCGATCGCGTGCAGCGGACCCGCTGCGTCCGGACACGTGGTCCACGGCCACCGCTTCGAGCCCGCGTCGGCTGCCGTCACGATCTCACCGTCGTGGCGCAGCGTGATCACGAAGTGATGGAAGTCGTCTTCCAGCGCAGCCTCGACGACGCCCGGCTCTGTTACCACGAGACGGATGCGTCGTCGATATGCACCCTCGGGGAAGGG
>SHVJ01000092.1 GCA_009694295.1 Acidimicrobiia bacterium
ACTCGGCACGACCGCAAAGCCTAGGCGGGGCCTTCCGACGATCTTTGTCGCACGATTGCGCCCGTTCTCATCGTGATGCGGCGGCCTCACCGCGTACGCTGGTCCAGGCCGGGGAGTGGCGCAGCTTGGTTAGCGTGCCTGCTTTGGGAGCAGGAGGCCGGGGGTTCGAATCCCCCCTCCCCGACTCGGAGGCGCAAGCCTGCGCGCGGGTGTAGCTCAGTGGTAGAGCTTCAGTCTTCCAAACTGATGACGCGAGTTCGATTCTCGTCACCCGCTCAAGAACTCGGCGCTCAAGAACTCGGCGCTCAAGAACTCGGCGCTCAAGAACTCGGCGCTCAAGAACTCGATGCGCGCTTCCCACTTGGGGAGCGGCGCCACCGGAGGAACACCTTCGGTACTCCCCAGCGATGCTTTCGGCGGGTCGGATCGGGTTCTTCGTCGGTGAGTTCGTTCTCGATCACCTTGTGCTTCTCGGTGTACGTGGAGAGCAGACCCTGGATCACCGCGGCTGCCGGCAACGCGAGGACCGCGCCCACACCACCGAACAGCATCCCACCGGCGAACACCGCGCCGATCGTGATCGCCGGGTGGATCTTCAGCGTGAAGCGAGCGATGCGCGGTCCGAGCACGTAGTTCTCGAACTGGTTGTATGCAACGAGGAAGATCAAGACCGGCAACGTGTCTTCGGGTGAGTTCACGATCGTGACCAGCGCGGGCAGCACCATCGCGATGTATGTACCGAGCGTGGGAACGAACTGGGAGATGACACCCACCCAGATCGCGAGCGCGAGCGCCGACTGGACATCGAGGACCGTGAGGGCGAGCCACGTCACCGCGGTCGACGTCGCTGCGAGGATCACTCGGGAGTAGAGGTAGGCACCGGTCTTCTGCGATGCGAGCTCCCACACTTCGAGCACGAACTCCTGGCGGACGCGCGGGAGCCGCGAGCAAATCGTGCGGCGCAGCTTCGGGCCGTCAGCCGTCAGGAAGAAGGCGAAGATGAACGTTGTCACGATCTGGAGCAGCGCGGACGCAATGCCGAGTGCGATGTCCGGCGCGCTCCCGGTGAGGTCATCGGCGAACCGCTTTACGGCACCATGCGGGTCCTGCACCTCGCGGATCAGCTTCTTGGCATCGATGCCGAGCCCGAAGTCGTCGTTGAGAAACCGCACGATGTTGCGCACGTACCGAGGAGCGTCATTGAGGATTGCCGACGCTTGGTCGACCACCACCGATCCCAGCGCGGCGAGGAACGCAATGATCAATCCCAACACGACGAGCATCACGAAGCCGGTTGCCAGACCGCGGCGCCAACCGCGCTGCGCGAGCGCGTTGACTGGAGGCTCCATGGCCAGCGACAAAAACAACGCGATCACGACCATGACGATGAGCGTCTGTGCCTTGCCGACCACCCAATACGTGATCAGGAGACCGACAACCCAGTAGAAGAAGAGCGCGATCGCCTTACGCACCCACGGCGGGATTTCGTCGGGATGCGCGCTCAAGAGCTCGACCTCGACGATTCCGCTGTCACCGACCGACGCCTTCGCGCGACTCGTGCGCTTCGCTGCCTTGGCTGGTGCCTTCCTCGCCCGGGCCGGTTGCTTCGTTGCCACGGGAGCAGCTATCCGCTGATGTCGGTGAGCTGGCGCGCGAATGCGGTCAGAACCGACTCGGCAACATGGCGGCCGCCGTCACGACGGTCGCTGGCGCGCCGGAGCGGCGCGGGTGACGCTGGGTTGGTCTGACCAGGTCCGCCCGCTGCCAGCGTGCGGAGATCCGCAGGCGCGAGGGGCGACGGGCGGTTCGCGACGCGCCAATGCACTTCAAGGGTCCGTTCGGCTGCGCCGAATCGCAAGCGCAGGATGTCGGCGTCGACCGAGGCGCTCGACAAGTTCGCTAGGCTGTCGGTGAACACGAGCGACGGCGGACTCGTGAGACCACCAGGCGAGAGCGCGATGAGTCGACAGCGCGTGATGACGAGCGTCTCGACCTTGGCGGGAACGTCGTCTCCCACGGTGGCGATCTCCGCGTGATGCGCGATGAGCCACGGCGACTTTCGCTGCTCGCCCACCGAGATCCACACGACCCACGGTTCGGACGGATCTTCGCCGTCGAAAGCAGGAAGGTCTAACCCCCGCAGCAGCGCGTGCAGATTGCCGCCGCGCCGTGACGGCGGCTTGATGCTGTCCTTGTACGCACGCTCCACGTCGGCTGGCTCCTTGAACCATCCGAGTGCTGCGAAGATGCGCCGCCACTCGTCGGCGTCGTTGACGCTGAGCCCTGGGGCAAGCGCGTCGAGGCGCGAGCCGCACTCGTGGCAGAACGCGGCGCCGGTCGGCGGGTTGCTCGCGCACTGGTAGCAATGAGGTGGACGCGCCGGCGGCGACGCCACGGTGCCGCACCGTGGGCAGAACTTCGCGGCGCCCACGTCGAACCCGCACTCGTCGCACGTAGTCGGGAGCTCAGGGGTGGGTGACGGGCTCCCCATGAGAAAGGTGTCGTTGAGCGTGCGACCCCCGCGGGCCACTCGGTCGGTCCACGCACGACCGTCGAACAGCCGATGCGGATACCGACCGAACGGATCACGCGCCCACGCGGCTGGCAGTGGTGCTCGCCGCATCTCCGCCATATCTTGAGAGCCTCCGTGTCAGTGGGCGTGCAACCGTGCCATTGGTTGTGGGGGTCGCGCCAGCGGCGGGCCTGTCGGACCCGCGACACTGTTACCCACTTTGCCGAGAGGGAGAACCGTTGCTGCTTGATCGCTTCGACATGACCGGACGGGTGGCCGTCATCACGGGCGCTGGGCGGGGCATCGGCGCCGGTTGTGCCCGCGCGCTTGCCGAAGCGGGGGCCGACGTGGCCATCGTGGCTCGCACCCAGGAGCAGCTCGATGGCGTGGCCGACGAGGTGCGGGCGCTCGGGCGCCGAGCCCTCGTGATGGCTGGGGACGTCAGCGACCTGGAAGTGTTGGACCGTCTCGTGGAGACCACGATGGCGGAGTACGGCCGGCTCGACGTGGTCGTGAACAACGCTGGCGGGTCGATGCCAACGCCGCTGCTCGACACCTCGGTGCGCAGCTTCGAGCAGGCGTTCCACTTCAACGTGACCACCGCATTCGCGTTGAGCAAGGCCGCGCTCCCCCACATGCTCGCCGGCGAGGGCGGCTCGATCGTGAACATCTCGTCAGCCATGGGCCGCCTGCGCGATCGCGGGTTCGCGGCATACGGCACCGCCAAGGCCGCGCTGTCGCATCTCACGCGCTTGATGGCGATTGATTGCGCGCCGCGAGTGCGCGTGAACGCGATCGCGGTCGGCTCCGTCGCCACGTCCGCGCTCGAGGTCGTCCTCACGAACGACGCGATCCACAACGAGATGGTCGACAAGACGCCGATGAAGCGGCTCGGCGAAGTCGACGACATCGCCATCGGCGCGCTGTACCTCGCATCCGACGCGTCGAGCTTCATCACCGGCAAAGTGCTCGAGATCGACGGTGGCATCGAAGCCGCCAACCTCGATCTCCGCCTCCCCGACCTATGAGCACCGGTACACTCGAGCGACCGAATCGTCCGAGCGCCCGTAGCTCAGTGGACAGAGCGACGGACTTCTAATCCGTTGGTCGGGGGTTCGAGTCCCTCCGGGCGCGCCGAGTCTTCGCTCATTGATCAACGCCGATTGGTCACCAAGTAGTTCTTTGTGGACCGTGAGTTGCCTCAGGGGATGTTCACGGTCCAACAAGAGGTGCATTCGAGCGGAGGGCGCTGGAAGGCGGCGTGTAGCCTGGATGGTCCGGTCCTCGATCGGGCGCGCACAACTCCCGCGTCTGATTGTGGCAAGCCGTGGTGGCCGTAGCTCAGTTGGCTAGAGCGCCGGGTTGTGGTCCCGGAGGTCGGGGGTTCGAAACCCCTCGGTCACCCCAAGATGGCGCGTAACGCCTCTGGCAGCGTTGCGTGCTGAAACGTGAAGCCACTCGCTTGGAGCGCCTTCGGCAGCACGCGCTGGCCCTTGACGAGCAGGTGCTCAACGAGCTCGGCGCCGTAGCGAATCTTCAGCGGCGCAAGCGGCGTCGGCAACACCGTCGGGCGATGCACCGCTTTGCCGAGCGCCTCCGTGAGCTCGGAGTTCGTCGCCGGGTTCGGTGCGGTCAGGTTCACCGGTCCGCGCAGCGACTCTGTGCGCAACGTGTGCAGGATCGCGGCCACCTCGTCGTCGAGCGAGATCCACGACATCCACTGGTCACCCGACGCCACTCGCCCACCAAGACCGAGACGGAAGGGCAACAGCAGGCGCTTGAGCACTCCGCCGTCGCGCCCGAGGACGATGCCCGTTCGAGTCGTGACCACGCGGATGCCAGCGTCGGCGGCGGGTTGCGCGGCCGCTTCCCACTGCAGGCACACGTCGGCGAGGAAGTCGTCGCCCGGCGCGCTCTCCTCGGTGAGGACCTCATCACCCCGCCCGCCGTAGTACCCGATTGCCGAGCCCGACACGAAGACCGCCGGCTTCGTAGCCAGACCACTCATCGTGGTGGCGAGAAGTCGGGTGCTCGCGGTTCGGCTCTCGAGAATCTCCTGCTTGCGTGCCGGCGTCCACCGCCTGTCGCCGATGCCAACCCCGGCGAGGTTGATGACCGCGCCGATGCCCTCGAGCGATACCGAATCGATGACGCCCGCGGCGGGATCCCAGGCGATCGCGTCCACCCCGGTCGGGATCGAACCTAGGCGCAGCGCGCGGACCGGGCGATGTCCTGCCGCGGTGAGCGCTGGGAGCAGCGCCGAGCCGATGAACCCACTCGATCCCGCGACCAGCACGTCCATCCCGTCACGCTACGTCGAAGGAACCATCACGGCGGCAACGAGGCACCCGGTTACGATGACCCTCGCGCGCCCCTAGCTCAACTGGCTAGAGCAAGTGACTCTTAATCACTAGGTTCGGGGTTCGAGTCCCCGGGGGCGTACCAACTCTTATGACACCGATCGACCTCTCATGACACCGATCGACCCACTCGCACCATTCCGACTTGACGATCGCGTCGTCATCTTGACGGGGGCGAGCGCCGGGCTCGGCGCTCGGTTCGCTCGCGTCCTCGACGCGGCTGGCGCGTCGCTCGTGTTGGTGGCCCGTCGACGCGACCGCCTCGAAGCACTCGCGGGAGAGCTGCGCGACGCGCTCGCGGTGCCCTGCGACCTGAGTGATCCCGATGCCCCCGCCACCATCGTCGACGCCGCGATCGCTCGCCACGGCCACATCGATGTGCTCGTGAACAACGCGGGCGTCAACCTCGTGAAGGCGGCGACCGAGGAGACCGTCGACGAGTTCCGCCACGAGCTCCAGGTCAACCTGGTGGCACCGTTCGCCCTCTCGGCACTCACCGCACGAACGATGATCGACGGCGGTCGCCGCGGATCCGTCGTGAACATCGCGTCGGTCTGGGCCATGGGCGGGATCGGCCAGATCCCCGACGCGGGCTACGCCGCGTCGAAGGGTGGCTTGGTGAGCATGACGCGCGAACTTGCGGCCCAATGGGCCCGCAAGGGCATCCGGGTGAATACCCTCGCGCCGGGATGGTTCCGTTCCGAGATGACCGAGGGGTCGATGTTCGGCGACGAGCGCTCCGAGCGCTGGATGTTCCAGCGAACGCCGATGGGACGCGGCGGTGAAGAGCACGAACTCGACGGCGCGTTGCTGTTCTTCGCGTCCGATGCCAGCAGCTTCGTGACGGGCACCGTGCTGCCAGTCGACGGCGGGTGGACGGCAGTATGAAGCGTCGAGTGCTGGTGGTGCTCGCGTTGCTCGCGCTCACCGCGTGCACAACGACCACGTCCACCGACACGATCCCGACTCCCGACAACACCGACATACCCGCCGACCTGTTGCACACTCCGGGCGCGGCGCAACGCGCGCTCGAAGATATCGAGCGACGGGTGGGTCTCTCGCCCGCGCAGGTCACCGACATCACGATCTACGCCGAGTACATGATCGTCGAGGCCCAGGATCCCAACGTGCTCGACCACATCGACACGTACACGTGGCGCGACGACGAGGTGAGCGCGCCGGAGCCCGTACACCTTTCCGGACCCCAAGAGGATGTCGACGCCTCGCTCTACCCGACCACCGCCGTCGACCTCGCCCGGCTCCCCGACATCGTGCGGACCGCCGAGCGTGAGCTCGAGACGGCCCGGCCGATCAGAATTGAAGAGGCGGTCGCGACCTACCTTTACATCGAGCGATCGACGTCGCTCGATGGCCGCGTCGTGATCCGACTCTCGATCAGTGGCCCTCGACGAAGCGGCAATGTCGAAACCACGTCGAGCGGCGAGATCCTCAACGCGACCGTGAGCTAAAGACCGCGGAGCCTCTGCGTCAGGCGAGCGGGTTCGGCTCTTTGCGCAAGACGACAGCTACGCCGTTCGGGAACACGGTCAACCGCGAGCCGGCGCACGTGAAGGGGACCCGCTGACCTTCGACCGCAGTCGGAAAGTCGACGGGAACTTCGATCGTGGCCCCTTCAAGCGTCACGGTGATGTCGGCGTGGTTGGACGACACCGAATCGATCACGATTCGATTGTTGCGGACACGGTATTCCGCAAGGGAAAGCCCAGTTCCGTAACCGGTAGCGGCGGTCAATGTCGCGGTGAAATCGATACCCACGCTCATCTCGCCCTGAAAAAACGCTATCGAGTACGCACTGAACTCGATCGTCGTGAGTGAATTCGGAACCGCAGACTGCAAGATGGCTTGGATATCTTCGGCGTCTCGGTTGTAAAAGGCAGAGGTGCCGTGCGTATTCAGGCAACGGTTCGTGCCACCGCGCGGACGCGGTGTTCGTACCGCTGCCGCCGCCGGGAGCGCCAGCGCGACGACCATCCCGGCAAAGACCACCGAGAACAGAACCGACCGCACGCTCCGCATGTCACTCCCTTTCGCCCGAAGGAATAAACCCTTCGCCGCGACCTTCTCGAGGATGTGGATCGCACACGAGGAGCCAAGACCGATGACGTGGGCCATACCGACCTTTGCACCTTCGATCTGACGATCGCCGGCTTCGCCACGCAGCTGCGTGGTGATCTCGACCACGCCGGCCGCGCCGGTCATGCCGATCGGGTGACCCTTCGACAACAGACCGCCCGACACGTTCACCGGCGTCTTCCCATCGCGCCACGGCGCACCGGAGTCGATGCGACCTACGGGAGTGCTCGGCGCCGGAGCACAAGCCGCACGCCGGTTTCGTTGAAGAGCGACAGTGTTGAACCCCGGCAGGTGAAGCCCACCCGACCCCCGCCGCTGGGGAAGATCTGCCCGTCTTGGGGACGCGGCGCGGTTGGGATGTCGTTGACCGCAATGGTCATGGTTCCGTGGTCCTCGGTGACGTCGCTGATCACGATGTTGTGGCCGCGGATCCGATACGACGCGATCGCCGACGCATCGAGCGTGCCGCTGACGACAACGCTTCCATCATCGGGACCAACGAGCTTGAATTGCTCGAGCACGCTGATCTGCCCATCGACGAACACCACCGAGTACACACCGCTCGCCACCTCGAGGATCTGACCGCCGCCGCCGGTGAGGTCAACCAGGTATTGCTTGATCTCGTCCGCGTTGTTGTTGACCCATTGCGTGTCGGCGTGCACAAGGCATCGGTTGGAACCCCCGTGCGGGCGCACCCTTCCACCAGCTCCTGCCGGCAGTGCAAGCACAACGAGCACAGCAACCAGGACTGCTACAAACGAGTTCGACCGCAATCGCCGCAAGTTCAGCAGGGCCTCCGACTCAGGAGAGCCTTCAAGCCGCGGCCTTCTCGAGGATGTGGATCGCACATGAGGAGCCAAGACCGATGACGTG
>SHVJ01000001.1 GCA_009694295.1 Acidimicrobiia bacterium
GAGCGGCCCGGCGGGCGTTCGTCGTTCTCAGGGCGGTCGTCGTTCTCAGGGCGGTCGTCGTTCTCAGGGCGGTCGTCGTTCTCAGGGCGGTCGTCGTTCTCAGGGCGGTCGTCGTTCTCAGGGCGGTCGTCGTTCTCTGGGCGTTCGTCGTTCTCGGGGCGGTCGTTTTAGCGCACCGGCGCGTCGAAGCGGCTTGCCGCGAACGGCGTGAGGTCGAGCGACGACTCCCGACCCAGCACCAGCTCGGTGACGAGCCGCGCGCTGAACGGGCCGAGCAGCAAGCCGTTGGCGCCGTGACCGGTGGCAACGAAGGCGTTCTCCACCCCCGGGATCGCGCCCAGGATCGGCGCGTCGTCGACACTCACCGGACGGAGTCCCACTCGGATCTGCACGAGCGTTGCGTCGGCCAGACCAGGCGCGTATCGCACCGACTCCCGAAGCAGCTGACGCACTCCGCCCGCGGTGATGCGCACGTCGAAGCCCGCGTCGGGCTCGACCGTGCCACCCACCACGAGCCGTCCGTCGGGCCACGGCACCGTGTAGTGGCTCAGCACCGGCTGAATGATCGGCCAGCGGCTCGTGTCGAGATTGTCCATGCGGAGGTGAAGGATCTGCCCGCGCACCGGCAGCACCGGGAGCGCGATTCCGAGCTGATCGGCAATTGCCGGCGACCATGCACCTCCCGCGATCACCGCTGCGCCACACGAGACCCGCTCGTCTCCTACCCAGACCGCTACGAGGCGTTCTCCGGCGCGCTCGAGCCCGTTCACGGATCCAACTCGTTGCTGGAGACCACGCGCCGTGGCGGCTTGCAACAACGCCGCCGTAACGAGTCGTCCGTCGACCCGAGCAGCACGCGGGTTGAACAGCGCGGCGCGTACCTCACCGAGCAACGGGAACATCTCCCGTGCGCGCTCCGGCGTGACATCCGTCAGAACATCGGGGCAGCGACGTTGTGTGCGCGTCTTGGCCTCTGCGAAGGTGCCGTCGTCGCCTTCCCGGAACGCGATCTGGAGCGATCCGCATTCCGCGTACCCAGTGTCACCCGCGTCAGCATCGGCGAGCGCGGGGATCAGTGTGCGGTAGTGCTCAGCCGCCTCCATGGCGAGGCCAAACCATGCTTCGTCATCGGTGGAGACCGTTTCGGGCGAGAGGATGCCCGCACCCGCGGCGGTGGCGCTTCCATGATCGGCGCGGTCGACGAGCAGCGCCCGTGCCCCCTCACCCGCGAGCTCGTATCCGAGCGCGGCCCCCACGAGGCCGCCGCCCACGATCACCACGTCGTACGCATCCGCCATTTGTCGAGCCTGTCACGCCCGCCGATGCACTAAGACCGCGTACGTCCCGTCACCAGGGAATGCCGCGCGGTCCCACGTGGACCAGCGGGCGTCGAGCACGAGGCCGCACGCCTCACAATGCGCGTCGTACTCATCGAGCTCATAGCCCCGACCGAGCGAGAAGCCACTCACGAGCGCACCTTCGGGCGCGATGTGGCGAGCGCACCCGGCCACAACTGCGGCGTTCATGCCCGGCAGCGTGAACAACAGCACGTTGCCGGCCATCACCACCACATCGAACGTTCGGCCCAGATCGAGCGCCGCGAGATCGGACACGATCCACGCGAGCTCAGGATCACGGCGCTGTGCCTCGGCGATCATCGACGGCTCGGCGTCGACGCCAACGACGTCCAGGCCACGCGCCGCGAGCTCTCGGCCGACGCGCCCGGTGCCGCATCCGGCGTCGAGCACAGAGCGTGGGTTGAGCGCGCCCACGAAATCGGCTTCGCCGTGCACGTCGACGCCCGACGCCGCGAGCGCGTCGAAGCGCTCCTGGTACTTCCCGCCGTCCCAGTCGCCGTACTTCCCGGGCCTGCTCATCGCACAGAACTCAGTCGGAGCCGAACCAACGCCGACGGCGGGTCGCGCCGAACTCCGCCTTCTCCGCGGTGATCGCGGCCGACGGAGGCGTGAAGCTCCCGTGCGGTGGTGTGTCGCCAAGGAACTCCACATTGACGCGCGCAACCAAGCCATCGCCCCACTCGAGGTAGCACGTCGCGACCCCGTCGAAGGGCGGGGGCGGGGCGCCGTCGCTGAGCTGCGCGAGCAGCACGTCGGCGAGAGTGCGGGCCTCACCCTCGGCCATCACGCCGGTGCGCGGCACCGGCATGCTGGTGACATCACCGAGCGCGTAGACGCCGGCGAACTTGGTGGCCATCGTGGCCGGATCCACCGCGATCCAGCCATCGGCTTCGGTGAGGCCACCCTCGACGACGACGGGCGGAGCCACGTGCACCGGCACACCCAACAACAGATCGAAGGCCAGGGTGCGACCGTCCTCGATCGTGGCGACGTGGGTGTTCGGGTCGATCGACGTGACGCGAGAGCTCGGCCAGAGCTCGATGTCGCGTTCGGCCAAGGCGCCCACGATCGCGCCTGAGATCTCCTCCGAGATCGGCACCGGCGCCGGGAGCGAGCTCAGTACGTACATCGTCACGTCGTCTCGTATGCCGCGTTCCTCGAGCATCTCGTGGAGCATGAAGGCGGCTTCGAACGGCGCGGCTGGGCACTTGAAGAACGGGCCCAGCACCGCGATCACTGCCACACCGGCCGAGAACGTCGGCAAGAAATCGCGCAACCGATCTGCTCCGGCTACTGAGTAGAACTCGTGACCACCTTCGGCGAGCCCAGGTGTCGCCGAGACGTCGTAGTCGGCGCCAAGCGCGACCACGAGGATGTCGGCGTCGTACGTGCCTTGGTCGGTGACCACGCGCTTGGCGTTCGGGTCGATCGACTGAACCGTCTCTTGGCGGAACTCCACGCCTGGCTTCGCGATGTCGCGGTAGTACGAGCGAACTTCATCGAGCTTGCGTTTTCCGAACATCACGTCGAGCTTCGAGAAGCCGAACACGAACGAGTCGTGCTTGTCGATGAGCGTGACATCCACGTCGGCACCGAGCTCCTCGGAGAGCCGGCTCGACAACTCGAGTCCGCCGAAGCCGGCGCCCAAGATGACGACTTTGGGGATAACGACTTTGGGGATGACGGCCGTGGCCGCGCTCATGCCGGGAGCGCCGCGCAGGCGCGGATGGCGGCCGCAGCCGCGTTGTCGACAGCGAGCGTGGTGTCGTGCCCGAGCTGCACGAGGATCTTCGCTCGCTCGGGGTTCTCGGCGAGGTAGCGCTTCATCGCGTCTGGATCGGCCGATCCGTCGGCGTTGGTCATCTCGAAGAGCGCGGCATCCACCAGTCCGCCGTCGGCGAAGTCGCTGATGCCGCGGAACACCGACCATGGAACACCGGCGGCTTCGCACACCGGCGCGACGGCGGCGCTCTCCATCTCGACGGCAACCACGCCGTCCTTCTCCATCTGCCCGATCGCCTCGGGATCGGTGATGAGGTCGTCGCCACAGCTCACGATCCCGCGCGGCGTGATGTCGCCCACCGGCACCGGGCGGTACGACGTGCCCGTGGCCCGATCGAAGACCACTTCGGGCACGATCACATCACCGATCTTGATGCCCGCGTGGTCGACGCCCCCGGCAACCCCGACGACCATGACCCAATCGACATCGTGCTCCAGGATGCGCCGCGCCGCATCGGCACCCGCGGCCATCCCGATGTTGGTGAGCATCGCAACCACATCGACCGTGCCGGCCTTGCCGCGGTACGTCGTGCCGTCGCCATCGTCGACGAGTCCGAGCTGATGCACGATCGGCTGGAGCTCGACCTGCATCGGGGCGAGCATTCCCACGCGCTTCGTCTTCTGTGCGTTCACGAGCGGCAGTCTGCCAGCCTCGGTGCGCGTGCGTTCGAGCGGACCTCTGATAGACCTGGCGCGCGGCAACGAAGGGGGAACGGTGACCGACCCTGGTCTCAGCCGGCGCGGGTTCCTCGGCGCTGGCCTCGCACTCGGCGCGGGTGTGGCTCTCCACCCGGCGCTGAGCCAGATCCCACGACTGTCGTCGATTCCGGGCCTCGCGCCGGGGCGCCTGAGTTCCGGCACGCTCAACGACATCGACCACGTGGTGTTGATGATGCAGGAGAACCGGTCCTTCGACCACTACTTCGGGACACTGCGCGGCGTGCGCGGCTTCGGCGACAAGCGCGACAACGACTCGTTCGAGCAGATCGACTTGGGGAAACGGTCCGTCTTCCCGTTTCGCATCGACGTCAAGAAGACGCAAGGCGGCTGCACGACCGACCCCGACCACACCTGGTACGGGCAGCACAAGGGCGTCGCCAACGGCAAGATGAACGGCTGGCTCAAGACGGCACGCGCCTCGGCCGCGCCCGCGGCCATGGGGTACGTGGATCAGCGCGACATCCCGTACCACCACGCGCTCGCCGAAGAGTTCACGATCTGCGACAACTACTTTTGCTCCGCGCAGGGCCCGACGGATCCGAATCGCGGCTACTTCATGACCGGCACCATCGATCCCGATGGACTCGCGGGCGGTCCGATCCTCAGCTCCGACGGCACTCGTCCCCCGACCTACTCGTGGACGACGATGCCTGAACGTCTGGAGGCGCTGGGCATCACGTGGCAGATCTACTCCGCCCCCGACAGCACGCTCGAAGACGGCGACAACACCGTCATCTTCTTCAAGCAGTTCCACTCGAACCCCACGTTGAACGCCAAGGCCCTGGTCCCGACGTTCGACGACTTCCTACGGGATGCCGCCGCGGGAAACCTGCCGCAGGTGTCGTGGGTGATCTCACCAGTTGCCATTCTCGAGCACCCATTCCAGAGCACGCCGCAGCTCGGCCAACTCGCGTTGTCGCAGGTGTTCAACGCGGTGACCGCGAACACCGAAGCGTGGAAGAAGACCGCGCTGTTCATCACGTACGACGAGAACGGCGGCTTCTTCGACCACGTGCCTCCGCCGCAACCGGAGCCGGGCACGCCGCAAGAGTTCATCACCGTCAACCCGCTCCCTGACGACGCGGCCGGCATCGCGGACCCGATCGGGCTGGGACCTCGCGTGCCGATGTTGGTGATCTCTCCGTTCAGCCGCGGCGGGTTCGTCGGCTCCGACGTGTTCGATCACACCTCGACGCTGCGGTTCCTCGAGACTCGCTTCGACGTCGAGGTGCCGAACCTGTCGGCGTGGCGCCGCGAGACATGCGGCGACCTCACGAGCGCGTTCAACTTCGCCGCGGTCGACCCGTCGATCCCGAAGATGCCGAAGCCGCGCAAGCTCAAAGAGCCCGAGCCCGGCGCGTTCTGCGCCCCGTTGCTCGCGAAGTACCCGCGGCCGAAGGACGTACCCAAGCAGTCGCCCGGCAAAGCCAAGCGCCCGAGCGGCGTACCGACCGCCTAGCTACCCCTCACCCCACGAACTTGCGTCAGTTGCCCGCGATAGTCGCGGGAAAATGACGCAAGTTCGGTGTGTGGTGAGGAGTTAGGGCTTGATCGGGGCGAACTCCAGCGGGGTGCCCTGCACGCGGTAGATCGTGAACACCACGTTGGTGGTGTCGCCGAACTCGTCGAAGCGGACCTTACCGGTGACGCCCTTGCCCTTGGCCGTGCCGATGGCGTCGAGCACCTGGACGCGCGCGTCGTCGGGAAGCTCCTTCTCACCCTTGACGGCGTCGCGTGCCGCGAGGATGAGGAGGTTCGCCGCGTCGTACGCGTAGGGGCCGTAGTCGGTGGACGGCTCGTCGAAGCCGGCCTTCTTGTAGTCCTTGAAGAACTTCTTGGCCGTCTTGAGCTTGGCGGCAGGCACGCCCACCGTGCTGGCGAGGTCGCCTTCGCTCGCGTCGCCGGCGGCGTCGATGTAGGTCTGGTCCTTGATGCCGTCGCCACCGACGACGGGTCCGGTGAACCCGGCTTCGGTCGCTTGGGTGCGAAGCGTTGCCGCAACTTGGTACTCGCCGCCGAAGAAGATGGCGTCGGGCGGATCGGCCGTCACGGCCGCGAGGAAATCGGTGAAGTCGGTCGCGCCGTCAAGCACGGTCTGCTGCACGGTCACGGTGCCGTCGAACGAGGCGACGAACGCGTCGGCCAAACCTTGGCTTACGGCCTTCGTCTCGCTCACGACGGCAACGTTCTCGAACCCGAGCTTGCTCACGCTGTCGGCGAGGAACGGTGCTTGATCCGCGTCGGACGCCACCATTCGGAAGTAGTTGTCGAACTGCCGGATCGGGTTTGCCGCATCCGGGCCGAGCGTGAGGCTCGCGAGGGTGTTGCTCGGCGAGATCAAGGTGAGGCCAGCGGGCTGGAGCAACGGGAGCACCTCTGCAGCCACGCCCGAGTTGTACGTGCCGACGACGCCGATGACGTGCTCGTCGTCGATGAGCTGGGGAACGTTGGCCACGCCGACCGCCGCGTCGGACGAGTCGTCGACCGCGACGACCTCGATCTCCCAACCCTGGATCACCTTGTTCTTGTTCGCCTGGTCGACCGCGAGCTGCACCGAGTTACGGATGCCAGCGCCGAACTCCACGAGCCCACTGTCGAGGGGCGCGAGCACGCCGATGCGAATGACCTTCTCGCCGTGGGCGCCGGCGATGCCCACTCCCGTCGAGACAGTCGCGCCGAGCGCGACGGCAAGCGTGACACCAGCGATGACGGCCCGGCGACGCAGCAACTGAACTCCTTGGTCGAACAACAAGTCGATGGAACTTACAGCCTGCGAGGGTATTTCGGCGCGCTGAACGACCTAGGGATGTGTTCAGCGTGCCGAGAATCCTCAGGCGAGGTTGTTGTCGATGGCGTCGAAGCTCAGCTCGAGCTTGCCCGTCATCAGCGCGCCGAGCGTGCCGCCGTCGGTGACGAAGTTCTCACCCGACACGTACGACGCGGCGCGACTGTTCAAGAAGATGAGCGGGTACGCCTGCTCTTCCGGACGCGACCGCCGACCGGCGCCCTGAGCGAACATGTCGATCATCTCAGCGCCCGCGAAGTCTTCGAAGGCCGGCATCATCGGCGTGTCGGTGGGCCCGGGACTGATGCAGTTCACGCGGATGTTGCGGGTTGCCAAGTCCATTGCCGCGTAGTGCGTCCACACGCAGATCGCTTCCTTCGAAGGCGCGTAGCCGGTGGCGATCGCCTCAGGGTTGTCCTCGCACCACTTCTTGGCTTCCGCGAACCCACTGGTCGTGATCAGCGGGATCCACTTGGCGATGTTCGCGAGGTAGCCGCTGCCCGCGGTTGACGAGATGCTCGCGATCGCGCCGCCACCGTCGGTCATCAGGTCGGCACCCAGCTCGGCGAGATGCCGCATCGCTACAAAGTTCAGAATCATGGTGTCGAGATCGGAGAACGGTGGACCGGGGAGCCCGGCGCAGTTGAACAGCGCGTGGATGGGGCCGCCGATCTTCTTGATGGCATCCGCCGTGGCGTCGGGATCCTTGAGATCCGCCGACTGGTAACTCGCCACCTTGACCGGCGGCTCCTTGAGGTCGAGCACGTGGATCTCGGCACCGAGGTTGGCGAGCTCGGTGACCGTGGCTGCCCCCATGCCCGCGCCCCCGCCACCGCTAACGATGACGCGCATCCCCTCGTAATCCCAAAGCCCCATCGGATTCCCCCTTCACTGCGTACCGAGGCACCGACTCTACCGACCTGCAGCCAACGATCTGAAGAGAGGCGATCTGAAGAGAGGCGATCTGAAGAGAGGTAGGTTCCGGGCGTGGCTGACTCAACCGCCGAGGCCAACCGCGCGCTGATCCTCCAGTTCTGGGACGACCTCTATCGCCACGAGTTCGAAGCATGCGGCGCGTACTTCACCGACGACGGCGTCTACACCGACGTGCCCGTCGGCGAGGTCGGTGCAACCGGCCCTGCCGAGGTTGCGGCGCGGCTGCGCCTCGGGCTCGAGCCGATCGACCGCAACGTGCACCACCTCCGGAGCCTCGTGTGCGACGGCGACGTCGTGATGACCGAGCACGTCGAGGAGTGGTTCTGGAAGACGGGCGAGCATGTGGCGCTGCCATTCGTGTCGGTGATGGAGCTGCGCGACGGCTTGATCGCTCGCTGGTGGGACTACTTCAATCTGCCCACGCTGCTCGACGCCGCACCGCAGTGGTGGCTCGAGCACATCGCGAAGGGTTACAAGTAGCGCTCAGCCGATCACCGGGGTACCGGGCATCGGCAGATTGGCCGCGGCGGCCTTGAACTGCTCGGCGTCGATCTCCATCCAGAACCCAGCCTCGACCGCGGCGTCGGCCGACGCATTGAAAGCCTCTGCGTAGTCGGCGTGCGCGGGATAGAGCTCGACAAGCTTCGCGTCGTCGAACGGGAGGGTACGACCGAACAGGACGCAAAGCCTCTCGCCCTTGCCAGGCTGCCCGGTCAATGTTGCGATCGGGACATCAACCTGGGGTGTACGGATGCCGCCCTTGGCGTTGCCGTGCTCATCGCGTGCGATCTCGTCGTCGCTGGTGATCGCCATTCGGGGCGAGCGCGGAGGCGCCGTGCCATCGCGTACCCAACGTTCGAGCTGGAACACCGCGGCATTCAGTACGGCGAACATCGGTCCGGCATTGATCGGCGCGGTGCAGCCGAGTGGACCGCCGGTGATCGCCCGGACATCGAGGAGTTGAGCTTCGACCGTGCCGTCGTCGGCATCGCCGAAGCCAAGTGGTGCCGTATACGCGTCGGCATGCGACGTACCCGCCACTTCCCACAGCCGGATCTGCTTGGTGTCGCGCTGACGAGCCGCGAGGTACCCAAGCAGGGTGAGGTCGGTCTCCGTCTCGAACATCAACACGGGCACATCGACATCAGCGCGAATCAACGCCCCCTCGGGCATCCCATCGCGGGTGCCCGACCCCTTCGACTCAGTGAACCCCGCTGCGCTCCCGCCGCGGCTGTACACGAGGAATCCGTCGAACACGTGCGTGCGCGGGTGCACGGCGTTGATGTACGTGACCATGCGAAACGCCGACTGAGACTCACCCATCGCGATGACACGCTCCACCACGAGATCGCCCAGCGGCTTCGGCTCATCGCCAGTGCGGACGGCGACACCGGTCTGGGAGAAGATGTCATACGAGAACGCGTCACCGGGATGGTCGAGGTCCGCGTACCGCGCCGCGTCGGCCACCTTCAGCCCACCCGAAGGGATGGCCGCCGTCGCGCTCTCGCCGTCGCCTTGAATGCCAGCGGATTGGGCCGACACGCCGACCCAGGCCGCGCCGCTCCGGATGATCTGGGTGTGCGACGCCGTCCAAGCTGCGCCGGTATCGAAGCCGGCCGTCACATTCAGCCATTCGACGAACACCGTGCCGCTGAAATCGTCCGCCGACGCTGGGCGATACACGACGATTCGCGTCGCGAATGGTGCCGTGTCGGCTGGCTTCACCTTCCACTTGCCGTTGCGCGCGAGCTTGCCCACCGCGTCGAACGAAGTTGCCGTGCCGTCGAGGAAGAACTCCTCGCCGACGTAGCCGGCGGCCGGGTTGAGGCTGGCCGCCACGAGGATCGGCTTCCCGCCGCCCCCGGTGATCGGTCCCGCGGCCGTGGGCTCGGGGACGGCCTCGTTCTTTCCGATGGGCGCCGACGCGCCGACGGGCACAGCCAGCGCTCCAAGCGTGAGAACGACCGTGGCAGCAAAGACTCGCTGACGCTTCATGGCCGGAGAGTGTGCCAGCCTCCATGTCTTGGCGTCAGAAAACCCACCGCCACGGTGGTCTTCTGACGCCAAGACCCGGTCTGGAGGCCCGGGACCCGCTCACCCCACCCCCGGTAGCCTCATTGGTCGTGTTTCGTCACTTTCGCAACATCTGTCTCGTCGCGCTCGCGATCGGATCGCTGGTCGGCTCGATCGCGGTGCCGGGGGGTGCCGCCCCGATCGACGACAAGCGGGCCCAGGCCGTCGCCCTCCAGGTCCAGATCACCGAGACCAACCAGACGCTCAGCGCACTCGGCGAGGAGTTCAACGGGGCGCAGCTCCGCCTCGACGAAGCCGAAGCCGCGCTCGCCGCGCTGCAAGTCCAGATCGACGCCACAAAGGCCGAGATCGCCCGCATCAAGGGCGTGCTCGCCGAGCGGGCCGCGGCGGTCTACAAGCGAGCCGCGTCGGGCGGCTCGACCGACGCGCTCGACATCGGCAACGCGCAAGAGTTCGCGAGTCGCGAGCACTACGCATCAGCACAGGCCGACGACGACAACCGCCTCATCGACAACCTCAGACATCGCGAAGGATCAGCTTCGCGAGCAGCGCGGCACCGCGCGGACGATGCGCGACGCCGCGGCCACCGAGCACCAACGGCTCGCCGAGATGAAGACATCACTCGAAGCACTGTCGGCGCAGCAACAGCAATTGCTCGCACAGGTGCAAGGCGACGTCAAGCGGCTCATCCAAGAAGACCTCGAACGCAAGCAAGCCGAAGCAATCGCGATGGCGCACGGACGGTACGGCAACAACGTCGAGGCGTATCCCAACCTGCCGCCGCCTGGACCGTCCACCGCAATCGCGATCGCCTACGCATACCAGCAGATCGGCAAGCCGTACCTGTACGCCGGCATCGGCATCGATCGCTTCGACTGCTCAGGCCTCGTGATGATGGCCTTCCGATCGGCAGGCGTGTACCTCCCGCACTACTCCGGCGCGCAGTACCACATGCTCCCGCACTTACCGCTCGACGCGATGCAGCGCGGCGATCTTCTCTTCTGGGGTGGCGGTGGCAGCAGCCACGTCGCGATCCCTCTCGGCGACGGACAGATCATCGAGTCAGGCGGTACCGGTCACAACACGCACGTCGGACCGATCTGGGGTCATCCCTCAGGAGCAGCCCGCGTCACCCAGTAGCGCAATCCGCTCGCACGTAGCACGATGTCCCCATGCATGACTGCCCCGGTACCTGGCGTCGAACAACGATCGCTTTCGTCCTCGCGGGTGCACTTGCGCTCGGCGCACTCGTGGGACCCGTGGCCGCGGTGTCCACCAAGAAGAAGGCAGTGGTTGTGAAGCGCATCACGCTGACCCTGGTCGACGACAGCCGGCCAACCCCGGCGAACGGCGACTACGCCGGCGCACCCGACCGCACGCTCGAGACCGTGGTGTCGCTCCCGAAGGGCACGACCCGGAAGAAGCCACTGCCGCTCGTGTTGTTCGCCACCGGGATCGGGGGCACAGCCACCAATTACGCCGACATGTACGACCACTGGGCGCGCGCCGGCTACATCGTGGCCGCCCCGTCGTTTCCACTCTCGAGCGAAGATTCGCCCGGCGGCACATCGGCCGCGGACCTCTCAAACCAGCCGGCCGACATGAGCTTCATCCTCGACGAGCTGCTCAGCCTGAACAGCGAACAAGGGTCAAAGCTGTTTGGGCTCATCGACGACGCCAGCCTCGGGGTGATCGGGAAGTCGCTCGGCGCGTTGACCGTGATGGATCTCATCTTCAATCCGACGTACCACGACGACCGGTTCGCAGCCGTCGTGATCTTGACGGGGCTCGCGACGGGCGGCGCTGACTTCAGCGCGTACGCCCCACCACTGCTGTTCGTCCACGGCGACGGCGACGAGACCGTGCCGTACTCCAGCGGCCAAGATGCGTTCGCCAAGGCACAGTCACCCAAGTTCTTCGTGACGATCGCGGACGCGACGCATTCGAGCGCGTTCCACGGCGCGGACGACCCGTCATCCACCGCGGTCGTGCGGAGCGTGACCGACTTCCTCGACAACTACCTCAAGGGCAAGAAGAACGCGCTGGCGAAGCTCGATGTGGACGGCAACGTCGCGGGCGTCGCGACGCTCGAGGCCAGCCCCTAGGTACTGACGTCGGCAAGCTCGCCACGGGCAGCGGCCGTGAACGGGAAACGCAGCTGGCGGAGATAGTCGTACTGGGGGACGGGTGTCGTCGTGCCGAACGCCGCGGGACGCTTGCCCTTGGGCATGTATGCCGTGCCGAAGATCTTGTCAACGACCGGGAGGCCAAAGTTCTTGTCGCGCGCCTCTTCATCGAGCGCATGGTGCCAGTGGTGCCACTCGGGCGTGTTGATCACCCAGCGCACGACCGGGAAGCGCAGTCGCACGTTCGCGTGCTGGAAGAGTGCGAGCAGGGTCACGAACACGGCGACGCCGGCGAACGCGCCGGCGTCGTAGCCCAGCACGAAGAGCGGCAGCACGGTCATTGCTTGCGTGAAGGCCGAGTCGATCGGGTGGAGTCGACCTGACGCGACCCAGTCCATCTGCTCGATGCTGTGGTGCACGGCGTGGAAACGCCAGAGGAACGGAACCTGGTGCGTGAGTCGGTGGCCCCAATAGCTCCCTAGGAACACGAGCACGACCGCGAGCGGGATTGCCACTTCCGGAGCCAGCATGCTCTCCACGTCGTAGGCACGTACCCAAAGCAACGGGAGCGCGGCCGCTACGACCAGCACGATCGTGGCTGCCGTGACGAACAGGTTGTTCACCAGCAGGTGCGTCAGATCGGTGAGCAAGCCGCGGCGGAATACGCGCTGCGGGCGCAACGCGAACAGCTTCTCGATCGGCACGAACACCAGGAACAGGGCCGCGATGGCCACGACCGCGTTGGCGCGCACGAAGAGCGCGACGATGAGGGCAACTGCGAAGATGAGTCCGCTTCGTTTGGTCACCGTTCCCCCTATTTGGTCACTCGACAACACATGTTGTTGTTCATTGACCAAATAGGGGACTTGTCACGGCGGTACGAGGGGAGTGTGAGGGATCGGTAAGGTCCGGCCGTGCTCATCAGCTTCGACATCGACGGCACCATGGAGTTCGGGGAGCCGCCAGGGCCGGTTCCCGTGTCGTTCGTGCGTGAGCTCGCCGACGACGGTCACGTCATCGGGTCGGCGTCCGACCGCACCCGCAGCGATCAGTCACAGCTGTGGGAGAAGCACGGCATCGCCGTGGCGTTTGTTGGTGGGAAGCACCACCTTCACGAGGTGCGCGAGCAGTTCCCGGCGGAACGCCACGTGCACATCGGCGACACGCATGTCGACGAGCACTACGCGCTGCTCGCCGGTTTCGAGTTCTGCCAGCTCGACGACTGGGCGACGATCGCCCAACCCTGAGTCAGGTCTGCACCCTCAGGAAAGACCGGACAACACGCCCTCGGTGTACGCGTCGGCCGCTTCGAGCATCGGATAGTGACCGACTCCCTCGAGCCGGACGCGGTGCGCGTCGGCTCGCCGTGCGAGCAGCTCGTCGGTCATCGGCCAGACCGCGATCGGGTCGGCGTCGCCCCACACGATCGTGAGCGGCGCGGGATGCCGCTCGATCGCCCCCGTCCAGCGCTCCTCGTGACGCCGTCGCTCCTCGATGTAGCGGATGAGTCGCGGGAGCAGTCGGTTGCCACCGTTGTGGGCAACGAGCTCAGCCGCGGCACGCACGTGCTCAGGGTCGGGCCGCGAAGACGGTGATCCGGGCTGCGCCAGCGTTGCGGTCAGCGCGGCGTCGAGCGCATCGATGTTCGGCGCGGTGTCGTCGGTCAATGCCTCGTCGGGCAACGCGCAGAGGAACTGCTGCCCATCGGTGAGGTGCGCCTGCGCGAGATAGATGCTGCCGTTGGTGAGCACGCGGCGGTGCACTTCGAAGCCGAGATCACCATCGAGACTGCGGGCGAGCAGCTCGCCGGCCACGGAATCGCCCATGTCGTGGCTGAGGAGCTCGACGCCGGTGATCCCGTGTGCGGCCACCACCGCTTCCACGACATCTGCTTGGGCGAAGAGCGAGTACGCGCGATCGGGTTTGGATGACAGCCCGTAGCCGGGGAAGTCGAGCAGCACGACACGGCGATGTTCAGCGAGCGCAGGCAGAACCCCGACGTAGTCGATGCACGACGTGGGAAACCCGTGCAACACGAGCAACGGTGGCTTCTCGGTGTCGCCATCCGGGGCAACGTCGACCACGAACACGTCATTGCCGAGTGCGCGCTCGAACGCGCCGCGCGATCGCCACTCCTCGATCAGCGCGGCGGCGTCCATGGCCCCATCCTGACGCACGCGGCTACACGCCGCCGATCGCCTGCAACCCGCGATCGCCTACAACCCGCCAATCGAAGGCGTGAGCTTGGCGAGATACGACGTCACGTGCTTGTACAGCCCCGTCGTCAGCAGGATGCCGAGCACGACGAGCAGCACACCGGCAACCCGTTCGACCTTCGGGCCGATGCGGCGCAATCGTTCGGCGAGCCAGGGTGACGACGCCAGGCCGAGCGCAGCCAGCAGGAACGGCACGCCGATCCCGAGTGCGTAGGCCAGGAGCAACACGGCGCCGCGCCCGGCTTCACCTCCGCGTGCGGCGACGGTGAGCGCCGCGGCAAGCAGCGGACCGACGCACGGACTCCACGCCGCGCCGAAGGCAATTCCAACTACGAACGGACGAAGCGGTCCGCCGAAGGTCGGCGCGTGCATCAGCCGTCGCTCGCGACTCAGCGGACCGCGAATCACACCCAGCAGCGCCAAACCCATCACCATCACGAGCACGCCGCCGATGCGTTGCACCCAGTCCTGTACCTCGTGCAGCGAGGATCCGACCTGACCGGCCGCCGCGCCGAGCGCGGCGAAGACCACCGCGAACCCGAGCACAAAGATGACCGTGGCCGGCACCGCGCGCGCCGCGTCGCGCTCCTGCGCGGCCTCGCCCGCAATGATCCCCAGGTACGCGGGCAACAGCGGCACGATGCAGGGCGCGAGGAACGACGCAACACCGGCACCGAACAGCACGACAAGCTCGCGCGCCATGGTTGACGATCAGGTCCCGAAGGTAAACGCGAACGCTTCGAGGCCAGCACCGCGCGCCACGAGCCGAATCGTGTGCTCCTCCACCGACGGCGACAGCACCAGGCGGTAGAGGTCGTACGCCGCGACTCGGATGAAGGTGTTGCCGTCGGCGTCGACCATGGTCTGCGAGGTGCGCTCCGACTCGTTGAGCGGACGGCCGTCGATCTCGATCAGCAGGTCGACGGGCATGCCTGGTTGCGGACCGAGCACGAGGTTGACCTCACCCGCTCGGTAGCGCAACACGATCGCGGCACCCGCGGCATCTGATGTGACCTGCTCGTCGCCCGCGTTCCACGTTCCCTCGAGGCGCGCCTGGTCGATCGCCGGCGCGTCCGAACCCACGGGGTACGTCACGACACCGGGTTGGGCGGCGCTCCCGCGCAGGGTACCGAGATACGTCTCGGGCGTGATGGTCGCAACCTGAGCCGTCTGTGTCGAGTCGTCATCGATCGGTTCGGCGGACGGCGCCGACTTCGGGATGCCCAAGAGCTTGCGGATCACGGACTCGGTCTCTGCGTAGGACCCTTCGCCGAAGTGCAGGTACCGCACGCGACCGCGGCGATCGGTGATGTATTTGGCCGGCCAGTACTGGTTCGAGAACTGGTTCCAGATCGCCATGTTGTCGTCGAGCGCGACGGGGTAGTTCACGTGGAGGCGAGCCACCGCGTCGCGCACATTGTCGTGGTCCTTCTCGAACTCGAACTCCGGTGAGTGGATGCCCACGATGACCAGGCCGTCGTCGGCGTAGCGGTCGTACCAGGCTTCCAAGTGCGGCAGCGTGCGCACGCAGTTCACGCATGAGTACGTCCAGAAGTCGTACACGACCACCTTGTCGCGCAGATCAGCCTTCGAGAGTGGATCGCTGTTGATCCACCCTTCGGCCGCGTCGAGACTCGGCAGCTTCGGGCCGACCGGCAAGTTGGAGACGTCGGCGCGCGTGGCGAGGTCGCGGGGGTCGGCGGAGCTGGCGATGAACACCGCAGCCGCGGCTGCCACGGTGAGCGCGACGGCCACGAGCAAGTAGACGCGCCGCGAGCGCGGCGGCTCGGTGTGCGCCGGAACCCCACTCGCTTCGTCCACGCGCTTCCTCCGTCTCCTGCGACCCAATCATCCCAGGGCTGATCTTCCAAGCACTGGCACTGGTCTACGGAGCAGACGGCCGGTGAGACGGCCGGTGAGACATACGGTTGGGCACATGGCTGCGGTCGAAGAGGTGCCGGTCGAAGAGGTGGTGCAACGCCTCGATACCGACGGGTACGCCATCATCGAAGGGCTCATCCCCCACGACGAGGCGATCGCCATCGGGGTGGAGCTACGGCGGCTGCTCGATGGCGTGCCGGAGGGCCGCAACTTCTTCGAGGGGTTCCACACCCGCCGCCTCTATGCCATCTACGCCAAGACCCGCATCCTCGACCCGCTCACGCTGCATCCACTCGTACTCGGCGCACTCGAGCGCGTGCTCGGTCCGCACTTCCAGCTGAGTGGGCCGACGGGGATTGAGATCGGTCCCGGCGAGGTGCAGCAGATCCTGCATCGCGACGAAGACATCTACCCGGTGCCCCGTCCGCACCCGCAACTCGTCACCAACGTGATGTGGGCATTCGACGACTTCACCGAAGCAAACGGCGCGACTCGCGTCATTCCCGCGAGCCAGGACTCCGTGGAGCAACCTCCCGATGACGCGCCGATGGTGTTCGCGGAGATGCCGGCTGGTTCCGCGATGATCTACGTGGGATCCGTCTGGCACGGTGGCGGCGCGAACGTCACCGATCGCACGCGGCTCGGCGCGGCGATCGAATACGCGGCGGGCTGGCTCCGCCAACAGGAGAACCACCTGGTAACGGTGTCGCCCGAGCTGATGCGCACGTTGCCGAAGCGACTACGCGAGCTCCTCGGGTACAACATCTACCCGCCGTTCGTCGGCTACGCGGACGGGCGCCATCCGGACAAGTATCCGTTCACTCAACGGCCTCCGGCCTGAGCGAACGGATTCGTCACAAAGGTCAAGAGCTAGATCAAGAGCAGTTGCTAGGGCCAGGAAAGCCCAAATTGTGTGGAGTCGACGACTCTTCCGGTGACGCCGTCTGCGCGTTGGGCTGACAGGTAGGCGACGGCGGGCACAACGGCGTCGGGTTCCTTCCAGTCGTGGTCGGGGCCGAGCTCTTTGGCCGCGTGCTCGGTCTTCACTGCGCCGGGACGCAGCGCGTTGATGGCGATGTTGAACGGCGTGAGCTCGACGGCCAGCGCGGTGCTGAACTTCTCCAACGCCGCCTTGGCGACGGAGTAGATGAAGTAGCCGGGCGGCATGAACGGACCACTCGCCGGATCGGCCGCGCCCGACGAGATGTTGATGATGCTCCCGCCGCCACGCTCGCGCATCGGCTCGACGGCGGCCTTCGTGCTCAGGTAGAGGCTGCGCACGTTCACGCGCATCGACGTGTCCCACTGCTCCGGCGTGCTGTCGACGAACGCGGCTCGCACCTCGGTCATCGAGTTGTTCACAAGCACGTCGAGCCCGCCGAACTCGGTGACGGCGGCGTCGATCAGCGCTTGCAGATCGGCCGCGTTGCCGATGTCACAACGCTGCGCGACAGCGGTGCCGCCAGCAGCCCGAATGGCTTCGACGGTTTCGTGGATCGTCCCGCCAAACCCGTCGGGACTCTTCGTCTCCGTACGCGCGGCAACAACGACAGACGCGCCCAAATCCGCCAGACCAATTGCTAGTCCACGTCCAATTCCTCGCGACGCACCGGTGACGATCGCAACCTTGCCGTCAAGACGATTGGAAGTGGACATCATCGGCCGCACTTGTCTCTTGGTTTTGGGCAGAGTTCGTTCGCTGAGGCCGGAGGCCTTTCAGCGAACGAACACTAGGAAAGGATCTCCTCGATGCGTTCGAGCGTCTTCTCCATGCTCTTCGCGGCGTGGCTTCCGCCCTTGGCCACCATGCCCTTCATGCCGGCCTCCTGGGAGATGTCCCAGCTCTCGCGAACCTTGGTGCCTCCGGCAACGGGCTCGAGCTCGTAGCGCCAGATGCGGCCGCCGAACCTCTTGAAGCGCTTCGGCCGCGGCTGCCACGCGATCTTCCGGTTCTCCTCGAACTCGACGACCGTGTTCCTCATCGTGTACGGGATACCCATCTTCATCTTCATGTCGAACGTAGAACCGAGCTTCAAGCGCTCCGACTTCTCGGACGGGTCGCGCACCGTGCCGGATCCGTCGATCTCACGATGACGGGCCGGATCGGCAAGGAGCTCGAAGATCTTCTCGGGTGGCGCGGGGATGACCCGCTCCACGCTCACTGCTTCGTTTGCGTCAGTCACGTTTTCATCAGCCATGGGAACGCAGGCTAGACCTGTCGCCGTGGCTCCGCCCTTCGACCGCAATGTGCTCCTCGCCAAGGGTCAGGAGCGCGCCGGTGGTCTCACCGATCTCGGGACTGGTCAATTCCTCGAGGGCATGGACCGGTTCGTCGACTCACTGAACGCCGAGGCACGGCTCAACGACATCGGCCGCTTCATCGCCGAGGAGCGCGTGCTCCTGCACGTCGTCAACCGGCTCCGCTACGTGCACGACCGCGAGCAGTACCCCGAGATCGCGTCGGTCGAAGTGGTGACGCCCGTGTTCATCGTCGGTCTACCCCGAACCGGCACCACGATCTTGCACGACATCCTCAACCAGGATCCCGCCAACCGCGCGCCGCTCACGTGGGAGCTGATGTTTCCGTCGCCACCGCCCGAGGCGTCGCTCGGCAACAACGATCCGCGCGTCACCGCGTGCCAGGCCACCATCCCGAGTGGCGACGAGCGATCGACATTGTTCGCCGCGATGCATCCGATGGGAGCCACGCTCTCGCAGGAATGTGTCGTGATGATGGGCGAAGCGATGTGTACCGCGCTCTTCCACAACCAGTTCCGCGTGCCCTCGTACCAGGATTGGGTGGACACTGGGGCCGACTGGTCGGCCGTGTACGCGTTTCATCGCCGTCAGCTTCAACACCTGTGGTGGCACAAGCCCGGCGATCGTTGGATGCTCAAGACGGGTGGGCACATGTGGGGTCTCGAGCAGCTGCTGGCCGAGTACCCCGACGCCCGCATCGTGTTCACGCATCGCGACCCGGTGAAGTCGATGACGTCGTACGCCAGCCTCACCGCGCTGGTGCGCTCAGCCGGGAGCGACGACGTGGACCCGATCGAGATCGCGGCCGACTGGACCGCGCGCCTGAAGATGGTGCTCGAACGGTCGATGGCGGTGCGCGCGGCGCGCGAGTACCCCGACGCCGTGTTCTACGACATGTATTTCTCCGACTTCGTTGCCGACCAGTTCGCCGAGATCGAGAAGATCTACGACGCCCTCGACCTGCCGATGTCGGACGAGGGCGCCGCGGCCATGCGCGAGTACATCGCGGACCACCCGAAGGGCAAGGACGGCATCCACCGCTACGCACCCGAGGAGTTCGGGGTCGACCCCGACACCGTGCGCCGTGAGTTCGCGCCGTACATCGAACGGTTCGGACTCGAGCCGGAACCCGAGGACACCTGAGCCCTAGGATTCAGCTGCTCCCCAACACCCTGACACACCAACATGCAGGAGGCACTCATGGCCGTCGCCGTCGGTGACGAAGCACCCGATTTCACGCTGAAGGACCAAGCTGGCGACGAGGTGACGCTCGCGAGCTTCCGGGGCAAGAAGAACGTGGTCATCGTCTTCTACCCGTTCACGTTCACCGGCGTGTGCCACGGCGAGATGTGCGACATCCGTGACAACCCGAAGAGCTACATGAACGACGACACCCAGGTGCTCGCGATCTCTTGCGACTCGCGCCACGCGCAGAAGGTGTGGGCCGAGCAGGAGGGCTTCGACTTCCCGGTGCTCAGCGACTTCTGGCCCCACGGCGATGTCGCGAAGGCGTACGGCATCTTCAACGACACGCTCGGGTGCGCCATGCGCGGCACATTCGTCATCGACAAGGACGGGAAAGTCGTCGAGGCGTTCGAGTCCGGTGGACTCGGCGACGCGCGCGACAAGTCGGAGTACGAGGCCGCGCTCGGCAAGCTCTAGCTACCGCAGCACCGCGATCGCTGCGAGGCGGTCGTTGTTGCCGGCATCCACCACTTCGACGCGCGCGTAGTCGCCGACGGCATGCGCAGTCGCGCGCATCGGCCCGATCCGCACGGTGCGGAGATAACGCACGTCAAGCTCCGCGGGCACGAACGCGTCCGGAAGACTCAGCGCGGCTTCCTCCGCGATGAGTGCGACCGCGCCACCCTGGATGGTGTCGACCCAATTGAGGAGACGGGGATTGCGATCCGCTTCCATCACGCCGGGAGCGACCGTGCGTGCCGCGAGAATGTCGGTGATCGGCACGATCGGCGTCTGGTTGCGGCGGCGCTCCTTGCTGCCGGTGATCACTTGGGTCACGAACGAGTCCGCTTCGTCCTCCGGGCGGGGCGACGCCACGAAGGTGCCGACCACGAAGGCTGACGGCTCGTCGCTGCCATCGACGGTGAACGTGGCTTCGGTGAACGTCAGGACGCGACCGGTCTTGAGGATCTGGCCCGTGCCATGGATCTGTGTACCCACGGGGATCGGTTGCACGACGCGCACGTTGAGATCCACGGTCATGCACACGCGCGGGAGGGTGCGTTCGGTGGCGAGCGCCCCGCAGAGCGAGTCGGCCCACGCGAGGAGCACCGACGGGCGGAGCACATCCGCGCCAGGAATGCAGAGCTGCTGCACCACGTCGGCCCGCCCGACCAACGTGTCTCCAGCAACCTCCATGTTCAGGCCGAGCTCGGAGGTGAACCCGATACCGCGTTCGCGTTGCGGCTCGTCTTCCTCGCTCACCGTACGGGAACCGGCTCGAACACGACCGGGATCGATGGCGGACTGCGGAACGCGAAGCCCTCGATCTGCGGTGGTGGCGCGTCGGGATCGAGACGCAGGTTGGGCAGACGGTCGAGGACTGCGTTGAGCCCGATGCGCAGCTCGAGGCGCGCGAGGTGCATGCCCAGGCACTGATGTCGACCCGTGCCGAAGAAGAGATGGTTCTCGGGCGGACGGTCGATGTCCCACTCGTCAGAGCGCTCGTAATGCGATTCGTCGCGGTTCGCTGACGACGTCATGAGCATCAGCACCGATCCGGCCGGGATCGGGCATCCATCGATCTCAGTATCGGCGACCGCGTTGCGACTGATGACCGTGACCGATGTCTCCCAGCGCAACGTCTCTTCGATCACCGCCGGGATCAGATCGCGGTCGGCGACGACGCGCGCCAGCGCGTCAGGGTGCGTCAGCAGCGCGACGAAGCAATTGCCCATCGCCCGGAATGTCGTCTCCGCTCCTGCCGGGAGAAGCAGCCGGATGAAAGCCAGGATGCGATCGTTCGTGAGGCGTTTGCCGTCGACCTCCGCGGCGGCGAGGTCGCTGACGAGATCGTCGCCCGGGTTGTTCCGTCGTTCTTCGATGATCGGGAGCATGTATGCGATGAGCGCGTCCGACGCGGCTTGGGCGCGCTCGGGCTCGACCGCGATCGACGTGATCCCATCGGCCCACTCCTGAAACTGCTCGTAGTCGTGCACAGGGATGCCGAGAATCCCCGCGATCACTTGGACCGGGTACCGATGCGTGACGTCGTCGACGAGGTCGGCACGCCCCAACGGCGCGATGCGATCGAGCAGCGCGTTGATGCTCGGCTCGATCAGCTCTGTGCCCCAGCGTTCCAACGCTGATGCGCGGAACGCCTTGACCACAAGGTCGCGATGATCCTTGTGCTCCTGGCCGTCCATCCCGATCATGGCCTCACCCATGACGGCACCCATGATCTCGTTGTGGATGCTGCTGGAGAACGTGGCGGGGTCGCGCAGCACGGCTTCGACGTCGTCGCGACGCAACACCATGAACGCCTCACGGTCCGCGTCGCCGCCGATCGACTGCACCGGACACTCCGAGCGCAGCTGCTGCCACAACGCATGCGGCTGTTCCATCAAGAAGTCCATGCCGATCGGATCCTGCATCGGCGGAACGCTACCCCTTGGGCGCGCGGTGCTCAGTCGCCGGTGCGGCCATCGATCTGCTCGCGCATCATGTCGAGATGGCCTGCGTGGCGCGCTGTCTCCTCGATCATGTGAACCATGATCCAACGCAAGGTCACTCGACCGTGGTGACGAGATTCGTTCGTGGAGACCTTGTCGAGCGATGGCGCGCCGGCCTGGATGCGCCGCGAGTGCTCACACTCGTCCCAATACGCGGCCACCACCGAGACGACCGTGTCGCCGCCCTCCACGAGGAACGACTGCTCGTTCGAAACGCTTGGACCCTCGTACTCGCCAGCGAACGTGTCCCGGAACCAACCCTCCTCGACCCAGGTGAGGTGCTTGATGATCCCGAGCAGGCTCATGCCCGTGGCCGTCACGACGCGCGACGCCTCTTCGAGCGACAGCCCATCCGCCTTGTTCACGATCACCTGGCGGTACCAGTCGAGGAATCCGACCAACATCGCTCGCTCTGACGCGCGTACCCCGAGCGGGTCGTGGCTGACCTTGTTGCGCAGCGCGCGGACGATGCCGCGGAACTCCGAGCGCGCGCTCATGTGGGCAGCTTCGGTCGGATGTCGTGTTCGAGGAAGTCGACGACGGCGTTGGAGAACGCGTCGTTCTGGTCACCTGCAACCATGTGCGCAGCGCCGCCGACATCCACGAGCTTGGCGCCGGGGATAGCAGCGAGAAATGCCTGCGTGCCTTCCTCCGTCACCACATCGCTGAGCAAGCCGCGCACCAGCAGCGTGGGCACGTCGATGTTGTGGAGCGCGGCTTCGAACAGCGCCTGGAAGCTCTGTCCCGGCACCTCGCGCCGACCCCGGTCGATGAACTTCGGGTCCCAGTGCCAGTACCAGCGCCCGTCGGGCCGTTGACGAAGCACCTTCATGAGACCTGCCGGGTTGACGCGCTTGGTGCGGTTCGGCGTGTACGACGCGATTGCTTCCGCCGCATCATCGAGCGTGGCGAAACCGCCGAGACCCGACTGCATGAAGTCGTGGATGCGCTGCAAGCCCTCGGGATTGCTCTTGTGCGTGATGTCGACGATGACGAGCCCGCTCGAGACGGCGCGGTCACTCCCACCTTCGGCACTGATCGCCGCCACACCTCCGAGCGACGCCCCAACGATCACGGGTGGGCGGCCGAGCTGGTCGGCGACGGCGATCGTGTCGGCCGCGTACGCAGTGAACGAGTAGTCGCCGTTCAGCGCCCATTCGCTGTCGCCGTGCCCGCGCAGATCCATCGACACCGCGCGCCAGCCGTGCTCGGCCAGCACCGCAGCAGTCTTCCCCCATGCATGCCGCGTCTGCCCACCGCCGTGCATGAGGAGGACCGGCCAAGCGTCGTCGTCACCCCACACATCGGCGACGAGATGCAACCCCTCGAATCCCGCGAACCGAACCACCTGCGATTCCATCCCATCACCTCCTACCCGGCAGTTTGGCCGACTACCGCCCGAGGCATCGCAAGAGGCTGTTGGCGCCGTCGACGGTTGCTCCGAGGGCACGGACCTGTTCTGCCAGTGCACGGTCCGAGGTGATGACGGTCACGTCGGCGGGCGCATCGAGATCGCGCACGAGCTCGACGATGCGGTCGTCGGCAGCGTTGCGCCCCGACCGACGCGCGTAGACCACCTCCACGCCATCGTGCGGACCCTCCGGAACATCAGGAAGCGGGCGACCGTCGAGCACGAGCGTCACCGCGTCGTGATCGGCGCGCGCTAGGCCTTGGAGGTCGCCCAACAGGCGGCGCACCGCACCATCACGATCGCGCCACCAACCGTCGGGCCGCGACCCGATCACATTCATCCCGTCGACCACGAGGCGCGCCATTCGCGCAAGATCCTCGCATCGCCAGGGCCAGATCGCCCATTGGTAGGTTGCGACACCGATGGTGATCCCGATCCACGACCTCAACCCGACGCGCCGACGCGCGTGGGTCACGCTGCTGATCATCGCCATCAACGTCGTCGTGTACGTGGCGGTGCAACCGCACGGTGACGCAAACGATCAATACCGATTCAATGTGAGACACGCGGCGATCCCGTGCGAGATCAAAGAGCGGGAACCGGCGCAGATCCTGGAACTGAACGAACAAAACTGCGACTTGGAGTCGGAGTTCTCCCCGCAGTTCGCTCCCGACAAGAACATCTGGCTTTCGATCCTGTTCTCGATGTTCCTGCACGGCTCGTTGATCCACATCGCCGGGAACATGCTGTTCCTCTGGATCTTCGGGAACAACGTCGAGGACTACCTCAGCAAGATCGGATTCGTCCTCTTCTATCTGCTCGCGGGCGCCGCGGCGACGTTCTCGCACGTGCTGTACAACCCGTCGTCGCTGACCCCGGTGATCGGCGCGTCGGGCGCGATCGCCGGCGTGATGGGCATGTACCTCGTGCTGTGGCCGCGGGCGAAGGTCGTCGTGCTCGTACCGTTCCTGGCGTTCATCCCACTGCCGATCCCGGCGGCCGTCGTCCTCGTGATGTGGTTCGGGCTGCAGTTCCTCACTGGCGACGACTCAGGTGTGGCATGGGTCGCGCACGTGGGCGGCTTCGCCACCGGGGTGCTCATCGGTCTCGCAATGAAGAAGTTCAAGACGCCGTTCGCGGTGGAGGAAGTGGACTGACGGGCCGACCCACTCGCCTCGCTATTCGTCGGTGTAGACGGGCGTGCGCCCTTCCTTCCACGCCGCGATCTTCTCTTCGAAGTTGTGCGTGGTGAGTCGCACGTAGAGCTGGGCGTGACCCTCGTGGTTCATCTGCGAGGTGAGGCTGCTGGCATCGAGGCTCGCCCACAGCAGCTGCTTGGTGATCTCCACGCCGACGTGACTGAACCCGATGAGTCCTTCGGCAATCTCGTAGCAACGGTCGAGCAGCTCGTCGCCCGGCACCACCTTGGACACGAGGCCAATCCGCTCGGCCTCCGCCGCATCGACGTCGCGGCCCGTGAGGAGGATGTCGAAGGCGCGTGCGAACCCGATCTGACGCGGAAGGAGGTAGCTGATGCCGAGCTCGGCCGACGTAAGTCCGTTGTTGATCCCCGCGGCGCGGAAGTAGGCGGTGTCGGAGGCGAGGCGCAGGTCGCACGCCGACGCAAGGCAGAAGCCGCCGCCAATCGCCGCGCCGTTCACCGCCGCGATCACCGGCTGGTGCATGTCGCGGACGGCGAGGATCACGTCGTCGAGCACCCTGAGTGCACGTCGGGCGATGCTCGTTCGCTTCAGCCCGTCGATGTTCGGCACCATGCCAGTGCCCACGAGATCAGCGCCGGAGCAGAACCCGTGGCCGGCCCCCGTGAGCACGACGACGCGGCATTCGTTATCGAGGCTGATCTCCCGCAGCGCGTCGCGCAACGGCACCATCACGTCGAAGGCCATCGCGTTCATGCGCTCCGGGCGGTTGAGTGTGACGAGTGTGACTCCGGCTCGCGGTCGTTCGATCTGCAAGTACGACATGGACGGGAGCATATGTGGACCCGCCTCGGTAACCTCCTGCCCGCTCTCGGGCCACGGTTACCTGTCGCGCGGTCGACGTCCTACCGCGGCTCGGTAAACTCGGGGACACATGGAGAAGGTTGGCTTCGTCGGCGACGACATCGCGGAGGTCGTCGAGGCCTACGAGCAGCAGGTGCTGGGCAAGAAGAAGATCGAGGGACTCGAGCTCAGCCCGGCACAGGTCGACGCCGGGATCGGCGCGAGCATCCGACGCATGCAGGCGATGAATCGCATGGACATCCCGATGATGTGGCGCGCGGTGGTGCGCTCGGGGAGCAAGAAGTTCGGACCCGTCGTCTCGCTCATCCCGCCGCGCGGCAAGCCGGCGAGCGACGCGAGCGACATCCTCAGCGCAGCGCGTCTGTTCGCTCCGCAGATGGCCGCGGGACCCGAGAGCTTCGACTGCGCATTCGCACCCGATACGCCGTCGCGAAGCATCGTGGAGTTCGCCGTCGCCGCTGTTCGCGCAATCGGGTACACCGGCGACCTCCAGTGGACCGTCCGCGGCCGAGGCTTGTTACCCCAATAATTCCCGAGAGTGGTTACTGGTTTTTGAAATCGGGTGGGCGCTTTTCGAGGAACGCCATGATGGCTTCGGTGGAGTCGCCGGTCATGCCGGCGAGCACCTGCGTGCGGTTCTCGAGATCGGCGGCGGCCTGACGGCCGGGAATCTCGAGCGCGGTCCACATCACTTCCTTGGTCTGGAAGATCGCCCACGGCGAGTTGGCGATGATCTCTTCGGCCTTCGACATCGCGGCTTCGAGCAGCTGTTCATCGGGGACGATCTGTGTGACCAACCCGATGCGCTCGGCTTCCGTGGCATCGATGATGCGCCCGGTGAGCATGAGCTCGTGCGCGCGTCCCGCACCAACGATGCGCGGCAGAAGCCAGCTCGTGCCGATATCGCACGCGGAGATCCCGATGCGGATGAACGCGACGTTGAAGCGCGCTGCCGTGCCCGCGATGCGGATATCGCATGCGAGGACGAGCGCGAGACCCCCGCCCGCGGCGGCGCCGTTCACCGCGGCGATCACCGGGATCTTCAGCCGTTGGAGCCTGGGTACGACGCCGGTGATCTTCTGCTGGATGCCCATGAACTGCTGGGCCCGACCCATGCCCTCGGTGCCGGGGACATCACCGCCAAACCCACCGAGATCGGCACCCGCACAGAAGCCGCGCCCGGCGCCGGTGAGGATCGCCACGCGCAACGTGGGGCGCGCGTCGATCTCGTCGCACGCGGCATAGATCCCGTCGATGAGCGCCTGGTTCATCGCGTTCAACTTGCTGGGACGGTTCAACGTGATGAGCGCCACGTCGTCGCGCGGGTACGAAACGACAACCGCTGGTTCTTCGTCGGGCATGGCGTTCTCCTTGCTACCGATTGGCCAGGTCAAAAACTGGTCCAGCCGCCATCGACTGGAATGTTGACGCCGGTGATGTACGACGACTCATCGGACGCCAAGAACAGCGCGCACTGCGCAACCTCTTCGGGTTGCGCGCGCCGCTTGATGAGCAGCTTCGCCGTCACGTTGGCCAGGAACTCGGGCGTGTCGTAGCCCCATTCGGCGAGCCCCGGCGTCCACACCGATCCGGGTGAGATCGCGTTCACGCGGATGCCGACTGGCGCGTACTCGTCGGCGAGGCTGCGAGTGAGGCCGATGACGCCGGCCTTGCCCGCGGCGTGCGCCATGCCGCCACCCATGTTCGGCAGGTATGTCGAGATCATCCCCGAGACGGACGCCGTGTTGATGACCGACGACCACGCATCGCTGTCCGGATCCCTCTTGAGATGTGGGAACGCGTGCCGGCATCCCAGGTACACGCCGTTGAGCTCGAAGCCGATCGCATTGCGCCAACGTTCGAGGTCCATGTCCTCGACCATTGCGAAGTCGCCGCGCGCCGCGTTGTTGTAGAGCACATCGAGGCGTTCGAACCGTTCGATGGCTGTACCGATCCACTCTTCGACGCCGGCTTCTTCAAAGACGTCGGCCTTGACCGCGACGACCTCGCCACCGGATTCAGCGGCGGTCGCGGCATGGTTCGCCTCGTCAGCCGCTTCCTTGGCGTTCCGCCCGTGCACGTCGCAGCCAACGACCTTCGCCCCGTGGGTCGCGAAGAGGATCGCCGCGGCGCGTCCCTGCCCGCTGCCGATGCCGCTGATCGCAGCGACCTTCCCCGCGAGGCGGGGGCCGAACGGCGTTGCGGCCGTCACCACTACCGCACCTGCGACAGCACCTCGCCGGCGATGAGCTCGAGCGTGGCCGGCGCGGCGCGGTCGTGCAGGAAGAAGATGAACTCGGTAATCCCTTCGGCAACGTGCTCGCCGATGCGGTCGACGATCGCGTTGGGCGTCCCGACGTAGCCGCCTTCGTGCAGCCCCCAACCTTGTCCGCCGAATCGTCGCTCTCCCTTGGCTTGGGCCTCGGCGAGCGCGGCGTCGTCGGGCGCGATCACCATGACGGCCTCGATCGACCGCCGGATCGTCGCCGGGTCGCGTCCGATGCGCGCGCACTCCGCTTCCAGTACCGCGAGCTTGGGCGTGATCTCACCCAACGCGTACGTCGGAACGTTCCACACGTCGGCGTACTTCGCGACCAGGGGCAGCGTGCGCTTCTCACCTACGCCACCTACGTAGATCGGCGGGCGCGGCTGTTGCACGGGCAACGGGAGGTTGGGGTAGTCGTGGAGCTGGAAGTGCTTGCCGTCGAACGTCGTCTGCTCATTGGCGAACATGCTCGTGAGGATCTCGAGCGTCTCACCCAAGATCTCAGAGCGCTCCGCAAACGTGCCCCAAGGGATTCCGGCGAGGTGGTGTTCGGGTTCGTACGAACCGCTGCCGATTCCCACGTTCACGCGGCCGTTCGAGATGGCGTCGAGCGTGGTCACCATCTTCCCCAGCACGGCCGGGTGGCGGAACGTCGCGCAGAGCACCATGTGGCCGACGCGAATGCGCGTCGTCTGCGCGAGCAGGGCGGTCGCGAGCGTCCACCCTTCGAATGCCGCAGTACCTGGCAGCTCCGGGCCGTAGAGGTGGTCGAAGCACCAGAACGAGTCGAAGCCGAGCTGCTCGCACAGCTGTGCGCGTTCGAGGATGTCGGAGTACTCGAACGCGAGCTGCGGAACGTAGATACCGAAACGAAGGTCGTTGCTCACGGCGCCACACTACGGGCCCTGCCTACGATGCCGCCTGTGGCCGTCCCCTACTTCCTCGCCCGCCCGTCAGCAGAGCCGCCGTGGCCTGGAGTCGTCGTGTGCCTCGAGGGCTACGGCATGGATCAATGGTTGCTGCGCGTGTGCGAGCGGCTCGCCGCCGAGGGGTACGCGGCGATCGCGCCCGACATGTTCGCCCGCTTCGGTGGCAGCAACCGCGACGTCGGACCGAAGCACTTCATGGCGTTGAAGCCCGAGGATGCGCTCGCCGACATCACTGAATGCGTCGGTGAGCTCAAGCGCATCGGTGCCGCGAAGGTCGGCGTGACCGGCTTCTGCCTCGGTGGCCGGAACACATATCTCGCCGCAACGCAGGGTGCACCCGTCGACGCGGCCGCCGGGTTCTACGGCGCGCAGATCTCGAAGGTGCTTGCCGAGCCAAGTTGTCCGTTGCTGCTGCTCTTCGGCGGCACCGACGAGTACATCCCGCCCGACGAGATCGCCGCCGTCGAAGCGCACCACGAAGGCAAGGTGATCGTGTATTCCGAAGCTGGCCACGGCTTCATGCACGAAGGCAACGAGCCCGACACCGCCGCGGCAAACGACGCCTGGCCCAAGCTGCTCGCCTTCTTCAGCGAACACCTGCGCTAGAGCTCGACGCCCTCCGGCGGATGGGCTTCGCCGACGCGGCGGAAGGTGTTCACGTATTCGATGACGAGTGCGGGGTGCTCGGCCCATTCGGTGAACTCCGGCGTGTCGGCACCGCCGAGGCGGTCCATCACCGGCTGGAGCATCCCTTCGTACGCGCGCTGCGGCGCGTCGGTGTCCATCTCGTAGAAGTGCATGAAGCGCGGACCGTTGCCGTCCCAGTCGGCGTCGACGCGCTCGTACGGCGTGATCATCGTGTAGCCCGGAACCGCCGCGGCGGCGATGTGGCGGATGTGGGTGTAGTCAGCCCAGTCGCGCAACGACTGCGCCTCGGCGGGTGTCGCGGCGCTGATGAGCACGAGCAACAACCCGAGTGTGGGTTTGCCCGTGATCACGCCTTGACCGGGCCGCGGGTAGCGATGGAAGTGCAGGCCCATCACGGTGGGGTCGGGTGCCGGCGGCGCAACGCCCGCACCTGCGAGCTCGCACACACCGAGCAGGCCCACCTCGGGCATGCGACTGCGCGGATGCCCGGGCACGTGGTCGTTCACCCACCACGTGACTCGCTCGACCCCCGGCTCCCGCAAGAGCACGGGCACGCGATCGGCTTCGTATTCGTCAGGCGCGGCGTTCGAGAGCTCGATGTAGAGCTCGGGCGTAATCCGATCCTCCAACTTCCCGCTCCTGGTGCTTCGCACCGGGCCGCTCGGGCCACGGCTCGCTACGGCGCAGGGTACCTGCGCCGCGGGTGCTCGCCTCTGACTACTTGCCCTGCCAGTTGGGTGACCGCTTCTCGACGAAGGCCAGCGGGCCTTCCTTGGCGTCATCGGTCGCGAACACCTTCTTGGAGATCTCCGACTCGATCGCGTACGCGTCGTCGAGGCTCCCGGCCGCGAAGCAGCGCAACGCGCTCTCCTTCGTGCCCTGGATCGCGAGCGGCGCGTTCACTGTGATGCGGCGTGCCCAATCACGGGCGCGCTCGACGAGTTCCTCGCGCGGCACGATCTCGTTGATCAGCCCGAGCTCGAGCGCGCGCTGTGCGGGGAGACCCTCGGCCGTAAGCAGGAACTCCATCGCCGCGGGCCATCCGAGCTGACGGGGCAGGCGCGCCGTCGTGCCGCCACCGGCAAACAACCCCCGCCGCGGCTCCATCACACCGAAGACGGCTTCGGGGCACGCGATGCGGATGTCGATGCCACCGAGCATCTCCATCCCGCCGGCCACACACGGACCGTTCACCGCCGCGATGATCGGCTTGTACACCTGGAAGGAGCGGAACACTGCGTCGGTGCCCGCAGTGAGGGGCCGTCCGTCCATCTCGGTCTCGCCGCGCGCGACTCGTTCGCCGATCTCGGCGAACATCGGCACGAGGTCGCGCAGGTCGGCACCCGCGCAGTAGGAGTCGCCAACGCCGGTGAGAATCGCCACCCACGCGTCGTCGTCTTCCTTGAATCGGCGCCACGCGAGCGCGAGATCGCCGAAGTGCTCGAAGTCGAGCGCGTTCTTGCGGTGCGGGCGGTCGATGGTGACCAGCACCACATGCGGGTCGACAGTCTCGTAATGGATGGGCATCCCGGGCGCAGCCTACGCGCGCCACGCCCGGGTACACCGCCCGCCTAGATCTTCTTGCCCTTCTTCGCCTTGGCCAACAACTCGGCGGCCTGGTCCAGCAACTCTGGCGAGCACGGGGTTCCACCTTGCTCACCCAGGTAGCAGTAACCGTCGAGGCTCATCACCCAGCTGCCGCCGCTGAAGACGACGTACTGGTCCTCGTGCGTGATGAGCGGAGGGCCATCCAGCGCTTCAGGGTCGAGGTAGATCCCGACGTCCACCTGCGCGAGCTTGCGGTTGACGAACGTGATGCTGAGCGTCTTGCCGGTTGCAACCCCACCCGACCGCTCCAACGCGGCCTCCAGGTTCGCGATCACCTCGGGGTTCTCGTTGTCCTCGATGACCTCGATCCGGGTCTCGAACGGAGCCCCCGGCTGGATGTAGGTCTCGTAGACCATGGTGATCTCGGCCTTCGCCGCCGCCTTGTCGAACTTCTTCTTCTTGGCAATCGCGGTCCCGGTGAATACGAATGACGCCATACCGAGAACCAATAGCGCTGCGGTCACCCGCAACGTCCGTCGTGATGTCATTACCCCTCCCTCGCTCATGCGAACGTGATCTTGAACGTGACTCGCTCTGCATCGCCCGCGGTCAGCTCCGTGATCGAAAGCAAGCAGTCGTGCGTCGCGTCACACACTCGGTTCGTGGCGCCGAACGGCCCCGCGTTGACCGCTCGATCGGCGACAACCTTTCCCTTCTTGTTGGCTTTCACCGCTGTGGTCTTGACGGTGTCGCAGTCGACGCCGGCCAGCTCTCCCTCGTCGAGCCCGTTGTCGGGATCGTCGGGGTCGACGCACTGGACGATGCCAAGCGCGATCTTCTTCGTGAATCCCTTCGCAACAATGTGCACGACGTCACCGTTCACCAGTCCGGTTGCCGGCGACGCTTTGCCCTTGCACTTCGGATTCAGCTCACCGCACTCGGCTTCCCCGGGCGCGTAGACCTTGTCTTCGGCCGGCTCCTTGCCCGTGCCGCCACCTCCGCCGGCCGCGGCGCCGCCAATCGATGTCGCCGTCACGAGGCCGAGCATGAGCAGCGCGACGAACAGGTACGCCGAGCGCCTCCCCCGGTGTGTGGTCCCCCGGTGTGTGGTCCCCCGGTGTGTGGTCATGCGTTGAGTGGTCATGCTTCCCCCTTGGTTTCTTCGATCTTGGTCGGACCGGCGACCGGATGTGCCGCGGCTACCGGGATGTGGAGATGGCAACGCACCGTCGTGCCGCTCGATGTCTGCACGGGCGGTGGGTCCTCCGTACGACACACGTCCATCACGTCGGGACACCGCGGGTGGAAATGGCAACCCGACGGAGGTGAGGCGGGGTTGCCGACGTCACCCCGCACCGGGACCTTCGCGCGAGCGGTCCGACGCCGCGGATCGGGAAGCGGGATCGCCGCGAGCAACGCACGCGAATAGGGATGCGCGGGGCGCTCGTAGACCTCTTCGGCATCGCCGAGCTCGACGATGCGCCCCAGATACATGACCGCGATTCGGTGGCTGACGTGGCGCACGATGGCAAGGTCGTGCGAGATGAACAAGTACGCGACGCCGAGCTCCTCTTGGAGGTCCGCAAGAAGGTTGATCACCTGCGACTGGGTGGAGACGTCGAGCGAGCTGACCGGCTCGTCGCACACCAGCAGCTTCGGGTTTGGGGCAAGCGCGCGGGCGATCGCGATGCGCTGTCGTTGCCCGCCGGAGAACTCATGGGGATAGCGGCTCGTGACGCGACGGTCGAGACCGACGAGCGCCAAGAGCTCGGCCGCTCGCTGCTCGACCGCGGCACCGCGGAGCCCGTCGTGCACCCGCAGCGGTTCGCCGACGACCGCGCTCACGGTCTGGCGGGGATCGAGCGATGTGAACGGGTCTTGGAAGACCATCTGGAGGTCTCGCCGCACACGGCGCAACCCCGCTCCAGACAAGGCGGTCAGATCCGTACCGGCGAATTCAACCGTCCCGCTGCTCGGTTCGATGAGGCGCATCACCAGCCGCGCGGTGGTGGACTTCCCCGATCCGCTCTCACCCACGAGGCCGAGCGTCTCGCCCGGTGCGATCGTGAAGTCGACACCGTCGACGGCTTGGATCGTGGCGAGTGTCCGGCGAAGCACGCGGCTGCGCACGGGGAAGCCCTTGCTCAGGCCACGGACCCGCAAGAGGGCGTCGGTGCCAGTCGAGGGGGTCATCGCTTCGGTCGCGGTCACGTCGACCCGCCGAGCGTCAGCTCGTGGGCGCGCAGGCATCGAGCCAAGTGCGCGCTGGCGTCGAGCGCGCCGAGTGGCACGGCATCGATACGACAGGCGTCTTGTACGTACCGACAACGCGGGTTGAACCGACAGCCGGCCGGCCACTCGCCCGGCTGCGGCACCTGACCGGGAATCACCGCGAGCCGGGCGCCTACCTCCACGGCCTGTGGAAGCGATGCGATGAGCGCCTCGGTGTACGGGTGACGCGGGCACTCGAACAGCTCGGCTGCGCTCGCGTGCTCCACGATCTCGCCCGCGTACATCACGGCAACTTCGTCGCACATCTCGGCGACGATGCCAAGGTCATGCGTGACGAACACGACCGCCATGTCGAAGTCGGATTGAAGCTCGCGCAGCAACTCCAAGAGCTGGGCCTGGATCGTGACATCGACCGCGGTCGTCGGCTCGTCGGCGATGAGCAGCTTCGGCTTTCCCGAGAGCGCCATCGCGATCATCGCCCGCTGGCGCATGCCGCCAGACAGCTCATGGGGGTAGCTGCGCAGGCGCCGCCCGGGATCTGGGATCCCCACGCGTTCGAGGAGCTCGGTCGCCTTGAGCGTCGCGGCACGCCGACCGACCGCGTGGTGCGTGCGGATCGCTTCGATGAGCTGGTTGCCGATGGTAAATGCAGGATTGAGACTCGCCGTCGGGTCCTGGAAGACCATCGCGATCTCGCGACCACGGACCTCGCGCATCTCGGCGCGCGAGAGCCCGACGAGCTCGCGTCCGGCAAGGCGGATGGAACCGGTGACGCGCGACGACCGCGGCGCCAGCAAGCCCATGGTCGACAGGGCCGACACGGTCTTGCCGCACCCGCTCTCGCCGACGAGCCCGAGCGTGCGACCCGCGTCGACGGAGAAGCCAGCGCCGTGGACGACAGTGCGCCACTCGCCGTCGGTGAAGAACTCGATGTGCAAGTCGCGCACGTCGAGGACCGGCCTGGGGCGGTCGTCGGGGATCGCGGGTGCGGCGACCGGCGCAGCGCCGGCGCGAAACCACCGGCGCCGAGGCGACGCGCCGACGACGAGCGCGTCGCGCAGTCCGTCACCGATGAGGTTGAAGCACAGGACGGTGAGGGTGATCGCGATGCCCGGCGCGAAGATTCCGCCCGGCGCGTCGTAGACGAAGTTGAAGGCGCGCGACAGCATGCCGCCCCACGTGGGTGTCGGCGGCGGCGCACCGAGCCCAAGGAAACTCAGACCCGCCTCGAAGAGCAGCGCGAATCCGACAGCCTGCGATGCCTGCACGATCAACGGGGACGCGATGTTCGGCAACACGTGCCATGTGACGATTCGGGGAGCCGTGGTCCCGATCGAGCGCGACGCCTCGACGTAGCTCTCCGCGCGCACCGACAGCACTTGCCCTCGGATGAGCCGAATGAACCCGGGCACGAACACGATGGCGATCGCGATGATCAGGATCATCTCGCTGTCACCGAGCAGCGAACGGACGACCAGCGCAAGGATCAACGGCGGGAAGGTGAACATCGCGTCCATCACTCGCATCACGATCGCGTCGGTCCAGCGGCCGTGATACCCGGCCACGAGCGCCAGAGGCAGCGAGACCAGGAGTGCCAGCAGGACCGCAACCACGGACACGCGGAGCGACACGCGCGCGCCGTAGAGGACGCGGGTGAAAACGTCGCGGCCGAGGTCATCGGTACCGAGCAGGTGGTCCCACGAGAGTCCCTCGAACGCTCGACGCGAGTTGCCGTCGGTCGGGTCGTACGGCGCGAGAACCCCCGCGAGGATCGCGAGCAAGGCGATCACCAAGAACAGGCCGAGCGCAACCATCGCGACTCGCTGCTGACGGAAGCGTTGCACGAGCTGCCGGATCGGTCCCGGGCTCGCGGGCGCCATCGCGGCCTCGGTCGCCCCATCGACGCGCGTGGGATCGACCGGGCTCACGTCGCCCGCACCTTCGGGTTCAGCACGCCGTAGACGATGTCAACGACCAGGTTCACGAGCAGGAAGACGGTCGCGATCACGAGCACGCCTCCCTGGATCACCGGAAGGTCTGTCCGCCCGAAGCCCTCGATGATCAGGTACGTGCCGAGCCCGGGGAGGCTGAAGATGTACTCGATGATGATCGTGCCCCCGAGCAGGTAGCCGATCTGGAGGCCGAGGATGGTCACCGCGGGGGTCAGCGCGTTCTTCAGCGCGTGCTTGCCGATCACCCGGCGCTCGCGCAGTCCCGTGGCCCGCGCGGTGCGCACATACTCCTGGCTCATCACGTCGATCACGGAACCGCGGACCTGGCGAGCGAGCGTGGCCGCGAGCGCGATCCCAAGCGCGATCCACGGCATGAGCAGCTTCTCGGCCCATTCGAGCGGCGACTCGGCAAAGTCCACGTACCCGATTGCCGGCAACACGTCGTTCTCGACCGCGAGCAGCACCACGAGCGCGGTCGCGATGAAGAAATCGGGGATCGCGATTCCGAGGCTGGAACCGAAGGTGATCACGCGGTCGACGACCGAGCCGGGCCTGGTGCCGGCGACGATCCCCAACGGCACGCCGATGAGCAAGGCGACGACGATCGCGCCGATCGCCACGCTCAGCGTCACGGGGAAGCGGTTCTGGATCTCACCGGTCACCTCGCGGCCGCTGAACAGCGACTCCCCCAGATCGCCTTGCACCGCATCACCGAGCCAGCGGCCGTAGCGCTCGAAGAACGGCTCGTCGAGGTGGAGCTCGGCACTGATGTCCTGCACGCGTGCCTCCGGCGCGTTCAGCCCTCCCGCGAGCTCGCGCGCGGGGTTGCCACCGAGCAGAAGCACGAACGCGAAGATGATGAGACTGACAAGAAGCAACAGCGGAACGAGCGCGACAATTCGGCGCGCTACGAAGCCGCGCACGAACTAGTCCTTGCTGGCGTTCTTCGCGAGCGTCACCTTGGTGAGGTCGATCGGCGTGCACGAGCCCGGTGGGGCGCGCAGGTCGCCACCTACCCGCGTCTCATCCCAGGCGATGTTGCGGGGCGTGAACACGATCGGCGCCTCGAGCGCGTTGTCGACCAGGATCGCAACGGCCTGGTGCATGAGGCTCGCGAACTCCGCCGGATTACTCGTACTGCGCGCGCGCGTCGCGAGGTCCGTGATCTCGGGGTTCTCGGCGCCGTTGAACGCAGCGACGAAGCGGCCCAATCCGAACTGCTCGATGACCTGACCGGGCGCATCGAGCTGCGCGGGTCGGGAGTGCAAGAAGGCGTTGCCCTGCCGTTGCACGTAGTACTCGGTGGGGATGTCGGTGACCCGCTTGATGTTGGCGATGATGCCGACTTTCTTCAGTTGCTGCTGCACAAGTTCCGCCGAGCGGTCCAGGAACGGGATCCCGCCGCCAGGGCTGTAGAGATCGAACTCGAAGCCGTCGGGCATGCCCGCTTCCTCGAGGAGCTCGCGGGCGCGCTCGAGGTCGTGCGGGTAGCGCTCGATCTGCGTCGGGTCGTACGACGGCGTGCCCTCGGGGAACGGGAACCATGCGATCTGCCCGCGGCCGAGGAAGACCGCGTCGTTGATCTCGTCGCGATCGATCGCGTAGTTCACCGCCTGGCGCAGCAGTGGGTTGTCGAAGGGCGGCACGCCGGTGCGGAACTGCACGACCACGTAGTTCGGCGCGGCGATGGTGGGGAACGAGGTGGCCACGCCGACATCGTCCTGGCGCTCCAATCGGTCGAGCGAATCCTCCTGCACGATGATCACGTCGATGTCGCCAGCGAGGAGCGCGTTCACGCCCGCCGATCCCGTCGGCGCCTGCACGAAGTCGATGCCGGGCAGCGTGACGAGCGACGGATCGTGGAACTTCTTGTTGGGCCGCAGTGAGATGATCCGCCCCGGCTCGAAGTTCTCGAACGTGTACGGACCCGCGCCGATGGGCTTCTCGTCGGCACTCTCGGCGTCGATCGACTTGGGCGCAACGATCATTCCTTCGCGCTGCGACAGCACGAGTGGCAGCACGCCACCGGTGTCGTCCTCGAGGTTGAGCTGCACGGTGAGGTCGTCGACCACCTCGATCGTGTCGACGACCCGCAACGCCTCACCGGTCTGCTCGCCCCGCTTGAGGTACTCAAGCCCCTTCTTCACCGCTTCGGCGTCGAAGGCCTCGCCGTTTTGGAAGGTCAATCCCGCGCGCAGGTGCAACGTGAAGGTACGGCCGTCGAGCTCCCAGCTCTCGGCGAGGCCGGGGATCGGGTTGCCGTCGGCGTCGATGTCGGTGAGGGATCCGTAGATCCAGTGCATGACGATGTTGTCGCAGCCGTTCGTGCTCTCGGCTGGGTCGAGATGCCCGGAGAGCTGGGTCTCCATCTGGACCGCGTAGCGGAGAAACTGGTCGGAGGCGCTGCCGCCGCCACCCGAGGTGGAGCATGCAGCGGCCACGAGCGTGATGGCGACCACAAGGCGGGCGAGGCGCGCTGGGCGTTCGCCGCCGATCTGGAACCTGGTTGGCATCCTTCCCCCCGGTTGCCGGATGCTGGCGCAGTATCGCATGCCCGTCAACACGCGCGTCGACGGAAGGCCCCGAGCCCCTGAGCAGCAAGGGATCGTCCTGATACGGTCAACGCGACTGTTGACTGGCGTGCTGGCGACCGAGGGGGGTGCCTAGTGGGCGACGTGATGGTCATTGACGGCGACGGCCACCTCATGGAGCCGCCCGACATGTGGTCGGCCCGCATGGACGCCAAGAAGTGGGGTGACTCGATCCCGCACTTCGACGCTGAAGGCACCTTCTGGATCGGCGGCGTCGCTCGGATCGGTGGTCCGGGGATGCACGAGGAGGTCGCCCGGATCAACGGCGTGACCGTCGAGGAGCTCTTCGAGTCGTACGCGCGCACGACGTCGTCGACCGACACCGCGGGTGGGCACGACCCGCAGGCGCGCCTGCGGTCGATGGACGCCGACGGGATCGACGTGGCCGTGATGTACCCCACGAAGTCGCTCCAGTTCGGGCCGAGCGACCCGATCCCTGCGATCCGCGACAACCCCGAGTTCGTGCTCGCCTGCCACCGCGCGTACAACGACTGGGCGTCCGAGTACTGCACGACCGCGCCCGACCGACTGTTCGCCATCGCCGCGGTACCGCTCCAGGACATCGCGCTCGCGGTCGCGGAGGCCGAGCGCGCCGTCAACACGCTCGGGCTCAAGGGCGTGGCCATCCGGCCGTCGGCCACCCAATTTTCCGATGCTGGGGACGACCTGCCGTTCAGCAACCGCGTGTACGACCCGTTCTGGGCCGCGTGCCAAGACCTCGACATCCCGGTTGGCCTCCACCCGATCGTGCACGTCGACACGCCGGGCGCGTGTCGCAAGTTCGGCCTCGTGCGCGACAGTCCGAGCCTGAACATGACGAACTCGGCCGTCGACGAGAACCACGGTGGCTCAGCGATGGGTCAGGCGATCGGCAACCCCGTCGACATGATCGTGAGCATGGGGCGACTGCTCATGGGCGACGTGTGCGAGCGGTTCCCAAGGTTGCGATTCATCTTCTTGGAGTCGGGTGGCGGGTGGTGCGCGACGCAGCTCGAGCGCATGGACGAACAGCTCGAAGCGTTCCCGCTCGAAGGCCGTCGACTCTCGATGATGCCGAGCGAGTACTTCCGTCGGCAGTGCTACGTCTCGTTCGATCCGGGTGAGTGGAACCTCGCCGCGTCGGCGGAGTTCATCGGCGCCGATCGCATCATCTGGGCCTCGGACTACCCGCATCCCGAGTACACGCCCGAAGTCGTGCCGAAGCTGAAGGCGGCGATCTCCACGCTCCCCGCCGACTCACAGCGCAAGATCCTCGGCGCCAACGCGGCCGACGCCTACCGGTTGCCAGTCGGCCGCACGGCCTCGGTTGCACGATGAGCAAGCGGTCGGTCGAGATCGACACCAGCGATCTCGATCAGTGGTGTGGAAAGTCGATGGGGGGCGGGCAGCTGCGCGACCCGATCAGCAACACCGACATCCGCCGGTGGGTGCAGGGTATGCAGTACCCAAACCCACTGCATTACGACGACGACTACGCGGCGGCGAGCCGATTCGGGCGTCTCGTGGCGCCGCAGTCGTTCATGGTCAACTGCGACATCGGGCATGGGTCGATGCCGTCGGTGTTCGGCAAGATCCCGGGCACGCACATGATCTTCGGCGGCGACGAATGGTGGTTCTACGGACCGCGCGTCTTTGCCGGCGACCAGATCACGATCGAGCGTCAGCACCTCGACTACCGCGTGGCGGAGACGAAGTTCGCCGGACCCACGGTCTTCGGCCGCGGCGACAACACGCACCGCAACCAGCGCGGCGAAGAGGTGTCGAAGCAACGGTCGACATCGGTCCGTTACCTCGCCGAAGAAGCACGGAAGAGGGGGTTCTTCGGCGAGGCCGCGCCGCGCCCAACGTGGACTCGCGAGCAGCTCGACGACCTCGCGGCGCGGCGCATGGATTGGATCCGCAGCGGCCTCGGCGGCACGTCGCCGAGCTTCGCGGATGTCGACCTCGGCACGAAGCTCCCCACGTGCCCGATCGGTCCGCACACCACGCAATCGTTCGTGACCGAGTGGCGCTCGTTCATCTCGGTGGTGTGGGGTTCGACACGCGACCTCTGGGCCGACTTCAGCGGCCTCGACGGTGGGTGGCTGCCCGAGATGTCGCGCGACGAGGAGGCAGCAAAAATCAACCCGGCACTCGGGGACGGCATGTACGCCGGCGCGTCGCGGGGGCATACAGATGGCGACGCCGCGGCGATCATCGGGATGCCCCGGGGCTACGGCTACGGGGCATCGATGGGAGCGTGGGCGTTGAACTACGTGGCGTTCTGGGCCGGTGACGCTGGCTTCATCCGCCACTCGAACATCCAATATCGGTTCCCACCGTTCGAAGACGACGCCACGCTGCTCGACGGTGAAGTGGTGAACAAGGAGCGCGACACGACGCTCGGTGTTCCGATTGTGACCGTCGACCTCACGATGACGAACCAGGACGGCGCGGTGCTCGCCAAGGGACCCATCGAGGTGGAGCTCCCCGAGTGACCTGGCCGACGCGCGTCACGCCGGCCGACCTCGCGGCGCGCTACGTGGAGCGCGGCCACTGGGACGACCGCACGCTGGGCCAGCTGCTCGACGGCTACCTGCGCGCGGAGCCCGATCTCGAGTTCCGCATCTGGTCCGACACCCGCCCGTACCGCGGCACATACCGGTCCGTGCACGAGCTCTCGGCACGCGTTGCAGGCGGGCTTGCGGCACGCGGGGTCGGCCCGGGCGACGTCGTCGCATTCCAGATGCCGAACTGGGTGGAAGCCGCAGCCACGTTCTGGGGTTTGAGCCTGCTCGGCGCGGTGATCGTGCCGATCGTGCACTTCTACGGACCGAAGGAGGTGGCGTTCATCCTCCAGGAGTCGGGTGCCCGTGTTCACCTGAGCGCAGACCAGTTCGGGCACGCGAACTTCCTCGACGCACTCGACGCAGTGCTCCCCCAGACGCCCGACGTCGAAGAGGTGTACGTGGCCGGCGACAGCGCGGGGTCGCACACCCCGTTCGCCACGTTGCTCGACGCCGATCCGCTTCCGGCGCCGATCCAGGTCGACCCGGCGGCGCCCGCGTTCATTGCCTACACGTCGGGCACCACCGCCAGCCCAAAGGGAGTGGTGCACTCGCACCGCAGTGCCGGTGCGGAGGTGCGCGACAAGATCGACTTCCGGGTGCTGCCGAAAGGCGATCCACCGAACCTCGTCGGCGCGCCGATCAGTCACGCCATCGGCATGCTCGGCGCGTTGCTCGCACCGCTCGCGTGGCGCGAGCCCGTACACGTCATCGACGTGTGGGACCCATCCAAGGTCTTGGCTGCGATGGCGGAGGCTCACCTCTGCTCCGGGAGCGGGTCACCGTTCTTCCTCGCGAGCCTGCTCGATTGCCCCGACTTCACCGACGAGCACCTGAAGCTCATCCGTCACGTCGCGATCGGCGGCGCGCCGGTGCCGGCGGCGTTTGCCGAGCGCGTCACCGAGCTCGGCATCTCCATCGTGCGCGGCTACGGCTCCACGGAGCACCCGTCGACCACGAGCACCTTGCACGAAGTGGATTCACTCGAAGCGCGCATCTACAGCGACGGCCGTCCGCAGCCGGGCATCGAGGTGCGCATCGCTGACGACGACGGGCGGCCGGTGTCACCGGGCGAGTGGGGCGAGATCCAGTCGCGCGGCCCCGACCTGTGCACGGGGTACACCGATCCGGCGCTCACCGCCGACGCCTTCGACGCCGACGGCTGGTACGCCACGGGCGACATCGGCTTCCTCGACGACGACGGCTATCTGCACGTGACCGACAGGAAGAAGGACATCATCATCCGCGGCGGCGAGAAGGTCAGCGCCAGCGAGGTGGAGGAACTGCTTCACCGCATGGGCGGCGTCGCCGAATGTGCGGTGGTTCCCGCACCAGACGCGCGCCTCGGTGAGCACGGCTGCGCGTACTTCCGCATGCTCGAAGGCCACGACGCACCCGACCTCGACAAGCTGCGCGCCCACCTCGACGAAGCCGGCCTGGCGCGTCAGAAGTGGCCAGAAGAAGTGCGAGTCGTCGACGACTTCCCAAGAACCCCAAGCGGCAAGATCAAGAAGTACGAGCTGCGCAACCAGCTGCGGGACGAAACGGCGAGGAAATAGCTAGTCGCCCTTGCCGCACTTCCAGCCGCTCAGCGAGGCCCGCAATCCCGCGGCGAGGTCTTGCCGCTCCTTGGCGGTGAGCTTGGCGTCGGCGTGCAGGCCGAACCACGTGTAGTAGCCGGGCGGCATCGAGCGACCAACGGTCTCGGCCGCGTCGCCGCCACCCTCGCCGCCACCCTCGCCGCCCCCGGTGCTCTTCGTGCAGTCGGAGAAGTTGAGCGTGTCGCGGCCCTCGTCCACGTGGTTCTTGATCCACCACGACAGCGGCGCGATGTCCTCGAACCAGGGGGTCTCGGTCTCGTTGCTATGGCAGTCGAAGCAAGCGACCTTCGCGAGGGCGCGCGTACGTGGGCTGTCCCACGTCGGCTCTTGCTTGACCGGCGGGTTGTCCACCCGGATCGGGATGAGCTGGAGCAGCCCGAAGGCCAACGCCAGGACGGCGATCACCGCGAGGACGCCACGACGGGTGAAGCGAGGTTTCGACCACGTGACCATGGCTGCATCATGTCGGTGCACGGGCACCGACGGCAGGGTCGAAAGTCCAAAGTCTTCGGCAAATCTCCCGGCGGTCTCGGCGCCTCGATCGGCGCGTCCGCGGCAGACTCTTCCTCACGCTGAGGAGGACGCAATGTTGTTGGACGGCAAGGTGATGGTGGTCTCGGGCGTCGGCCCTGGGCTGGGACGCGAGATCGCTGCGGCAGCGGTGCGCGAGGGCGCATCCGTGATGATGGGCGCCCGCACCCAAGCGAACCTCGAGGCCGCGGCAGCCGAGATCGACCCGTCGGGCAAGCGCGTTGGCTGGCAGGTCACCGACATCACGAACGCGGAGCAGTGCGCCGCCCTCTCGAATGCCGCGGTCGAGAAGTTCGGCAAGCTCGACGCGCTGGTGAACTGCGCGGCCTTCGATTCCGTGTTCGGCGGTGTCGAGGAGGCCAACTTCGACGAGTGGCGTCAGGTGTTCGACACCAACGTGATCGGCACGCTCCAAGTGACCCAGTCGGCGATCCCCCACCTCAAGAAGAACGGTGGCGCGATCGTGTTCATCGGGTCGCAAGGGATGTTCTGGCCGCCGAAGGGCTTCTTCCAGACCGCGTACCAATCGTCGAAGGCGGGACTGGTGTCAGCGATGTACCACCTCGCCAACGAGCTCGGCGCCGACAAGATCCGCGTGAACACCGTCGTGCCCACATGGATGTGGGGCCCGCCGGTCGAGGGCTACGTGAAGATGACGGCCGACGCGCAGGGCATCCCGCCCGAGCAGGTCATCGCGGGGATCACGCAGAGCATGCCGTTGGGCGAGATCCCCTCCGATGGCGACGTCGCCGAAGCCGTCATCTTCTTCGCGTCCGATCGCGCCCGCATGATCACCGCGCAGACGCTCATGGTGAACGCCGGCGAGTTCCCCCACTAATTTGCTCGTTCTCGTGACGCTTCCGGTTGCCCTGACCACCGATTGCGTCACGAAAAGCAGCAGTGGGGCGGCTACTCGTAGACCTCGGGGTGGTCGAGGGGGTGGCGGAGCCAGTCGAGCATCTGACGGAGCTGGTCGTACGCGGCGAGACGCGCGTCGTCCGAGCCGTCGGCTTCGGCCTGGTCGCACACGTCGTTGAGTCGACGCGTCATCGTGGGGCCGAGCTCGAGCAGCCCGCCACTCCCGCCGGTCGCCCACTTGGCAAGCACGTAGTGACACAGCGCGCCGACCGGCAGGTGCAGGTTCTCGCTCAGGGTGCGGATCGTCGCCAGCGGATCGACGTGCGCGTAGAGCGCGAGGTCGATCTTGAAATTGGCGTCGGGATCGTCAGCGCTCGGTGGCTCGGTCCACGGCTGGAGCTCAACCGTAACGTCGCCAGTATGAGCGGTATTGGTCATGCGTCGAGCGCGTAGAGGGCCGCGGTGTTGGCGCCGGCGATGAGCTCGCGTTGGTCGTCGCCGAGTGTCTCCATCGCTTCGTCGAGCTCGCGGGTGGTGCCGGGGTACTTGGCGTCGGGGTGCGGGTAGTCGGATGCCCACACGATGCGATCGGCACCGACGAGCGGTGAGTTGGCGGTAAACGCCAGCGTTGACTCGTCGGGGTCGAAGCTGATCCAACACTGACGTCGGAAGTAGGTGGACGGCTCCTCGTTCAGCCACGGCACGTCGAAGCCGAACTCGTGGAAGTGATGGTCGAGCCGCTCGAGCCACGGCACGATCCAACCGCCGTTCGACTCCAGGAACACAACGCGCAGGTCGGGGAAGCGTTGGAGAACGCCGCCGCCGATCATGAACGCAATCGTGGTCATCATGTCGACCGGGTTCGAGATCGCCTGCGCGAAGAAGTTGTTGTCGTAACCGATCGTCATGCCGGGCATCGGCGGCTTGAGGTCCATCTCGCCGCGCATCCACGGGGTGTCGAAGCGCAGCTCGTTGATACGCAACCCGCGACACGCGCCCGGCATGTCGCCAGCGAGCAACGGGTGGAAGCCGATGGCCACGTTCGCGTCGCACGCCGCCTTCCAGATCGGGTCGTATGCACGATCCGAAAGTGGCTTCCAGTCGAGCGTGGGGTTCGGACGCAGGAACGCGGCAACCATCGGTCGCGTCGCGCCCGACCGGCGGATCTCGGCCGCGGCGAGCTCGGCATCCCACTGCGGCACGACGGCCGCGCCATAGAGCCGGCCGTCACTCTCACCGCAGTGGTCAGCGAGCCAGTCGTTGTACGCACGCGCCGTCGCCAGCGCCACATCGCGATCGGGATAGCCGGAGAGACCGAGCAGCATCGTGGGATAGAGGACCGACACGTCGATCATGTCTTCGTCCATCGCAGCGAGGCGCTCTTTGGTGTCGTAGGCGCCACCGGGGATCTGCGAGTACCGCATCTGCCCGGTCCAGGCTTGCTGCTTCTCTTCGTCGGTGAAGCCTGCGACGGCGGCGGCGGCATACACGTTGGCCGGCTCGCGCCCGTCGCCCATCACAACCCACTCGAGGCCTTTGGCGTCGGTCTCGACGTGCCACACCTTGTCGCGGAACCCGTGCGGCGCGTAGTTCTGGAGACCCGTCGGGTGCTCGACGAGATGCCCGTCGGCGTCGAGATACCGCAGGTCGTCGCCCATGAATGCTCCCCCTCATCGCGTTGCTGAGGCGAACGGTAGCGTCCGGCCTCGTGAGCGACACCCAGGTCGTCGTGGGCATCTTCTACCCGAGCAATTGGTTCGGCGATGCCGACGGCTTCGCACGCGAGGTGGCTGCGCTCAAGGCGCTCGACCCCCGCGTTCGAGTGATCACCGAGCGATACGACGAGACGCACGAGCTGCGCAGTGCACGCGGCACGCCGGGTGCCAAGGATCAGAATCTCCGGGGCCGAGCGCCCGCGCTCACCAAGGCCCAGCGCAAGGCCTTCGCCATGATCAACGTGGCGGTGGCGATCGACTTGCCCTACGACGTGGCGACCCACGCTCCCAACCTCGTCTGGGTGCAGTCGGTGGGAGCCGGCACCGGCCAGCTCCAATCGGCCGGTCTCGCCGACGTGGGTGTCCGCCTCACATCTGCCGCGGGGGTGAACGCGGTTGGGATCGCCGAGTTCGCGCTCGCGCGCGTGCTCCAGCACTGGAAGCGCCTCCCGGTGCTCGACGCCGCGCGCGAGCGGCACGAGTGGATGCCGGTCTACGGCCGCCAACTTGCCGGCAGCACGCTCGGGCTGATCGGTCTCGGCGCAATCAACTCGGCGGTCGCGAGCCGCGCGAAAGCGTTCGGCATGCGCGTGCTCGCGACACGTCGATCGGCCACGCCCGGTGCGACGGCACTCGATATCGACGAGCTGTTCCCACCCGGCGACCTGCACGCCATGCTCGTACAGTGCGACGCAGTTGTCGCCGCAGTACCTGAGACGCCGGAGACCACCGGGATGATGGACGCCGCCGCGTTCGCGGCGATGCAGCAGGGTTCGTTCTTCTGCAACGTCGGCCGAGGTTCGTTCGTCGACGAACCCGCGCTGATCCACGCGCTCGAGAGTGGGCATCTAGGTGCTGCGGCGATCGATGTCGCGAGTGTCGAGCCGTTGCCGGGCGATCACCCGCTGTGGGATGCGCCGAACCTCTACATCTCGCCGCACGCCGCGGCCGTGCCGGGCGCGCTCTTCGTCAACCTGCATGAGCTCTTCCGGGAGAATCTCACCCGCTTTCTCGCGAACGAACCGCTCCGCAACGAGGTCGACCTCGCGCGCGGCTACTGATTCTTTCCGACCAGCACTTGCCTAACTCGCACTTGCCCGGCTCACATTTGCCCGCTCACACTTGCCCGGCTCACACCTGGAGGAAGCCATGCCCTCGAACATGACCAAGGAGTTCAAGGACTTCATCTCTCGCAGCAACGTGATCGATCTCGCCGTTGGCATCGTGATCGGCGCCGCATTCACCGTCGTCATCCAGTCGTTTGTGAACGACATCCTCAACGCATTCATCGGCGCGGTGGTGGGCAAGCCCAACTTCGACGACCTCACGCTCTCGATCGGCGATGGCGTGATCCGTTACGGGAGCTTCCTCACCGCGGTCATCAGCTTCCTGATCGTCGGGCTTGCGCTGTTCCTCGTCGTGAAAGCGATCAACGGCATGCGCAAGCAGGAAGAGGCCGAGCCCGGGCTGTCAGAGAAGGACGTGCTCGTGGAGATCCGCGACCTACTTGCAGGTCGAGGTGGTCAGCCGCCGAGCTGATGAAGGCGGATGACAGCGTTCTGTCCGGTGCCCCACGGTGACGCGGCAACCGCTTGCACCAACCGGAGCGCGGAGTCGCCCCGCGCCAGTGCGTCGAGGATTGCCGGGTAGTGGCCGTTGTGGAGCGTGATGACGGTCGCGTCGAGACCAACCTCGTCGGTCGGGTAGCCCTTCACGCCCACTGAGTTGACGTTGTGGGCGCCGGGCGCGCCTTGTGTGGTGGCCAACGGGTTGCGGGCGGACGCAACGTTCGATTCCGCTTCGATCCAGGCGACGAGTCCAAGCAGGTTCTCGCTCGTCACGGGAGCACCGAGGCGGTCGAGCAACAGCACGCACCAAAGGGTGCGCCGGTGCCCGCCCTGCGCAAGCGCCGCGACGAGCTCCGCCTTCTTCGCGGCGGCGGCATCGAGGTTGAACTTCACCTCGTCACGGTGCTGCACCGCGGCGGTTGCTGCGGCCTTGGCGGCTGAGCGGGTGGCGCTTGCTTGTTCTGGTGCGAGGTCCTTGAGCAGCGCGCTGGTGGCTGCGCTCAAGACGTCGCCGGTCCCCACGCTGGGAGCGGACGCGCCTTCGGCGTGCGTGCGCTCCTCTTCGGCGGCGGCCGCCGTAGCTGCGGTGAACGTGGCAACCACCTTGGCTTCGGCATCCGGGAGCACGTAGGTGTTGATGCGGATCGCGGCGTCTGCAACGACGATCTGCTGGGCGATCTGGGCCGCGGCACCGGGATCGGCATCACGCACCGGGCCGGCGGTGGCGGTCGGCGCGCCGAATGAGAGGGCGACGGTCGCGATCGCGATCGCGGCCACCACCATGGCGACGAACGCGACCGTGCCGCGCCCACGCCTCACCACTGCCATACCGGTCATTCGGGGCCTCCCATGCCTCGCATGAGAGGCATCGGCCGGTCCCCGACAGGCCTTGAGGGGAAAGGGGTGTGGTCAGGGCAGGAGCCCTGGCGCGCCTTCTGGGTCGATGGGCCTTCTGGGTCGATGGGCCTTCTAGGTCGACGGGGTGGTCGAGGGCACGGTGACGGGCGGCACTGTCACCTCCGGGATGACGATGACCGGCCCGGCGGTCGTGGGCGTGGTCGGCGGGGCGACGCCCGGCACTCCCCGGCCCTTCTCAGAGACGTAGGCCCCCTGGCGGTCGCAGAACGGACCCGGGTCGGGGAACTCGGCGAAGGGGAGCGCAAAGAGTGCGGTCTCCATGAACGCCCTGAAGATGCGCGCCGGGATCTGGCCGCCGAACCCGGCACCGGGCACCTGCGCGAGTGCGTTGCCGTGCCAGATGAAGACCGCGAGCTGCGGGGTGAAACCGAGGAAGTTCGCGTCGGCCTTGTTGTCGGTCGTGCCGGTCTTGCCCGCGACCGGTCGGCTGCTGTTCAATCGCGCCGCCGTACCAGTGCCGCTCGTGATCACGCCGCGCAACATGTCGGCTTCGCACGCGGCGGCCTCTTCACTGATCGCGCGCGTCCCTTCCACGTCCTTCGCGGCGTCGAAGACCACCCGTCCGTCGGCGGCCACGATCTTGCTCACGAACAACGGCGGGTGGTGCACGCCACCGTTGGCGATCGTGGACGCCACCGTCGCCATCTCCAACGGTGTCGTCTCGATCGTCCCTAGCGTCAACGTGAGGATCGGCTTCAACGTCTCTTGGGTGATCCCCATCTTCTGGGCCGTCTCCATAACGTTGAGCAGTCCGGTTGCGAGCTCCAACCGGGCGAACGCACAGTTGACGGAGTGCGCTGTTGCCGAGCGCAAGGTCATACGACCGGTCCCACGTTCGGCGTTCTGGGTTTTGCCGAGCGCACCGAACTCACACGGCGACGATCCGCTGATCGTGTCCTTCGGCGAGAACCCGTGTTCGATCGCCGAGGCCAGTGTGATCACCTTCCACGTGGAGCCCGCCTGGCGTCCCGGGTACGTCGTGGCGATGTTGTACTGACTCTGCACGAACGCCGGACCAGCGATCATCGCCTTCACTTCACCGGTGTTGGGATCCATGGCGATCATCGCGCCGGTGAATCCCGGCTTCTCCGGCAGAATCTCGTCCATCGCTTCTTGCGCGAACTTCTGCTTCACGGGGTCGAGCGTGGCCGTGATCTGCAACCCACCGGTCAGCACACGAGTTCGCCGGATCGGTTCCGTCTTGCCGAGCACCGCATACACCGGGTCGTTGATCAGCCGATCTTGCACCTCTTCGGCCCACGCATTGCGCGGTCGGAGCTCGGCATCGGGCTTGATCGACGGCAGTGGCTCCTGCTCGGCGACGACGGCCTCCGCGCGCGTGATGTAGTCCTGGCTGACCATTTGGCTCAACGCGATCGTTCGGCGGGCACGCGCGCGCTCGGGACTTGTGAACGGGTTATCGCCCTCGGGGTTGGCGATGAGACCCGCGAGCAGCGCGGCTTGCGCGATGGTCACGTCGGCGAGCTGCGGAGGATACGGACCGAAGGCGCCCTCCTGGAGGAAGAAACGCTCCACCGCGGCCTTCACTCCGTACGACCCTTGTCCGAAGTACACGGTGTTCAGGTACTGCTCGAGGATCTTGCGCTTCGAGATCTGATCGGTGAGCCGGACCGCGAGGAGGACTTCGCGCACCTTGCGGTTGAGGTCGCGCTCTGACGTGAGGATGCGGTTCTTCACGAGCTGTTGGGTGATCGTCGACCCCCCTTCCTCGATCTCACCCGACGTCACGTTGCGTGCGAACGCTCGCGCCACCGCATTGAAGTCGACGCCCTCATTGGTCCAGAACGTCTGGTCTTCGACCGCAACGACCGCTTGTTGGAGGATCTTGGGAACGGCGCTGAGGCGAACCTCTTGTCGGTTCAGCGACCCGAGCACCGCGATCACGTTCCCCTTCGAGTCGTACACCGTCGAGCGCTGCTTGAGCTCGCGCAACGTGATGCTGCTGTCGAACTCCTGGGCGCGGAACAGGATCCCGGTGCTCATCACGAGAGCGGCGATGAACATGCCGACGACGACACCACCAACGATGACCGTCGTGAGGAACGCCCGAACGGGTGACTGCTCAGCCATCTCGGCGAGTCGCCGGTAAGGCTGCACAACCAGATGATACGAGAGCGGGTGGCGTCAGACTCTTCAAACCCGGACGCCACCCAAGTCTTGATGGGCAGGTTCTGAGAGCCAGGTTCTGACAGGAGATCCTCATGCGATTCGCGCTGAAAACAGCACCGCAACACACCCAGTGGAAGGACATGCTGACATGAACGACACGAGGAGTCGACGATGACCGAGAAGATGCGCCGGATCGGTGAGCTGGAGGTGTCGGTTGCCGGCCTCGGCTGCAACAACTTCGGCATGCGCATCGACGAAGACGCAAGCCAGGCCGTCGTCGACGCTGCGATCGACGCGGGCATCAACTTCTTCGACACCGCCGACCTCTACGGGGGTATGAAATCGGAGGAGTTCCTCGGTCGCTCCCTGGGTGCTCGCCGCGACGGCGTGGTGGTCGCGACCAAGTTCGGGATGCTCAAGCCGCCGGAGGAGAGTGGTCTCACGGGCGGCAGCCCCGAGTGGGTGGTGCAGGCCTGCGAAGACAGCCTGCGCCGTCTCGGCACCGATCGCATCGATCTCTATTGGCTGCACGCGCCCGACGCCGAGACTCCGATCGGCGACACCCTCGAGGCGCTCAATTCGTTGGTGCAGGCGGGCAAGGTGCGCGAGATCGGTTGCTCCAACTTCTCCGAGGCGCAGCTCGACGAAGCCGCAGCCGCAGCCGAGGAGCGCGGCGTGCGACCGTTTGCCACGGTGCAGAACGACTACAGCCTGCTCCAGCGTGAACCGGAGAAGGAAGTGCTTCCTGCGTGTGCGCGGCTCGGTATCGCGTTCGTGCCGTACTTCCCACTCGCAAGCGGGCTACTCACTGGCAAGTACAAGCGGGGTGAGGCACCGCCTGAGGGCACACGATTGGCGCAATGGGGCGCGCCGTCGGACGAGCGCTTTGATGTCGTCGAGAGGCTCGAAGCGTTCGCCGAGTCACACGGCCACACGATCCACGAGCTCGCGCTCTCGTGGCTGGCAACAAAGTCCGCGGTGGCCAGCATTATCGCAGGCGCCACCAAACCCGAGCAGGTACGCACCAACGTCGCTGCGACGACCGCGTGGGAACTCAGCGCCGAAGAACTCGCGGAGGTTGATCGACTGACTTCGACCTAGACCGCTTTCCGATAGCGGGCGACGGCCATCGGAGCGAACACGGCCACGATGCCGACGCACCATGCGAGAGCGATGAGCACGTCAGAGCTCGTTGGCCCACCGATGGTGAGGTCGCGCACCGCCTCGACGACCACCGACACCGGTTGATGCTCGGCATACACCTGGAGCCAGTCGGGCATGGTGTGGAGCGGCACGAATGCCGTCGACGGGAAGACGAGCAGCGCCAAGATCGGGAACGACGCGGCTTGTGTCGTTTCAGCGTCTCGTACCGACAGGCCGATGATCGCGAACACCCACGACAACGAGTATGAGAACAGCACCACCATGGCGATGCCGGCGATCACCGCAAGCGCTTCGGTGTGCGGTCGCCAACCGACCAGGTATCCGATCGCGCACATGAGCAGCACCACGAGGATGTTCCGGACAAGGTCGGCCAGGGTGCGCCCGATGAGGACGGCCGAGCGCGCCATCGGAAGCGATCGGAAGCGCTCGACCAGACCCTTGTTCAAGTCGTCGGCCAAGCCGATCCCCGTGGTGAGCGAACCGAACACGACCGTCTGGATGAATACGCCCGGCATCAAGAAGTCGACGTATGGCACGCCGGAAACGCCGCCGATGGCTCCGCCGAACACGTAGCGGAACATCAAGACGAAGATCACTGGCTGGATCGTCGCCAGCACCAGTAGCTGTGGGTTGCGTCGGATGTTGACCAGGTTGCGCCACATCATTGTGAGCGCGTCGGCAACGGGCCGCGGTCGGGCGTCACTCATGACGGGTACGGGCGATGTGGTGGCGGTGGTCGTCATGCGGTCTTGTGCTTTCCACGTCGGGCGAGGTCAGCTTCGGATACGTCGTCCTCGACAGGTGGCTCTTCGGCAGCGTGACCTGTCAGCGCGAGGAATACGTCGTCGAGCGTGGGCTCGCGTAACGCCATGCTCGTCGGCTCCAGGTGCGCCCCATCGATCACGCGAACGGTCTCGAGCATCGCCGGCGCGCCGTCACTCACGCTCACCTTCAGCCGCGAACCGTCGCGCGCGACTGTACCGACGTGAGCCAGTCGTTCCGAGGCTGTGGTCGCTGCGGTCTCGTCACGGAACGCAACTTCGATGACGGTGCTACCGAAGCGCCCCTTCAGCGCCGCCGACGTTCCCTCGGCAATCACCGACCCATGGTCGATCACCACGATGTTGTTCGCGAGCTGGTCGGCTTCCTCCAAGTACTGCGTGGTGAGAAGCACAGTGGTGCCCTTGCCCACCAGCCGCTGGATCACCGTCCAGAGATCGGTTCGGCCCTTCGGATCAAGCCCGGTCGTCGGCTCATCGAGGAAAAGAACCGGTGGGCGATGCACGAGGGCCAGCGCGAGATCGAGCCGACGGCGCATCCCGCCGCTGAACGTGCGCACCAGTCGGTTGCCGGCGTGCGCGAGTGAGAACTGCTCAATGAGCTCGTCGCTCCGACTCTTGATGTCGCCGGTTGACATGTGTGTGAGGCGGCCGACCAGCCTGAGGTTCTCGTGCGCAGTGAGGTTCTCGTCGACGGCTGCGTTTTGTCCGGCGAGACCGATCGATGCACGAACACGGGCCGCGTCGTCGCGGACATCGCGACCCAACACTATTGCTCGACCCGAATCGGGGCGCAGCAGCGTCGTGAGGATGCGCACCGCCGTGGTCTTGCCCGCGCCGTTCGGCCCGAGGAGCCCGAGCACCTCTCCTTCGGGAACCGAGAACGACACATCCTTGAGCGCCTCGAGCACGCCATATCGCTTGACCAAGTGCTCAGCCACGATTGCGGGCTCGGCCATCCCGGCGATGCTATGACCACCTCAGGATGACGAGCGGACTAGACCTCGACGGCCGGGTGGCGATCGTGACCGGCGCGGGGCGCGGTCTTGGGCGGGCGCACGCGCTCGCCCTCGCCGATGCCGGCGCCCGGGTGGTCGTGAACAACAGATCGCCCGAAGCAGCCGGCGCCGTCGCGGCCGAGATCCGCGCTGCTGGCGGCTCCTCGCTCGCTCACTCGGGCGACGTTGCTGACTGGTCGGTCGCCGAGGCGCTCGTGGCGCAGGCCATCGCCGAGTTCGGCGACCTCCACATCCTCGTGAACAACGCAGGCATCACCCGCGACCGTATGAGCTTCAACATGACCGAGGACGAGTGGGACGACGTCGTGCGCGTCAACCTGAAGGGGCACTTCGCCCCCAGCCGGTTCGCTGGCACGTACTGGCGCGAGCAGGGCACCGCACCGGGGCGCCGCATCGTGAACACCGTGAGTGAAGGAGGGTTGTTCCCTGCGCGGGGCCACGCCAACTACTCGGCGGCCAAGGCGGGGATCCTCGGCATCACGCTGGAGCTTGCCTCCGAGCTCGCCAAGTACGGAGCGACCGTGAACGCGATCGCCATGCGCGCCCGCACGCGCATGACCGAGGCGATGGGGTTCGACGCGCCCGAGTCGGGCCTCGACCGGTACGACCCGGCCCACACCTCCAAGGCGGTGACATGGTTGTGCAGCGACGACGCCGCTGACGTGACCGGCCAGGTGCTGCTGGTGGTGGGAAGCCGGGTCAGCGTGATCGGCCCGCTGGCGGTGAGCAACCGTGTCGAGCTGTCGGACGAGTGGACCGCGGCCGATCTTGGCGCCGCTAAGTCCACTCTCTTCCCCTCAGGTGGCGCCAACGTCATCCCCTCGCCGCCCGGCTGAGCCATCCACCGCCAGGAGGATCGCCGTCGATACGTTGGACCTCGTGGCCGAACCGGAGATCCATCTGTCGAAGAAGTTCTTCCGAGCAACGGACTGGGCCGCCACGCGCCATGCCGAACGCGCCCCTGATCCCGCGCGCGCCGCGCCGTCGCTCGGACAGGTGCTAGGCATCGCCTCGCTGCTCCTCGATGACGGCGCGAACGAACGCGAAGCCATCGCCGCGGTGTTGCTCGACGCGGTCGGCGATGCGGAAGTGCCGATCGACGAGTTTCGCGAACGCTTCGGCAAGAAGGTCGCGAAGTTGGTGGCCGTCGCCGCTGACGCGCGCACCGACGCTGGTCGCGGCGACCGACGCCTCGACGCCAACACCTGGCGCGAGCGCCGCATCCGCTCACTCGCGTCGCTCCAAAGAGAGGACGACACCGGCCTCGTGCGCGTTCGCGCCGCCGACGCGCTACGCGACCTGCGGGCATTCCAGACCGAGCTGCGCCGCCACGGCAGCATCGCCTTCGCCCGGTTCCCGACTCCGCCCGCCGAGCAGCTCGATCATTACCGCACCCTCGTCGCGGCCTACGCCGAGCTCATCCCCCGCAGCCGAATCGACACCGCCCTCCAGAGCGCCCTCAATGAGATGGAGCGACTCGTCGAGCTCGACACCGCAACCGCCGCCTGGCGCGTCGCCCACGTCGACGCCGCGTAAACACTCTGCCGCTCCGGCGTCGTACGCTGGGAGCCCATGGACCTCGACTTCGCGGCGTTTGACGCGGACAACCACTATTACGAGGCCCTAGACGCGTTCACTCGTCATCTCGACCCGAAGTTGGGCTGGCGCTGCGTGCAATGGGCGGAGATCGACGGGCGTCGGTACCACGTCGTCGGCGGCCAGGTGAGCCGAGCGGTCGTCAACCCCACCTTCGACCCGATCGCCAAGGCCGGCGCGATGCACGACTACTTCCGCGGCAACCCCGACCTCAAGAGCCCGCTCGAGTTCCTGCGCGACCGCGAGCCGATCCGACCCGAATACCGCGACCGCGACGCGCGCCTCACCACGATGGACGAGCAGGGCATCGAGAAGATCTGGCTGTTCCCGACGCTCGGCATTCTCTACGAGGAACTGCTCAAGCACGACCCCGAGGCAGTCGCGATCACGTTCACCGCGTTCAACCGGTGGCTCGACGAAGACTGGGGCTGCAACTACCGCGACCGCATCTACGCCGCGCCATATGTGTCGCTGTGCGACGTCGATTGGGCGGTACGTGAGCTTGAATGGGCGATCGAGCGCGACGCGCGCGTCGTCGTCATGCGCCCCGCGGCGCCCACCACCGCAACGGGTCAGCTCTCACCGGGCGATCCTGTGTTCGATCCGTTCTGGGCACGCGCCAACGAAGCCGGCATCACCGTCGTCGTACACGCGGGCGACAGCGGGTACTCGAGCCAGGGCTACGCGAAGGACGGCTTCTCCGCCACGTTCGAGGGCGCGGGACGGCCGTCGATCAAGGTGCTCGCCATCGAACGCGCCGCATACGACTTCCTGCTGTCGCTCTCGTTCGACAAGCTGTACGAGCGGTTCCCGAACCTGCGGGTCGCGTCGGTCGAGAACGGCTCGGAGTTCCTCCCCGACTTGTTCCGCAAGCTCAACTCGCAGACCCGCAAGATGCCCGGCTTCTTCGGCGACCACCCGGCCGAGTCGTTCCGACAGCACGTGTGGATCAACCCGTTCTGGGAAGACGACGTATACGAGGTTGTCGATCTCATGGGCGCTGACCGCGTGATCTTCGGTTCCGACTGGCCGCACATCGAAGGCATGCCGAAGCCGCTCGACTACGTCACCGAGCTCAAGGAGCTCGACGACACCGCTCAGCGCCTGATCCTGCGCGACAACGCGCTGACGCTGAACGAACGCTCACCGGCGTAGCCGTGGCCGGGGTCACGGACTGGGCCCGCACGGTGGGCAATACCGTTCGTTCATTCCCGCGTTCGCTCCCGTCGGGCACCCTGCCCTACCTGGCGCGCTCGATGCGCGAGCTCCGCAAGGTGCGAACGCCGGGCGACGCGGTCGCGGCGTTCGAGACCGAGACCGAGCGTCTGCTCGGGGTGATCATGCCGAAAATCGTGGAGCGACCGCTCCCGGTGCGGACCGTCGCGTCAGCGAAGGCGCTGGTCGCCGCCACCGGCGGCATGGCTGCGGCTGGTCAAGAGATCGAAGCGCTGGGCGTGCTCATCTCGGGTGGCTCCGCGTTACCGCCCGCTCTGCCGATCATGTTGGGCACACTCCTGCTCGCGCTCGCGACTGAGATGTCGGTCGCCGCGTCGCTGCGCGTGCACGACCTGGAGGCCGCGGGCATCGAACCCGATGCGAACGCCGTCGCGCGCGACGTGATGATCGCGATGACGGGCGGCACCGACAGCGACCTGGGCACGGGGAGCGCCATCACCAAGAACCTGGTCAAAGCGATCGTGACGCGCGTGCTCTCCCGTTGGTCGAAGTCGCTGGTGCCCGTGGTGGGCATCCTGCACTCGAGCTGGGACGCCCAACGCACGATCGACGCGATCCGAGCGAGGCCGTTACCCGAACCGAAGCTTTAGGCGGTCGCGCGCTCCCTGGCTGTTGCGAGGGTGGGTGATTCACCGATGGCCCACCGTGCGGTGCTCACGAACGCGCGCGTTGCGGGACGCACGCCAACCGGACCGGCGAACGGCGGGATCACGAGTCCGAGCTCGAGCTGCGCGGTGAGCGGGAGCAGCTCGATCGCAGCCGCGGCAACGAGGGTGTACACGGGCCGGACGCGCCACGGCATCGGCGGCACCATGAGCCAGCGAGCGGCGGCGCGCGCGTCGCTCGTGGCGTGCAGCTCGTACGACGCGAGCAGCGTGCGCAGCTCGGCGGCGGTCGTCGGCACGGGATCGGCACCGAACGCGCGCGCCACGACCGCCATCTCGTTCACATACCGGTCGACGTCCTCATCGGCGAGCGGTGCGGAGCCGTACCGCCGGTACGCGGCAATGAAGCTGTCGATCTCGGTCGCGTGCACCCACGCGAGAAGGATCGGCTCGTTCGCCGAGTAGGCCCGGCCGTCAGGTGCGATCCCGCGCACGCGCTCATGGACCTTCTTGACGAGTGCCACGGCAGCCTCGGCCTCTTCGCTCGTACCGTACGTGGTCGCCGCGATGAACCGGCTCGTGCGATGCAAACGACCCCAAGGATCGTGGCGGTAGTCGGAGTGTTCGGCAACGCCGGCCATCGCCAAGGGATGCAGCGTCTGGTACAGGAGCGCGCGCAGCCCACCGATGAGCGACGAGATGTCGGCGTGCAATCGCCACGCCACCGACGCGGGACCGAACCACCCGGCATCACCCGTCGCATCGACGACCGGACCACGCGGGTTCCCCGCCACTCGGCCGCGCACAGCCTGGGCTACGACGTCGCGCACACGGTCGGATGCGGCGCCCACCACACCCAACGGATCGATCGGAAGCCTCAACTCCATCCCTCAATCATGACCGCCCTAGCCTGTGCCCCCATGCTGGGCGTTCGTTCACGTTCGATGATCGCACTCGCCACCATCACGATGAGCGGCACGATGAGCGGCACGATGAGCGGCACGATGAGCGGACACAGCAGTCCTCGGCGACGACAGCAAAGGCTGCGCCCAAGACCGCTTGCCCATCGACCCAGCCGTCAGCAGGAACCATCGTCCCTGGAGACACGGTGGGACTGGCCGTATCTGCTGGTCCAACGTTCAAGCCGACCGAAGAGGTCGATCACGACTTTGACCTCGTCGAGGCGACGGGCGCGCAATGGGTGCGCTTCGACATCGCGTGGTACCAGGTCCAGCCGACCGGTCCAAACGACTGGAAGTGGGACGCCGTCGACACCGCTGTCGATTCCGCGAACGATCATGGTCTCAACATGTTGTTCACCGTGGGGTACACCCCAGCGTGGGCAAGGGCATCCAGCGCAAGGAATCAGCACTTCCCGCCGACCCGCGCGCACCTTCCCGACTTCGCGACGTTCGTCGGTGCGCTCGCGGAACGGTACGCATCACAGGGTGTTCGGACATACGAGATCTGGAACGAACCGAATCTTCCTCAGTTCTGGAAGCCAACGCCCAAACCCGGCGCCTACACCAGGTTGTTGAAGGTCGCTCACGGCGTAATCTCAGATGTGGATCCAAGCCTGATGGTGGTAAGTGGTGGCTTGGGACCGACCGAAGATCTCGACGAAACCACCGCGACAGGGAGTCGCTACGGCGAGCGAGCGTTTCTCGAAAGGATGTACCGCGCGGGCGCCAAGCCGTACTTCGATGCCTTTGGACACCACCCGTATGCCAATCCCAGCCCGCTCGACTCCAACCTTGCCTTCTGCCACACCGCGGCACTCCACGACGTGATGGTCGAGCACAGCGACGGAACGACACCCATCTGGGCTACCGAAGCCGGTGCGTATACGGGGGACCCAAACGCCGTCCCGGAACCCGATCAGGCCGAGAACATCCGCGAGATGGTGACCCTGTGGCAGCAATGGCCCTTCGCAACCGGTCCGTTCTTCGTGTACACGCTGACCGACCCGCCGTCTCCGGAATGGGCCTATGGGCTTCTGCGCGCGGACTACACCCCCAAGCTCGCGTACCAATGGCTGAGGGACACGATCGCCGACTCGCCTTGACCGTGCACGTGCGCGCCGACACCCAGGGCTGGTTCACGTGGGGCTGGTTCACGTAGGGCTCGGGCACGTCAGTACCCTCTGCCGATGCCGGGGTGGAACTTCGCTGCTGTGTGGCACGGGATCGCTCAGGCGGTCCCCGACCGCGACGCGCTCGTATGCGGCGATCGGCGCGTGTCGTGGGGTGAGTGGGACGATCGCGCCGCGCGACTGGCCTCGTACCTCTGGGACCACGGGCTGCGGCCCGGCGACAAGGTGGCGCTCGCCTGCACGAACCGACCCGAGTATCTCGAGACGTACTTCGCGGCACTGAAGCTCGGGTGTGCCCCGGTGAACGTGAACTACCGGTATGTGGTCGAAGAGGTGCGGTACGTCCTCGACAACTCCGACGCCAAGGCAATCGTGCACGATCCCGACTTTGCCGCCACCGTGCGGGCCGCGATCGCCGAGCTCCCCGCGGATCGCCGCCCGTTGCGGCTGGAAACAGGAGCGCCATACGAAGACGCGATCGCTGCCGCATCACCCAATGGTGAATGGCAAGCGCGCGAACCCGACGGCGACGACCTTGTCTTCCTCTACACCGGCGGCACCACCGGCATGCCGAAGGGCGTCATGTGGCGCAACGACGACCTGTACCACGCGAACTGGGAGATGGCGCGCCCGGGTACGACGCCACCCGACCCGATTGCTGCTGCTGCCGCCGGGAAACGCACAGGCACGTGCTTGCCGGCGTGCCCGCTGATGCACGGCACGGGCATGAACATCGCGCTCAGCACGCTGGCCGGTGCGGCCACGGTTGTGCTGATTGAACGGATCGGCCTCGACCCTGAGCTTCTCTGGAGCGAGATCGAACGCAACGACGTCGCCGTCCTCACCATCGTGGGCGACCCCTTCGCGCGCCCGTTGCTCGCCGCACTCGACAAGGAGCCGAATCGGTGGGATCTCTCGTGTCTGCGCGTGATCACATCATCGGGCGCCACGTGGAGCCCGGAGGCGAAGTCGGGATTGCTGCGCCACTTGCCGACGGTTCGGCTCATCGACGCACTCGGCGCGTCCGAAGGCTTGATGACCCGCTCCGAATCCACCTCGAGCAGCGCGATCGCACCAGCCAGCTTTGCAGTCAGCGAGCGCGTGAAGGTGCTCGATGAACACACGGGCGCCGAGGTCGGCCAGGGAAGTGGTGAAGTCGGATTGCTCGGGGTGACCGGACACATCCCGCTCGGGTACTACAAGGACGACGCCAAGACGGATGCCACGTTCCGAGTCGTGGACGGCGTGCGCTATTCGATCCCTGGCGACTATGCGACCGTCGAATCCGACGGCACGATCCGACTGCTCGGTCGCGGTTCTGCGTGCATCAATACCGGTGGCGAGAAGGTGTACCCCGAGGAAGTCGAGGGCGTGCTGCGCGAGCATCCAGACGTCTTCGACTGCGTGATCGTGGGCGTCCCCGACGAGCGCTTCGGCGAGATGGTGGTCGCGTTGGTGCAACCAGCACCCGGCACTCCGCTCGACGACGCGGCGATTGCCGAGTGGAGTCGCGATCGCATCGCGGGTTACAAGCGGCCGAAGCGTTGGTTCGTCGTCGAGTCGCTCGATCGCAACGCTGCCGGCAAGGCGAACTACCCGAAGCTGCGAGCCCTCGCCGCCGACCTGGTCGGGACCTAGCGACTGCTTCTGCGCAGCATCTCGTCGCCGGCCCGATGATCGTGGGTGTCCTTCACTGATCTGCAGTGACCTCAGGGTCCCAATCGCGGGTCTCGAGCAGCTCCTTCACGCGGCTGACGAACGAGGCGGCATACGCGCCGTCGATCGCTCGATGATCGAACGAGAGACCGAGCATCCCCACCGGATGGATGGCAATCCCCTCGCCGCCATCACCCGTCGGGATCATCACCGGGCGCCGACGCACGGTGTCGGTCGCCAGGATCCCCACTTGCGGTTGGTTGATGATCGGTACCGAGATGAGCGTGCCGCTCGGACCGGGGTTGGTGATCGTGAACGTCCCGCCGGCCACTTCGTCAGGCTGCAGGCGATTGCTCCGGGCGCGCTCGGCGAGGTCGGCAACCGCGCGGGCGATGTCGACCAGTGGCCGACGTCCGGCATCGTGCACGACAGGGACGATCAACCCTGCGTGGTCGAGATCGACGGCGAAACCCAGGTGCACGTCGTGGCGAACGAGCAGACCGTCGTCGACGACCGACGCGTTCACGTGCGGAAACTCAGCGAGCGCGTCGACCACGGCGCGCGCCACGAACGGCAGATAGGTGAGCGAGAAGCCCTCGCGTTCGCGCCACGCAGCCCCGTGCACGCGGCGAACGCGATCGACCCGTTCGAAGTCGGTCTCGACAGCACAGAAGGCGTGCGCGGCTGTGGTGATCGACTCGCGGAGGTTCCCAGCGATGCGCCGCCGCATCGCGCTGAAGGGCACGAGCGTCTCGCGCTCGGTCGCAACGGTCGGTGGGCTCGAAACGGGCAACGCTGGTTCCGGCTCCGGCGTCGACGGTGGCAGAGCTTCGGATTCCGGAACGGGTTCGGGCGCCACCGCCAGTCGGCTCGGGGCGTCGGTCCGGATCGGAACCGGCGGCGGGGGCTCGCTCGCCGTCCGGGCGGCGACAGCAGCCTGCACGTCGTCGCGCGTGATCCGTCCGCCGGCGCCGGTTCCCTCGATCGTCGACGCGTCGAGGCCTTGCTCTTCGAGCAATCGCCGGACCACCGGTGAGTGAAAGCCGCTCCTGGCACGCCGCATCCCGATCACCGTATCCAGAGCGAGCCCTGGGGCGCGTGCCCATGCGGGACGTATCCTCCCCGACGTTGAAACTCCGTGAATGGATCACCAGGCATCACCGCGGCGTCCCCCTGGCTGAGGCCGTCGACGACTTTCGCCTCGCGTGCATCTCACGGGCGATCGACGACCGCGAGATCACGCTGCGCCAGCAGAGCCGCGTCTTCTTCCAGATCTCGGGTGCCGGCCATGAGGCGCTGCTGCTCGCGTTCGCTCGGGAGCTGCGCGCGGGCTACGACTGGTTCTTCCCCTACTACCGCGACCGCGCGCTCGTGCTGGGGCTCGGCGTCACGCCGTACGAGCTCCTCCTCCAGGCGGTCGGGTCCTCCGACGACCCCGCATCGGGTGGTCGTCAGATGCCGTGTCACTGGGGAGACACCGAGCGACACATCGTCACGCAGTCGAGCGCAACGGGGAGCCAATGCCTGCCCGCGATCGGGTGCGCGGAAGCGTCGAGGTACATCGTGCGCCGCAATCTTCCCGGCTGCGTTGCGTACGGAGATGAAGTCACGTACGTGTCTCTCGGTGAGGGCGCCACGTCGCAAGGCGAGTTCTGGGAGAGCTTGACCACCGCGTGCCGACTCGCACTCCCGGTGCTCTACGTCGTCGCCGACAACGGGTACGCCATCTCGACGCGTTCCAACGAGCAGGCGCCCGCGCCGATCTCAGAGCTCGTCCTCGGGTTCCGCGGGCTGCGCGTCACCAAGCTCGACGGCCGCGACTACTTCGAGAGTCGGAGCAAAGCCGCCGAGGCAGTGGCGCGCGTGCGTTCCGGTGAAGGGCCCGGTCTCGTGCACGCGCTTGTGACGCGCCCGTACTCACACTCGCTGTCGGACGACCAGAAGAAGTACCGCCCACACGCCGAGCTCGAAGACGAAGCCGAGCACGACCCGATCAAGGTGCTCGAGGAAGAGCTCATAGGGTGTGGCGCGCTCAGCCAGGAGCAGGCCACCGAGATCCACGAGAGCGCGGTCGCCCTCGTTGCCGAGGCCGCGCGCCAGGCATTGGAAGCGCCGCGGCCCGATCCCGAGACCGTGAGGGAGCACCTGTTTGCGCCACCCACGGTCACGGAGGTGCCACCCGACCCGGCGCCGCCCGGTGACGGAACCGAGGAGGAGGTCGTGACGTTCGGCGAGGCCATCCGCCTCACGTTGCACGAGCAGATGGCGCTCGACGAACGCATCCGCGTGTTCGGCGAAGACGTTGCCGACGGCGACCCGCACGCGCTCGAGGAGGTTCCGGGCAAGGGCGGCGTATTCGGCATCACGTTCGGTCTCCAACGCGAGTTCGGCCAGTCGCGTTGCTTCAACACGCCGCTCGCCGAGGCGAACATCGTCGGGCGCGCGGTTGGCGAGGCGATTCGCGGTCTGCGCCCGAGCCCGGAGATCCAGTTCTTCGATTACATCTGGACCGCCATGCAACAGATCAAGACGGAGGCCACCACGATCCGCTGGCGCAGCAACGGTGCGTTCTCGTGCCCGATGGTGCTGCGCGTACCGATCGGCGGATACCTCACGGGCGGTTCGATCTGGCATTCGCAATGCGGCGAGTCGATCTTCGCCCACATCCCCGGGCTCCACGTGGTGTTCCCGTCGCGCGCGCGTGACGCGGCGGGCCTGCTGCGCACCGCGTTCCGCGGCGAGGATCCGGTGCTGTTCCTCGAGCACAAGCACCTCTACCGGCAGGGCTACAACCGCGACCCGATGCCGCCGCCCGACTGGTTGCTGCCGTTCGGTCGCGGCACTGTGGTGAACCCAGGGAGCGACGTCACGGTCGTGACGTGGGGAGCCACCGTGCATCGCGCACAGCTCGCGGCACACGAGCTCGACCCCGAGGGTTGGAAAGTGGAGATCATCGACCTGCGTTCGATCGTGCCCTGGGACCACGAGATCGTGGCCGAGTCGGTAGCCAAGACGGGCCGCGTGCTCGTGCTCCACGAGGACACGCACACCGCCGGCTTCGGTGGCGAGATCGCGGCGTGGATCGCCGACGAGTGCTTCGAGGATCTCGACGCGCCAGTCATGCGCCTCTCCGCGCTCGACACCCCCGTCGGCTACGAACCGACCCTCGAAGACGCGATCCTCCCCCAGGTCGCCGACATCCAGCGCGACCTGACGACTCTTCTTGCCTACTGAGGCAGTCCCTACTCGCCGGTAACCTGAGTTCATGACCCCGGGGTTCGATCGGACGGCGATGCTCGGTCGGCTGGCCGACGAGCCGTTCGACGTGCTGGTGATCGGCGGCGGCATCACCGGGACCGGTTGTGCGCTCGACGCCGCGAGCCGCGGGCTACGCACCGCGCTCGTCGAACGCGACGACTTCGCGTCGGGCACCTCGTCGAAGTCGTCGAAGCTCGTGCACGGCGGGATCCGCTACCTCCAGCAGCGCGAGTTCGGGCTGGTGTACGAGGGCCTGCGTGAACGTCATATTGCACTCGAGAACGCGCCGCACCTCGTGCGCCTGCTGCCGTTCCTCATCCCGATCTTCGCTCGCGACGGGCTCATCGATCGTCGAATCGCGCGCGCTCTCGGCGTCGCGATGTGGATGTACGACATTGCCGGCGGCTTCCGCATCAAGAAGAAGCACCAACGCATCAGCGCCGACGAAGCGATCGCTCACATGCCCACGCTGCGCCGGGACAACGTTGCCGGGTCGTACCTCTACTACGACGCGCACGCCGACGACGCGCGGCTCACACTGTGTCTTGCCCGCACGGCTGCTTCACACGGCGCGGCCGTCGCCAATTACACGCGTGTCACCGGCCTCCTGAAGGACGACGCCGGGATGGTGCGCGGCGCGCGGGTCGTCGCCAACGATCGCGAGATCGAAGTGCGAGCCCGGGTGGTGATCAACGCCGCCGGAGTCTGGGCCGACGAGGTGCGCGCATACGACGAAGGTGCCGACCCTGAGTCCATCCGCCCGGCCAAGGGCATCCACATCACCGTGCCGTGGGAGAAGGTCCGCAACGACATCGCGGCGATCGTCCCCGTGCCCAAAGACCGGCGCTCGGTGTTCGTCGTGCCGTGGGGCGACTTCACGTACATCGGTACCACCGACACTGATTACGACGGCCCGATCGACGACCCGCAGTGCACTCCTGCCGACGTCGAGTACCTGCTGAACGCGGTCAACCGCGCGATCGTCGAGCCGCTGACCCCGAGCGATGTGCTCAGTACGTGGGCCGGGTTGCGACCGTTGCTGCGGGAAGCAGGGAGCACGCGCACCGCCGACCTGTCGCGTCGGCACAAGGTTCGGGTTTCCGAGACCGGGGTGATCACGATCACCGGCGGCAAGCTCACGACATACCGCCGCATGGCGGCCGACACGGTTGACCAAGCGGCGCGCATCGTGGGGCAGCGAAGGGCGAAGTGCCGCACGAAGAACCTCCAGCTCCTCGGCGCCGTCGGATTCGAAGTGCCCCCCGACACGCCCGAGCCGAGCCTGCACGATCACCTCGCCGGCCGCTTCGGCACCGAGGCGGCCGAGGTCCACGAGCTGCTGCGCGCCGACCCCTCGCTCGGTGAGGCGCTCGTCCCCGGGCTGCCCTACCTGCGCGCAGAGGCCATCCACGCGGTTCGCCACGAGATGGCCACCACCCTCGACGACGTGCTCTCGCGCCGCACCCGGGCCCGGCTGCTGGCGCGCGACGCGTCCGCCGACGCGGCCACGACGGTCGCCGAGCTGCTCGGGCCCGAGTTGGGCTGGTCCGCCGACGAAGTGGCCCGGCAGGCCGCGACCTACCGAGCTGCCGTCGCCCACGAGCGCGAGTCGGCCGGTCTCCCCGAGACCGCCCTCGACGCCACACTGGGAGCGTGACGCCAATTTCTCTGATGGGGGCCCCGACTCCGCCGATCGCGTTCGGGGGCGATGCCGCCGACGTGACCGCGCGACTCAATGCCGCGTTCGTCGACGTCGACGCGGCGCTGCTGGAGCGTCTGCGGGGCGCGTGCGGAGAGGTCACGGTCGAGGCCGCAGCGCTCGCGGAAGCGAGCCGAGACTGGTGGCCGCTGGCGATGGTGTGGGCGCTGGATGGCCAAGTCGCCGCACGGGCCGCGGCAGTCGCGCGCCCGACATCGGTCGCCGAGATCGCCGCGGTGTTGCAGATCGCCAACGAGTCGCGCGTGCCCGTGACGCCGGCCGCCGGGAGGTCTGGCGTGTGTGGCGCGAGCGTGCCGATCCACGGCGGCATCGTGCTGGATCTGTGCGCGTTGTCCGGCATCGTCGATGTCGACCACGAATCGATGGTGCTCAACGTGCGTGCGGGAACGTTCGGCACACCGCTCGAAGACGAGCTGCGTTCGTCGTATGGCGTCACGGTGGGGCACTGGCCCCAGTCGATGGACCTCTCGACCGTGGGTGGCTGGCTCGCGTGCCGCGGCGCCGGTCAGCACTCCACCCGGTACGGAAAGATCGAAGACATCGTCGTCGGGCTCGACGTGGTGCTCGCCGACGGTCGCACGATCACCACCGGTGGTGCACCACGGGCCGCGGTTGGCCCAGACCTCACCCAGCTGTTCGTCGGCAGCGAGGGAACGCTCGGCGTGATCACGAGCGCGCGACTCAAGCTCCACCCGACGCCGGTCGCCACCCGCACAGCTGCGTTCGGCTTCCCGTCGTTTCGCGAAGGCCTCGACGCGTGTCGACGACTCATGCATCGCGGCGCAACTCCCGCCGTCCTTCGCCTCTACGACGCGATCGAAGGTGAGCGGAACTTCCAGACCGGTGGGCACCACCCACTGCTCGTCCTCGACGAGGGCGATCCGACGATCATCGATGCGGTGATGGCGGTAGTCGCCGAAGAGTGTTCGTCCGCCGCACCGCTCGACGCCGCGCTCGTCGACCGCTGGCTCGAGCACCGCAACGACGTCAGCGCGGTCGAAGCGCTGATCTCGAAGGGGTACGTGGTCGACACCATGGAGATCGCGGCACGCTGGCGTGATCTCCCGGCGATCTACGATGCCGCGAGTTCGGCGATCGCCGGCGTCGAGCACACGCTCGTGGCGTCGGCACATCAGTCGCACTCCTACGGCGACGGCGCCTGCCTCTACTTCACGTTCGCCGGGCAGCCACCGGTCGATGGACGCGACGCTTACTACCGCGCCGCGTGGGATGCGGGCACGAACGCGGTCCTCGCCAATGGCGGCGCGCTCAGCCATCACCACGGGATCGGTCTCAACCGGGCCCGGTTCGTACGCGAAGCACTGGGCGACGCGTTCGACGTCCTCGTCGCCGCGAAGCACGCCCTCGACCCGAACGGCATCCTCAACCCCGGCAAGCTCGGACTCCCCAGCCCGTTCGGCCCATCCCCCGCCTGGCCATGATTCTGGTCGTCGACGTGGGGACGTCGTCGGTTCGTGGTGTGGTGGTCGACGGCGATGCGCGGATCGTGGCGGAGCACCGGCGGCCGTTGTTGCCGTCGTCGCCGGCCCCCGGACTCGTGGAGTTCGACGCCGCCGCGATGGCCGACGTCGTGCTCGACGTGGCGCGCGCCGCTATCGATGAAGTCGGCGCCGTCGCCGCGGTGGGCGTCGCCAACCAGCGCGGCTCGGCCATCGTGTGGGATCGCGCCACCGGCGAGCCACTTGGACCGGGTATCGGGTGGCAGGACCTCCGCACCGTCGTGCGCTGCCTCGAGCTCCGCGGTTCCGATGTGCGCGTTGGGCCAAACCACTCGGCAACCAAGTTCGAGACGCTGCTCGACGCGGCCGATCCCGACCGCAGTCGCGATCTGTGCGTGGGCACCGTCGACTCGTGGGTTGCGTGGACCCTTTCGGGCGGCGCGGTACACGTGACCGATGCGTCGAACGCGCTCATCACCGGCATGCGCACCGCGACCAACGAGACCTGGGACGCGTCCGTACTGGAGATCCTGCGCATCCCGGAACCTGCGTTGCCCACGGTCGTCGACTCGTCCGGCGAGGTGGGCGAGGCGAGTGCTTTGCCGGGCGCGCCGCCTATCACCGGATTGCTGGGCGATCAGCAAGCGTCGCTGCTCGGCCAGGGCTGCGTGCACCACTGCGACGCCAAGATCACCTTTGGTACCGGCGGAATGCTCGATGTCGTGCTCGGCCCCGATCGACCGAAGTTCGATCTCCGCGGCGATGCTGGGACGTTCCCGATCGTGACGCGCCGCGTCGACGGCACCGACCTGTGGGGTCTCGAAGCGGTGATGCTGTCGGCCGGCACGAACATCGAGTGGCTGCGTGACGATCTCGGACTCGTGAGCTCGGCGGGGGAGACCGACGCGATCGCCGCAAGCTGCGCCGACACCGGCGACGTTTGGTACGTACCCGCACTCCTCGGTCTCGGCACGCCCCGCTGGGACTTCGGAGCCCGCGGCACATTGGTCGGTCTCACACGCGGCACCGAGCGCGCCCACGTGGTGCGCGCCGTGCTCGAAGGAGTCGCGCATCGAGGCGTCGATCTGATCGAAGCGGCCGAAGCCGATAGTGGCTGTCGCATCGAGGTCGTGCGGGTCGACGGCGGGATGACGGCCAACACCACATTTCTTCAAGCGCTAGCCGACGCGGCACAACGTCCGGTGGAAGTCGCCCCCGTCCGCGAGGCCACCGCACTCGGCGCCGCGTTCGCGGCCGGTCCCGCCGTCGGACGCTGGGTCGACGACGACGCCGTCGCAGCAACATGGAGCCCCGGCGCGCGCGTCGATCCCCAGCGGTCCCTCGACCGCGATCGTTGGCGCGACGCGGTCGATCGCGCGGAGCACTGGCTCCCCGACCTTTCGGCGATCGACTTCTAAGTCACTCGGCTCCCGTCACTCGGCCGTCACCGGGTTGCACAAGCCGTGTCCCGCCCTGCAGTCCGTCCCGGACGCGCGGCGATGTCGGATCCCCCTCCACGCTCCTCGTCGCGGTGGCCGGGCGGTGGGCTGCGGCGGTGCACCCCGTGCCGCACCGTCGCAGCCCTCAGTTCTGCAGGAAGCTCGCCGGTACGCTGCCGCTCGTGAGCCTCCGTCCGGCGTCGATCCACATCGATGACCTCGCCGACCCGCAGTTCACGCCGCAGATCGCCGAGATGATGCAGGCGGTCGAGCCGATCGCGGCCGCGCTCGACTTCGCACCCGATGCGCTCATCGTTCAAGCGCAGGCCGACACCGGACTCGACCACTTCGGCGACGAGGCCTTCCGCGAACCACTTGCCGTCATCCTCGGAGCGCTCGACGCGCAACCGGAACGCTCAGCGATGGGACGGGTGAGCACGCACGCTCAGGTGTCGCAGCTCTTGCGAAACCGCCTGCTCGTCGAGGATCTCGTGCGCCAGCACCCGGAGATCCTCGACGAGAAGATCGAACGGCCGATCGTGATCGCCGGTCAGCCGCGTACCGGCACGACACACCTGCACAACCTCATCGCGTCCGACCCCGCCATGCGGTCATTGCCTTACTGGGAAAGCCTCGAACCCGTGCTGCCAGCCGACGAGCGGGCCATGGTGGCCGCCGGTGGCGAAGACCCGCGCCGCGAGCGCACCGGTGCCGGACTCGGGATCCTCGACGAGGCGATGCCGAACTTCAAGCGCATGCACGAGATGACGGTCGATCACGTGCACGAAGAGATCCAACTGCTCGCGATCGACTTCTCCACGATGCTCTTCGAGACGATGGGCGTGCTGCCCGCGTGGAAGGAGTGGTACGTCACGCACGACCAGACACCCCATTACGAGTACCTGCGCATGGTGCTCCAAGTGCTCCAGTGGCAGCGAAGCGTCGGCAGCCGATGGGTGCTCAAGTCGCCGCAGCATCTCGAGCAGTTTCGGGCCCTGGTGCGTATCTTCCCCGACGCCACGTTTGTGGTCCCGCACCGCGATCCCGTGGCGGTGATCGCATCGAACGCCACGATGCTGGCGTACACCGCGCGTCTCAGCCACTCGATCGTCGACCCTGTGTACATCGGTCAGTACTGGTCGGATCGCATCGAGGAGATGCTGCGGGCGGGCATGCGCGACCACGATCTGCTTCCGTCCGATCGCACGATCGACGTGGCCTTCGACGAGTTCATGGCCGACGACGTAGCCATGGTCGAACGCATCTACGAGGTCGCCGAGCAGCCGTTCACCCCCGACGTGCGAGCGGCTATGGACGCATTCATGGTGGAGCACCCTCGCGGACGTCACGGAGGAGTGCTCTACGACCTCCAAGGTGATTTCGACATCGACCCCGCCGAACGCCGAGAGGCAATGCGGGACTACACCGACCGCTTCAACGTGACCTTGGAGAGCTAGCGGATCTTCGGAACGTCCTTGAGCTTGACGACCTTGGTCTCCGGTCGATCGGGTGTGTCGCTCGGGTAAAACCAGCGGAACCAGATACGCCCGCGCGGGTGGCCCGCGGTCGACAGCCAGTTGGGGTGACCCGGGTCAGTCTCCGACACCACGAGTGTCCACGAACCGTCGGCTTCGTACGTCGTCTGCGCGCCGTTGATCGTGACGCGCTCGTAGTCGTAGTTGTACGTGTGCATGAACTGGTTCCAGAGGCAGCAGTTCCAGAACGCGCACTCTGGTGACCGACCCGTGATCACGAGCGCTTCGTCGGGCGCGAGGTCGAAGCTCCCCATCGCGTACGCGGCATCGCCCGCGGCCCAACCGAACGTGACCTTCTGCACCGGGTACGGCTCGTCGATGTGGTTGGGCTCACCGAGACCGAGCGGCACCATCTGCGCCTGATCCTTGATCCAGGTGAGCGCAGCTCGGAATCGGCGCGCGAGATCGGCGTCGTTCTCGCGATACGTGGACGGCGGGTCGATCGACTGGATGTGCCACGTGCAGCGCTTCCCTCGGAATGGATCCTTCAGGTAGTCGCGCGTGATGGCAGCCACCGCGTCGTCATCGAGCTGGATGAACGGTCCCTTCCACTCAGCCGGCCGCTCGCGCGCCATCCAGAACTCGAACGTGCCGTCGGGCCCGATGTCGAGGTCATCGCGATCGTTCACGCTCCCGACGATGCGTTCGGAGTAGTGACCGTCACGCGGGCCGCCATAGACGGTGAGCGAGAGGTACGCCGCGTCGCCGATCTGGCCCGTGACGCGGTACACGACCGCGGGATCCATCGGCGCGAACTGGTAGAACGCGTCGGCGTTGTCGCCACCCCACTTCTTGTAGTGACCGACGATGTCGACGAACCGCGGGTTGGCCGGGTCACCCCAGACCTGCGTGTCGAGCGCGACCTGGAGGATCGAGAAGATCCACTTGTATCCCTCGAGCACTTGCTGGTCGTCGCCCAGCGCGTTCGGTCCCTCGAAGAACCGCTCGTCGAGCGTCTTCAGCGTGTCGATGAGCTCGTGGACCACAACGGTCGTCTCGTACTGCTTGTCGGCCATGGCCCGATCCTTCTCTTTGGTCACTGGGTAGCGCCAGCTTGACCGAGTGACCAAATCAGCCCGGCGAGATCACATCGCCGATCTGGATGGTGCCGTCGTCGAGGATCTCGGCGCGTAGGCCACCGCGGTCGAGGAGCGCCGGGCGTACCCCAGGGCGGGTCAGCTCTTCGAGGTACACGCACGGGTGGGAGAGGTCGAAGCCTCGGAAGCGCACACCGCCCACGACGAACTCCTGGCCCACCAGGTCGTTGAGGCGCACTCCCTCGGTCACGATGTTGCGACGCGTCTCCTGCTCGGTGAGCTCGATCCCGTGCTCCGCGACCGCGCCCTGCACGGCTTCGCGCTCGATCAGCGTGACGGCGCGCTGCGCGTTCTCGATGCGGACGCCTGAGTACTTGCCCGCTTCGTTGGCGTACCGATCGCCTTCGAGGCCCTTGCCGGCGAGCGCACGAACTTCGTCGCGCGACTCCATCGGTCTGCCTTCACCCGGCGCGACGTAGATCCCGACGACTCGTCCCTCGAACATGTCGGCGGCCATGTCCCCAGTGTGTCTCGTCAGGACCAAATGGGGAGCGCAATTCGCCCCCAGGCGTGATCGCGCACGCACGGACCTTCGTACTCGATGCGGTCGTCGTCGATGATGATCTCGCCGTGGATCGTGCCCGCCTGCGAGTAACGCGTGCCGTTCGCAACGTCGATCTCGGTGGCCTCCGCGGAGAACTCCCACTCAAGGTCGAGACCGACGGGGATGCGCTCACCCAGGTCGTCGTCGCGCGTGTCAACGCTCAGACCAAACGCTTCCAGCGAGATGCTCCAGTGCTCGAACGGCGTCTCACACGTCAACGACGCCCACAACCCGTCGCCGCGCAGATCGAGCGAGTCGTCACGCTTCGGCGGCGCCACATCCTCGTCGCGCACGATGACGATGCCGATCTCGCGACCGACGATCTGGGTCCAGAACCAACATCTGCGAATCTCGGGCACGCGTGTGAGCCGGACCAGACCTCCGACACCGTCGGTACTCGCGAGGTCGAAGCCCCACGTCTCGAGCCAGCCCTCGTCGGTGACGCCTGGATGCGGCCGGTCATCGTTGGGTTTCAACGCCATCCCGCTACATTGTCAGCAATGGGCGGAAAGACCGAATCGTGGCGAGCGCCCGCGGGAAGATCGTTCACCCTCAACGCCGATGGCGTAGAGATCCACGCCGACGAATGGCTCCCGGCGGCCCCGATTGCCGATGCTGCGCCCGTGCTGCTCGTCCACGGGCTGGGCGCGAACACGCTCTCCTGGGAGCCGATCGGGCAGCCCCTGGCCGATGCGCTCGGCACCACCGTCACCGCCATCGACCTGATCGGCTTCGGCCGCACCCGCGTGCCCGAACGCACAGCGTCGATTGCGACGAACCGCCAGCTCGTGACCGCTGTCCTCGAAGCGCTCGGACCGTCGACCGTGATCGGCAACTCGATGGGCGGCTCGATCTCGATCGGCGTGGCCGCCCGTCGACCCGACCTTGTCTCGAGCCTCGTGCTCGTCGATCCCGCGGTTCCACATCCGTCTCCGGGCGTGGTCGACCTGCTGCGGTACACACGCTTCGCTCCGGTGATGATCTCGTCGCTCGGCGGTCGGGTCGTACGCGCCCGCGCCCGTCTGCTCGGACCCGAGCGGGTCGTCGACACCAGCCTCGCGTGGAGCCTCCACGACCCGACGCGCCTCGATCCCGATCTCCGGCGGCGACTGATCGCGCTCGCCGCGGAGCGCTACCACTACCCCGAAGCGACGAACGGATATGCGGAAGCGGCGCGCTCGCTCCTCTTGTATCTGGCTCGCGGCGTGCTGGCCGACCTGGCTGACGGTGCGACGGGCCCACCCACGCTGCTCGTGCACGGCGAGCACGACCGCTTGGTGAGCTTGCACGCGGCCCGCGACGCCTCGGCCCGGAACCCCCACGTGGATCTGCACGTGCTCGACGGCGTCGGCCACGCACCCCAGCTCGAGGACCCCGAGCGTCTCGTGGCAGTCCTCGTGGCCTGGCTGGATGCGAGGATGTCGGGGTGCCAGAGCCAACCCCCGATGCCGGCCTCCTCGACGACCCAGTCCGGGCCTTCGTCAGCGACCTGACCGAGGTGCTGACGGCCCTCCGGAGCCGCAGCGCCACCCCCGTCGACCGCGCCGCGCTCGAGCGCGACGCCGCGCTCGAGGTGCAAGCGGTCGCGGCGAGCGTGATCGCCTCCGACGGCCATCCGAGCGATGCCGAGCTGCGTTCGTTCGCCGTCGCACTCGCTCCGTGGTTCGACTCGTTGAAAGACGCCACGCCCGCGAAGCTGCGCGACAGCCCGGCCATCCGGCAGCACCGGGCCTTTCCGATCACGCCATCGCCATTGTTCGAGACAATCGTGACAGCCGACGCACGCGAGCAGACCACACACGCTTGGCGCTACTACGACGGCGCGATGCGCGTGGCCCACGCAGTGTGTGCGATCGACACCACGCCGACGCGTGAGGAGCTGCTCGCAGTCGACACGCTGCGCTCGATGATGTTGCGGCGTTTGCACGCGGCCGAGATCGAACGCCCGACCGACTCCGGTCCCGACCCCGACGGCGGCCGAGACGCGGACGCCAAGCCAGTCGAGACGCTCGAAGACCTGCTCGCCGAGCTCGACAAGCTGGTCGGGCTCAAAGCGGTGAAGACCGAAGTGCGTTTGCTCATCAACCTCGTACGCGTCGAGAACATCCGGCGCGAACGCAAGCTCCCTGTCGTTGACCGCAGTCTGCACCTCGTGTTCCTCGGCAACCCGGGAACCGGCAAGACCACCGTGGCCCGACTGCTTGCGCGCTTCTACAAGGTGCTCAAGGTCGTCTCGAAGGGACACCTCGTCGAGACCGACCGATCTGGGCTCGTTGCCGGTTTCGTCGGTCAGACTGCGCCGAAGGTGAACAAGGCGTGCGACGACGCGAAGGGTGGCGTGCTGTTCATCGACGAGGCATACGCGCTCGTCACCGACAGCGAGCAGGACTTCGGCGCCGAGGCCGTCGCCACGTTGCTCAAGCGCATGGAAGACGACCGCGCCGACCTCATCGTGATCGTGGCCGGATACACCGAGCCGATGAAGAAGTTCATCGAGTCGAACCCCGGCATCCGCTCGCGCTTCAACAAGCAGATCGACTTCCCCGACTACACCGACGACGAGCTCATGAAGATCTTCAAGTCGATCGGGCAGGCGAGCCACTACGAGCTCGACGCCGGGGCGCGCGAAGCCGTAAAGAAGTGGTTTGCCGCCCAACCGCGCGATGCCACGTTCGGCAACGGGCGCACGGCCCGTAACCTCTTAGAGGACTGCGTGACGCATCAGGCGAGCCGGGTGGTCGATGTGAAGAACCCCACCGACCACATGCTCGTCACGTTGACCGCAGCCGACGTGCCCAGCCCGACGAGCACCGAGTGATCACGTGAGGCGGTTCCTCGCGCTCTTGGGTGCGCTCGCGATGGTCGGTGGTGCGATCTTGGTTCGCGGTGCGATCGACGACGCCAGCGGCGGTGGATCGAACGACGGTAAGAAGATGACGCTCCTGTGCGCCGCGGAGCTCGAGACCGTGTGCGACGAGTTGCACGACACCACCGGCATCCGTATCGCCACCGCGCCGATGGACGGCGTGGCTAGCAATGCCGAGCTCGCCGACTACGACGGCTGGCTCACGTTCGAGCGCAACACCGCGAACAGCGCGGTCGCTCCGCTCCTTGGCGCGGCATCGCCGGTCCTTGGTCGATCGCCGCTGGTGCTCGCGGTGGGCAAAGAGCGTGGCGCGGTGCTCGAGCAGCAGTGTGGTGGAGAGATCACCTGGCGATGCGTCGGCGACGCGGCTGGCAGCTCGTGGGCATCGATCGGCGGTGAAGTCGCATGGGGCAACGTGAAGCTCGGTCACGCTGATCCCTCGACGAGCGGCGAGGGTCTCGCGATCATCGGACAGGCCGCTCAGCAGTTCTTCGGACCGACGAAGAACCTGTCTCGCGACGACTTCGAGCAAGACAACTTCTTCGCATGGTTCACCCAGCTCGAGCGCGCGGTCGAAAGCGACGACGCGGCGTTCGAGCACCTGTTGACCTTCGGAGCGGCCCGTTACGACGTGGTCGCAACCATCGAAGCGCTCGCCGGACCACAGCTCGCGGCGGCAGCACGCGACCGACGAGACCGTGTTCGGCTGCTCTACCCTGATCCCGTGGCCACTGCCGACGTTGTGTTCGTGCCGTTCATCGACGGCAACGACTCCCTCTTCGATGTCGTGGTCAGCGACGACGGCCGGGCCGCGCTGGCCCACGCGGGCTTCCGCGTCGACGGCGAGGACCCCATCGCCGGGGTCCCAACCGCTCCGCCGCTCCCCGACTCGTCGAACCTGCCCGACGGCGGCGTACTCGAAGCGCTGCTCCAAACTTGGCGAGAGGTCACCCGATGATGCTGCGTCGCCCAATTGCCGTCACGCTCGCGGCCGCCACGATCTTGGGAGGCATCGTGTTGGCCGAAGCACCCGCCAGCGCGGGGAGCTGCATCACAGTCGACATCGCGTCGTCACCAGAGAAGCTTGTGCTCCTCACCGAGCTCGGCGAGCGCTTCGCAAAGTCCGATGAAGCGCGCGTCGACGGCCAGTGCGTCGCGATCCAGGTGCAGCGCCAGTCGTCGGGCGCCGCCGAGGCCCTGCTCGAGGCCGACTGGCCGAAGCCCTCGAAGAACGGACCCCGTCCGGTGATCTGGTCACCGTCGGCGAGCACGTGGGCTGGCGTGCTCGATCAGCGCCGCGCCGACGCCGGCAAGGACCCCTACGTCACGACGCCGGGCAAGTCGTTCATGCTCACGCCGCTCGTCATCGCGATGCCCGAGCCGATGGCCGAAGCCCTCGGATACCCGGACACGCCGTTGGGCTTCGAAGATGTCCTCGCGCTCGCGCAAGACCCTGCGGGCTGGGCGGGCAAGGGGCATCCCGAGTGGGGCCCGTTCAAATTCGGCAAGACCAACCCGCACTTCTCGACGAGCGGACTCGCCGAGACCGTCGCGCAGTACTACGCGGCCACGGGCAAGACGAGCGACCTCAGCCTCGAGGACCTGGCTCGTCCTGAGGTGGAGGCGTACTCGCGAGCCGTGGAGTCGGCCGTCGTCCACTACGGCGACACCACCCTCACGTTCTTGAACAACCTGTACCGCTCCGATCGCCGCGGCGATCCGTTCGGGTACGCGTCGGCCGTCGCCGTCGAAGAGAAGTCGGTCGTCGACTACAACCGTGGCAACCCCGACGGCATCCTCGATCCCGGTGAGAAGCCCCGGAAGCCGCGCGTGCCGCTCGTGGCGATCTACCCCAAGGAAGGCACGCTCTTCTCCGACAACCCGCTGATGATCCTCGACGCGCCCTGGGTGTCGAACAAGGAGGCCGACGCCGCTCGCGCGTTCTCCAACTTCGTCACCGAGAAGCAGAACCAGAAGCGGGTGCTGAAGTTCGGGTTCCGTCCTGGGAACCCCGCGGTGTCCATCGGCGCGCCGATCACGGCAGCGAACGGCCTCGATCCGAGCCAGCCGCAGACCACGCTCGAAGTCCCGAGCCCGCCGGTGCTCGCCGGGGTGATCGACGAGTGGGACCAGGTGCGCAAGAAGGCGCGGGTGCTGCTGGTCATCGACGTGTCGGGCTCCATGGGCGACGAGGCCGACTCTCGCACCGGCGCGACCAAGCTCGACCTCGCCAAGCGCGCGGCGGTTGCGGCATTGGACCAGTTCCAGGCGGACGATGAGGTGGGGCTGCGCGTCTTCTCCACCGACATCTCCAGCGACGAGCCAACCGACTACCTGGATCTCGTGCCGATCGGGGCGGTGTCCGACAACCGCAACGACCTCGAGCGCAGCATCAAGAGCCTGGTCCCAACACAGGGCACGCCGCTCTACACGGTCACCCAGGATTCGTACCAGCGCATGCTCGACGAGTTCGACGCCACGCGCATCAACGCGGTCGTGATCCTGAGCGACGGCCGCAACGAGGACGACCGCAACAACGACCTCCAGGACTTGTTGAAGTACCTCCGCGGTCGCAACGAGGGCGAGACCACCACTCCTGTGCGCATCTTCCCGATCGCGTACGGCGGTGATGCCGACGAAGGCACGTTGCAACGCATCGCCGAAGCCACCAACGCCGCCGCGTACTCCGCCGTCGACCCCGCCACGATCATCAACGTGTTCAACGCGGTGGTCAGCAACTTCTGATGGGCGGTCAGGTGCTCGGTACGTCTGGCGTTCGTTCCCCGCTTCTCCACTTCCGAGCACCTGACCGCATGGTGACGTGATGGGTGCGCTTGACGCGCTTCCGGAGAGCTGGAAGAGCCGCAAGACGGGCGACGCCATCACCGCGCCGTCGGCGATCCTGCTCGCGGGCGCGGGGGCGGCCGCCGGCATCATCGGTGGACTCGCGGTGCTGCCCGTCGTCGGGATCGCCGCTGCGGCGTGGCTCGTACGCGTCGCGACGTTGCTTCCCCGACGGGCGGCGGGTGAGCGCATCGACCCGATGAGCATCTCCGACCCGTGGCGCGGGTTCGTGCGCGACGCGCTCGACGCGCAGCGCCGCTACCGCAAGGCGGTGTCGACGGCGAAGCCGGGACCGATGCGCGAGCGGCTCGTCGAGATCGGCGAGCGCATCGACGCGGGTGTGAGCGAGTGCTGGCGGGTCTCCCGCCGCGGCGACGCGCTCGTGGACGCGATCGGCAACCTCGATGTGATCGGGGCTCGCAAGGACCTTGAGGACGCCAAGCAGGGGGCGAGCAACGAGGCCCGCAAGGCGACCGTCGAGGCCCTCCAAGCCCAGGTCGACACCGCCGACCGGCTCATCGACGTGGCCCAGGACGCGCAGGACCGCACGCGTCTGCTCAACGCTCGCCTCGACGAGGCGGTGGCCCGAGCGGTCGAGCTCGCGATCCGTGCCGACGACGTCGGCGAGCTCGGGGGCCTCGGCGGTCAGGTCGATGACCTGGTGAGCGAGATGGAGTCCCTCCGGGTCGCCCTCGATGAGGTGAGCGGCACAGCACAGGCAGCCGGGGCGGGCGCCACGTAACACGACAGCAAGCCGGGGCCCGAGCGGCCCGGCGCGCAGCGCCGAGAGCGGAAAGCAGGAGGCGAGCGGCACAGCACAGGCGGCCGGGGCGGGCGGGTAGACACCCCCTTCTAGAACTTGCTGGCTGGTCCAACTAGCCTGCCGCTCCATGTGGAAAACGATCAAGAAGTGGTGGAAGTACCTGGGCGCGAAGCTCGGCTTGGCCTTCGAGGAGAAGGCCGACCCGAAGGTCCAGCTCGAGCAGGCGATCGCCGAGGCCCGTGATCAGCACCGCAAGCTCACGGAGTCAGCAGCCAACGTCATCGCCAACCAGAAGCAGCTCCAGCTCAAGCTCGATCGCGCCATCGAGGAGTACGAGAAGGCAAACAAGTCGGCGCGCCAAGCGCTGCTGCTCTCCGATCAGGAGATGCGCGCGGGCAACGCCGACAAGGCCACGAGCTTCAACACTGCGGCCGAGTCGTTTGCCAACAAGATCATCAACCTCGAAGCCGAGATCGAGACGTTGAAGAAGGGTCTCCTCGATGCCACGCAGGCGTCGGAGAAGGCCAAGCAGATGGTCACGCAAAACTCGTCGGTGCTTCAGAAGAAGCTCAACGAGCGCGAGAAGCTCCTCAGCCAGCTCGATCAGGCGAAGATGCAGGAGCAGATGAACAAGGCGATGGCCACGCTCAACGAGCAGATCGGCGAAGACGTGCCGACGTTCGAGCAGGTCCGCGACAAGATCGAGAAGCGTCTCTCCAAGGCACAGGCAACGTCGGATCTCACCGGCGCATCGGTCGACACGAAGATGCTCGAGGTTGAGCAGGCGCAGATGAGCGCCGAAGCCGGAGCCCGCCTCAGCGAGCTGCGTTCAGAGCTCGGGCTCGAGAAGCCAGCCGAGAAGGCCGCCGAGGCAAAGCCCGCCGCCGCAACCGAAGGCGAGACCAAAGAAGCCAAGGGCTAGTCGGAAGTGATCTGCCGGCGCGCTCGAGGCGGGCCGCCGGCGGGCCGATACTGAGCGCATGGATCTACGACGGACGCTGAGTCGACTCGCTCTCGCGGCCGTCGCATTCGGCTCGGTGGCGTGTGTGCCGGTGAAACGACCTGTCGCCACGCCTGCGACGACCAACTCGACGACGACCACCTCGACGACGACCGTCGTGCCAGCGCTCCCCGCACCGGTCGCAAGTGCCGGTGCCGGATTCGTGGCGTTCGGCGACGCCGGAATGGCCGATGCGACGCAACACCAGGTGGCGGACCAGATGGAGCGTTGGGTGGCCACCTCTCATCGCGTTGACGCGCTCGTCGAAGCCGGCGACGACGTCTACCCGACCGGTGACCCGCTGCAATTCGCTGCCGCGCTCGACACGCCATACGCGGACCTGCGCGTGGGTCGGCCCCTGTGGGTTGCGCTCGGGAACCACGACGTGCAGGACGGGCATGGCGCTGAGCAGCTCGCGTACCTCGGGCTCCCCGACATGCCCTACGTCAAGACGTTGTCTGGCGTACAGCTGCTCTTCCTCGATGCCAACCACCCCGACGAGGCTCAGGCCCAGTGGCTCGACGCTCGGCTGTCGGAGCCAGGTCCCGCCCTGAGGGTCGTCGTGTTCCACCAGCCTGCGTACTCGTGCGCGACGCATGGCAGCACCGCGGCCGTCATCCAATGGTGGGTGCCGATACTCGAAGAGCACCGTGTGGCGCTCGTACTCAGCGGTCATGATCACTACTACGAACGCTTCGTCTCCGCGAGTGACGTGACCTACGTCGTGACGGGCGGCGGAGGCGCCGCAACCTACGCGCGCCGAGCAACGTGTACCGGGGTCCCGTCCTCTCAGGCAAGCGCCCAGCGCCACCACTTCGTCGGCGTCGAGATCGCCGACGGTGTGCTCACCCTCACTGCGGTCGCGCGCACCGGTGAAGTGCTCGACCGCGCCACCATCACTCGCTGATCGAGGCCGCTGACCGAGCTAGCTGAGAAGTTCCTTCACTTCTTCGCGTTCGCCGACGAGTTCTTCGGTGGTCACGGCAATCTTCGCCTCCGCGAAGTCGTCGTGCTTCAGTCCTTCGACGATCTCGCAGCTCGTGCCGTCGCTGCGGACGGGGAACCCGAACTGCAGTCCTTCCGGCGTGCCGTATTCACCGTGACTCGTGACCGCGAGCGAGTGCCAATCGCCCTTTGCGGTCTTCTGCCAGATGCTCTGCACCGACTCAATGGCGGCATGGGCCGCGGACGCGGCTGACGACGCGCCCCGCGCTTCGATCACTGCCGCACCACGCTTTTGGATGGTATCGATGAAGTCGGTCTTGAGCCACGTCTGATCGGTGACGACTTCGCCGGCGGGCTTCCCGCCGATCTTTGCGTTCTCGAAGTCGGGGAACTGCGTGTTCGAGTGGTTGCCCCAGATGGCGAGGTTCGACACTTCGCGAACCGGTGCGCCGGCCTTCTTGGCCAACTGCGTCTTGGCCCGGTTCTCGTCGAGGCGCGTCATCGCGAACCAACGGTCATCGGGCACGTCGGGGGCGTTCGACCGCGCGATCAGGCAGTTCGTGTTGCACGGGTTGCCCACCACGAGCACGCGCACATCGCTCGCTGCGTGTGCATTGATGGCCTCGCCTTGCGGCTTGAAGATGCTGCCGTTGATGGACAGCAGGTCGCGGCGCTCCATGCCCGCCTTGCGGGGGATCGACCCCACGAGCATGCACCACGACGCGCCGTCGAACGCTTCGTTCAGACTCGAGGTGGCGACCACGCCTTCGAGGAGGGGATGCGCGCCGTCTTCGAGCTCCATCACCACACCCTCGAGCGCCTTCATCACCGCTTCGATCTCGAGCAGGCGCAGGACGACGGGCTGGTCGGGGCCGAGCAGCGTGCCGTTGGCGATCTGATGCACGAGGGCGTACCCGATCTGGCCGGCCGCGCCCGTGACCGTGACATGAACTGGTTGCTTCGACATGGGTTCGGAGGCTAGTTGTGCGCTGCCGCCACGGGCCGCTCGTGGTCGAGGAGCATGGCCCGCGCCTCCGCGAGCTCGGCCAATCGCTCGGCCGCGCCATCCGGAGACCCACCGTGATCCGGATGGGCGAGACGGGCCAGCCGCCGGAAGCGAGCCTGCACGTCGACGTGCTCAACATCCATGCCAGCCCGGAGGCCGAGCACTTCCATCGCCCACCGGCGCTCCGACGGCACACCACCCCAGAGGTCCTCGCCGTTCACCGTCACGACGGGCCGGGCGCCGGGTGCGAACGGTGCGAGCCCGGGCACACCTTCGGAGAGGCGCCGGATGATCACGCCCTCGGGGAGCGCGCCCGAGCGCAACGCGGCATCAATGGCGCGCAAGGCGATGGACCGTGACGAGTCGGGCAGCGCGACAGCGGCCATCACTGCGCCGATGACCTGGGGTGCGGCACGGCCGTGGCAGTCGAGCTCCAGCACGACCTGGCGGCCCGAGCCGTTGTTCTCCTCACCGAGAATCCGATGGCGCGACCGGTCGAGTCCGTGCGTGTCGGTCTGGAGCCGGTATCGCAACGCGATGCGCGGGACGTGCAGGCCTCCACGCGCGTCGTGCAAGAGACCCGGCAGCATCTCGAGCTGGTCCTCGTCGAGCGCGCCGAGATTCTCGACCACCACCGCGCCGAGCAGCACGCCGCCGTACCCGGGGCCGCTCGTGGGCACGTAGGACCCGTCGAGCGCCACTCGTCGGGTCGGCATGTGCCGCCGGGTGTGCCGAACGTTCAGCTCAGCGAGGAGCACCTACCAAACCTCCTACTTGGTCATTACGTCACAATCTGTGTTGTCGATGACCAAATACAGGTGTTACAGCCGTTCGACGATTGCGGCGGCGAACTCGCTCGTCTTGACCTCCTTCGCTCCGTCCATGAGACGGGCGAAGTCGTAGGTGACGATCTTGTCGGCGATGGTGGCTTCGATCGCCCGGACGATGTTGTCGGCGGCGTCTTGCCAGCCAAGGTGCTCGTACATCATCACGCCCGAGAGGATCACCGAACCAGGGTTCACCTTGTCCTGGCCCGCGTACTTCGGGGCGGTGCCGTGCGTCGCCTCGAACACACCGTGGCCCGTCACGTAGTTGATGTTGCCGCCCGGCGCGATGCCGATGCCGCCGACCTGCGCGGCCAGCGCGTCCGACAGGTAGTCGCCGTTGAGGTTGAGCGTGGCGATTACGTCGAACTCGTCGGGGCGGGTGAGCACCTGCTGGAGCGTGATGTCGGCGATGGAGTCCTTGACGAGGATCTTGTCGCCGGGGTCGCCGTTGCAGTCGTCCCAACCCACAGCAACGTCGGAGAACTCGTCGCGCGTGAGCTCGTAACCCCACTCGCGGAACGCGCCCTCGGTGAACTTCATGATGTTCCCCTTGTGCACGAGGTTGACACTCTTACGGTTGCGCTTCACCGCGTACTGGATCGCGGCACGGATGAGCCGCTTCGAGCCGCTTTTTGACACAGGCTTGATGCCGACGCCGGAGTCGGGCTTGATCTCCCACCCGAACGCGTCCTTCAGCATCCCGATCAGCTTCTTGGCTTCAGGAGTGCCTTCCTCGACTTCGAGGCCTGCGTAGATGTCCTCGGTGTTCTCCCGGAAGATCACCATGTCGACCTTCTCGGGGTGCTTCACCGGCGACGGCACACCGGTGAACCAGCGCACAGGGCGCAAGCACACGTAGAGGTCCATGATCTGGCGCAGCGCCACGTTGAGGCTACGAATACCGCCACCGATCGGCGTGGTGAGCGGGCCCTTGATGCCGATGAGGTGATCGCGGAATGCCTGGACCGTCTCCTCGGGGAGCCAGTCGCCGGTGGCGTCGAACGCCTTCTGACCGGCGAGCACCTCTTTCCACTCGATCGTCTTGCCGTGCTTCTTCGCGGCGGCGTCGAGCACGAGCTGCGCCGCGGGCCAGATGTCGACGCCGGTGCCGTCGCCCTCGATGAACGGGATGATCGGGTCGTTCGGTACGTTCAGCACCCCGTCGACCAGGGTGATCTTCTCGCTCATGCAGATTCCTTTGTGGCGGGAGATTCGTTCAGCGGGTCATCGCGACGATCGCGAGGGTAACGAGGTAGACGGCCAGGAAGCCCATCGCGCTCCACCAGAACACGGGTTGGGTGAAGCTCGGCCGCCCACCAACGCCGGCGAGATCGAAGCCACAGGCTGGGCACTGGGCCAGTTCGCCGCCCACGGCCGACTCGCACAGCGGACACGCAGCGGGAGCGGGCACCACGGCTTCAGCGCTCATGAGGCTCGCCGCTCCGGCTCCACGGTCGCGCTCGCTGTGCAGCTGTGAGTCTTCACCGTTGCGAGTCCAGTCCCGCTCGCCGCTCCGCGGCATCGACCGTGTTCGACAGGAGCATGGCGCGAGTCGTTGGCCCGACGCCGCCCAGCCGTGGGGTGATCCAGCCGGCGACTTCGGCCACCGACTCATCAACGTCGGGCACGACCTTCCGCCCGTCCATCGTGATCCCGGCGCTCACGACCGCGGCGCCGGGCTTCACCATGTCGGGTGTGACGATCGACGCGCGTCCCGCGGCGGCGATGAGGATGTCGGCCCGCCTCGTGTAGGACGCGAGGTCGTCGACTCCGGTGTGTACGACCGTCACGGCGGCGTTGGCGTTCGGCTCTTTGAGCGCGAGCAGCAGCGCGAGCGGACGGCCGATCGTGAGCCCGCGGCCGATGATCACGACGTGCTTGCCAGCGATGGGCACCCCGTGCTCGGCGAGCAGACCCTGGATGCCGAGCGGAGTGCACGGTCGGGGTCCCTTCACGCCCATGACCAGCCGCCCGAGGTTCACCGGGTGCAGCCCGTCGGCGTCTTTCTCGGGGTCGACCGACCGGAGCGCGGCCTCTTCGTCGATGCCATCCGGGAGCGGGAGCTGCACGATGAACGCGTCGACGGCGGGATCATGGTTGAACGCGTTGATCTCGGCGTGGAGATGCGTCCACGACACATCGGCCGACAGCTCACGGTGATGCGAGCCGATGCCGATCTCGGCACCGTCGTCGCGCTTCGAGCGCACATACGCCGACGAGTTGGGATCATCGCCGACGAGAATCGTGCCGAGTCCCGGGGTGATGCCGCGGTCGATGAGCGCGTCGACGCGACCGCGCAGACGCTCCTTCGTGCGTTCCAGGAACGCGTTGCCGTCGAGCAGCTCAGCACTCACCGCTGGTCCCCGATCAATGGAGGAAGTGCCGTTCGCCGCTGAAGACCATCGCGACGCCGAGCTCGTCGGCGCGCTTGATGGTGTCTTCGTCGCGCATCGCTCCCCCGGGCTGGATGATGACGGCAACGCCGGCCGCGGCCGCGGCCTCGATGCCGTCGGGGAACGGGTAGAAGGCGTCGCTGGCGCACGCACCGCCGACGGCCCGCCCGTCCGCCTTTTTGGCCGCGATCTCGCCGGCCTCGACCCGGTTCTGCTGCCCGGCGCCGATGCCGACCGCTTGGCCGTCCTTCACGAGCACGATCGCATTCGACTTCACGTGGCCGGTGATGCGCCAGGCGAGCTCCACGTCGCGCCACTGCTCGTCGGTCGGCGCAACTTTCGTGACCACCTTCCACTCGTCGCGCCCAGCGACGAACGAGTGCGGCTCCTGCACGAGGAACCCTCCTGAGATCTGACGCACGTCGAGCGTGAGCGGCTCGGGCGCCGGCGCCTCCAGGATGCGGGTGTTCTTCCGTTTGGCGATCAGCGCTTCGATCGTGCCGTCTTCGTAGCCGGGGAAGATGACCACATCGGCTTGCGGCCCGGCCACCATCAGCTCGACCGTTGCTGCATCGAGCGGTCGGTTGCAGGCAACGATGCCGCCGAACGCCGAACGCTCGTCGCACTCGAGCGCACGTTGGTACGCGGTCGCGAGGTCGGCGGCTACCGCGACACCGCACGGGTTCGCGTGCTTGATGATGGCGCACGCCGGTCCTCCATCAAGTTGACCGCCCCCAAGGTCGTGAACCACGCGCCATGCGGCGTCGGTGTCGTAGAAGTTGAGGTACGAGAGCGCAAGACCGGCGTGCTGGTGTAGGTCGTCCCACCAGCTCTCGGTACCGGCCATGCGATAGCGCGCGGCTTGTTGGTGCGGGTTCTCGCCGTAGCGCAACACGTCGTCGGTGCGCTCGAGCGTGAACACCAGATGCCCGGGCAGCAGATCGTCGGGGATCTGCTCGGTGCCCTCCAGCCAGCGGACGATCGCCGCGTCGAACTCAGCAGTGCAGACGAACGCTTCGAGGGCGAGGGCCCGACGCGTCGCTTCCGAGAGCTCGCCGTCGCTCGTGCGCAGCTCTTCGAGGATGCCGTCGTACTGCTCGGGGCTAGTAACCACGCCCACCCACGCGTGGTTCTTGGCCGCGGCCCGCACCATCGCTGGGCCGCCGATGTCGATCGTCTCGATATCGGGGCGTTCGTGGAAGGGATAGAGGTTCACAACGACAAGGTCGAAGGGCTGGATCCCGTACGTCTGGAGATCGGTGCGATGCGAGTCCTTGCCGAGGTCGGCGAGGATCCCGCCGTGGATCTTGGGGTGCAGGGTGACCACCCGGTGATCGAGCATCTCGGGTGACCCCGTCACATCGGCCACGGAGGTGACCGGCACGCCGCCCTCGGCGATCGCCGTGGCGGTACCACCCGACGACACCAGCTCGAACCCGAGGTCGTACAGCCCCTTGGCAAAGTCGACGAGTCCGGTCTTGTCGAACACCGAGAGGAGCGCCCGCCGCGTCACGACGCGAGCTCCAGCTGCTCACGGATCACCTTGGGATACAGGCGCCGCTCGACTTCCTTGATGCGCTCGTGCAGCGACTCCTCGGTGTCGTCGGCGAGAACAGCAACTTCTTCCTGCGCAAGGATCGGTCCTTCGTCGACTTCGAGCGTGGCGAGGTGCACGGTGCAGCCCGTGACGGGTGCGCGGGCCGCGAGCGCGTCGCGCACTGCGTGCCAGCCCTTGAACGCGGGAAGCAGCGCGGGGTGCGTGTTGAGGATGCGCGCCGGGTACGCGTCGTGAATCTCCTGCGACAGGATCGTGCCGAAGCCGGCCATCGCGACCAGATCGACTTCGTGACGCTTGAGCACGTCGACGACTCGATGCGTGTACCCGTCGCGGTCGAAATCGTCACTGAAGGACTCGCGCTCCACGAGCTCGACGGGCGCGCCAGCCACTTCGGCCCGCTCGATCGCGGGACACGCCCGATCGACCACCACGACGGCGACGGGTAGCTCGGCGTCGAGGATCGCCTGCAGAATCGTCCCGCTCCCTGACGCGAGCACTCCGAGCTTCCCCATGATTCGGACAGTATCCGACGGGCCCCGTGGAGCCCCCGCCGGTGTCGCGGAGTCCCCGGCGCCCCATCAGAGGTCCGAGGGTCCTTGCATCACCCCCCGATCCGTGGTGGGCTGCCCCCTGGGCGCCCGAATGGCGGTCGCGCCCTTACTCATTGTCGTTCGGAGGCAACTGGAATGGCTGTAGACATCAGCAAGCTTTCCCGAGGCGAGCAAGTGGTTGGCGCCAGCGGGATCGTCCTACTCATCTTCTCCTTCTTCAACTGGTACGGGGTCGGCGGGGGCAGCGTTGACGTCGGTGGCGTCGACGTCGAGGTTGGCGGCTTTGGCGTCAACGGCTGGCAGGCTCCGAGCTCGTTCCTCTCCCTCATTGCGATCCTGCTCGGCATCGCAATGGCGGGCTATGTCGTCGCCAAGCTCCTCGGCGTCGAGTTGCCAGCCAAGGTTGGTGGACAAGGCATCGGACTCCTGATGTTCGGCGGTGGAGTCATCGCCCTGTTGTTCGTGCTGATCAAGTACATCTCGAACACCGAGGGACCCGAGAAGTTCGGGTTCTACGTCAGCATTCTTGCGTGCGTCGGTCTGGCCGCAGGTGGCTACCTCATTGCCAAGGAGCGCGGCGACCTGCCGTCGGCCTTGGGCGGTAAGGGCGGCGGGAGTTCGCCAATGCCTCCGGCAGCCTGATCACACCCCACGAACTCGAGCGGCCCCCGTTTCGGCGGGGGCCGTCTCGCGTCACTGGCGGTTGACGAGCGCGTCATGAGCGCGCCAGGCTGCCGCCCAACGACTTACAGGGGGAATCAATGAGTGCACCAACTGCTGACGCGTCATCGGTGGGTCTGATCGAACGACTCGGGTGGCGCGCCGAGCGCCGGCCCGAGCCGGGCTTCGCGCACACGCTTGGAGCCGCCGCCGCCGCCTTCCTCGTGTTCGCGACGTTCTTCTTGATCATCGAGATCACCGGCAGCGACGACCCGACCCTGGTGGGCGTTGCCCTCAACCTCGTGCTGTTCGCGGGCGCGTTCGTACTCGGCTCGCAGCAGTCCGGCCCGGTTCGGTCGGCCGCGGTCACCGTCATGGTCTTGACCCCGCCGATCATCTTTTTCTTCCTCTTGCTGGGCAACGGTGGCGGCGGCGACGGCGATCTGCGCGTCATCTACGTGCTCACGCTCGCTAGCTACGCCGCGCTCTACCTGCTGCTGTGGACGAAGGGCCGGGGCATCTTCCTGGGGCTTGCGCTCCTGGTCCTGTTCTCGTGGGTCGTGTGGGAGATCGACAACGGCCACAGCCAACTTCCGTTCCAGGATCAGATCTCTTCGCAGACGGACGGCACGCAATTTGACTTGAACGACTCAATCGGCTCGAGCGACAACACCGACGCGACGTCCACCGCGGCGCTCGTGATCGGGTTGATCTACCTCGCAGCCGCAGCCGCACTCGACCGCAAGAAGCTCGCCGGTGTCGCTACACCCTTTATCGCGGTCGGAGGCATCGCGACCGTCGCAGGAGCTGTGACGCTCGTCGGCGACTCGAGCGCCCTGGCTGGTGGGCTCACGTTGGCCGTGTCGGGAGCGGTTGTCGGCCTCGTGGGAGGACTCGGCTTAGACCGACGGTTCTCGACCTGGTTCGGCGTCTTGATGGTGTTTCTCGGTCTGACCGTCGTGGTTGGCGATACCGCCGATTCCAACCTTGGCTTCGCCGGCTTCTTCGCGTTGCTCGCAATCGCGCTTGCCGTAGCGGCGAACTTCGTGGCACCGAAGCTGCACGAGTTCGTCGACGGCGACGTCAATGCTGGGAAGACGAGCGACTCCGCCTGATGCTCTAAAGAACGAGACGGCCGGGGGTCGTCGTCAAGCTCGCATCAGAGCTTGGCGACGACCCCGACCATCTTCTCCCCGGCTTCGGTCGGGTTGAGCGCCACCTGCACACCGGCGTCGGCCAGCGCCTCCATCTTCGCGGCGGCCGTGCCCTTGCCACCCGACACGATGGCGCCGGCGTGGCCCATCTTCTTGCCCGGCGGCGCGGTCACCCCGGCCACGTACGACACGACCGGCTTGCTCATCTCGGCCTTGATGAACGCGGCAGCCTCTTCTTCGGCCGAACCGCCGATTTCGCCGATCATCATCACGGCCTTGGTCTCCGGGTCGGCTTCGAATGCGCGCAGGCAGTCGATGAAGCTTGTGCCCGGCACGGGGTCGCCACCGATGCCCACACACGTGGTCACGCCGATGTTGTTGGTCTTGAGCTCGTAAAGCGCCTGGTAGGTGAGGGTGCCCGAGCGGCTGACGATGCCAACCGGTCCGCCCTCCTTTGCGATGTGCCCCGCCGTGATCCCGATGTTGCACTTGCCCGGGCTGATGATGCCGGGGCAGTTCGGTCCGAGCAGGCGCACCTCGGGGTAATCACGGCGCAGCTTGTTGTAGAACCACGCTTCGTCGTGCGCGGGCACACCCTCGGTGATGACGACGATGAGCTCGACGCCACCCGCGGCCGCATCGAGCACCGCGTCTTTCACGCCGGGCGCCGGGATGAAGACGCACGACACGTTCGCGCCCGTCTCCTTGACGGCTTCGGCCACCGATGCGAACACCGGGATGCCCTCGACGTCGGTGCCGGCCTTCTTCGGGTTCGTACCGGCGACGACCTGCGTGCCGTAGTCGCGGTTGAGCAACCCGTAGAACTTGCCCTGCGAACCGGTGAGGCCTTGGTAGACGACCAACGTGTTCTCGTCGACAAAGATCGCCACGACTACTTCCCTCCTCGGGATTTCGCGAGCTCGACCACGCGTTCGGCGGCCGCGACCATCGTGGGTTCGATCTGCAGCGTGTCGGACAGATGCGGTTCGAGGATCGCTCGACCCTCGTCAGCGTTCGTGCCGTCGAGCCGGATGACGATCGGCGCGTCGATGGACACTCGCTTGAGCGCCTCGACGATCCCGTTCGCCACTTCCTCACCCTTGGTGATCCCGCCGAAGATGTTGATGAAGATCGACCGCACGGCAGGGTCGTTGTTGATCACTTCGAGCGCTCCCGTCATCACCTCGGCGCTCGCGCCACCGCCGATGTCGAGGAAGTTGGCGGGCTTGCCACCCACCTGGCTCACGATGTCGACGGTGCTCATGGCGAGACCGGCGCCGTTGGCGATGATGCCGACGTAACCCTCAAGGCCCACGTACTGGAGCCCCTTCTCGTGGGCCGCGGTCTCACGCTCGTCGCGCACCTGCGTGGCGTCGTACTCGGCGTACTCGGGGTGACGGAACACCGAGTTGTCGTCGAGCGTGACCTTGGCGTCGAGCGCGTGCACCTTGCCGTCTGGCTTCAGGATGAGCGGGTTGACTTCGGCGAGGTCGCAGTCGGCGGCGACGTAGCAGTGCCAGAGCTTGAGCAGCAGCTCAACCGCCCCGTCGTTCGCCGCGGCATCGAGACCCGCGGCCAGGACCCACTCACGACACTTCGCCTCATCGAGCCCATCGACGGGATCGACGTGAATACGCGCGATGGCGTCGGGGCTCTCCGCTGCAACCTGCTCGATGTCGACCCCGCCCTGCGCCGACAGCATGCCGAGGTGGAGCTTTGCGGCCCGGTCGAGGGTGAACGACGCGTAGTACTCGCTCGCGATGTCGCTCGCCTGCTCGATCCACAGGATCTTGACGACGTGACCCTTGATGTCTAGGCCAAGGATGCTGGTTGCGTGCGTGCGGCACTCGTCTGCGTTGGCCGCGAGCTTGATGCCGCCGGCCTTCCCGCGTCCGCCCACCTGCACCTGCGCCTTGACGACCACGGGATACCCAACGCGGTCAGCGGCCGCGACGGCATCGTCGACAGTTGTTGCCACTTCGCCCGCCGACACCGGGATGCCGTACTTCGCAAACAGCTGCTTGCCCTGGTACTCGTACAGATCCAACGCGGTCCTTCCAAGAAGTGATTTCTGGACTTCGTCTAGCCCGTCAGGCTGGCCTCGCGCTCATCGAGGGCTTGCTCGAGCCAGGTGGTGATGTCGGCGAGCGGCGCACCGGGCGTGAACATGCGGGCCACGCCAGCTGCTTGGAGCGTGATGATGTCGTCAGGCGGGATGATGCCGCCACCGAAGACGATCACGTCGCTGCGGCCACGCTCGGCCAGCAGCTGGACCACCTTCGGGAAGATCGTGAGGTGGGCACCGGACAGGATCGACAGGCCAACGGCGTCGGCATCCTCTTGGAGGGCCGCCTCGGCCACCTGCTCGGGGGTCTGGAACAGCCCCGTGTAGATCACCTCGAAGCCTGCATCGCGCAACGCCCGGGCGATCACCTTCGCGCCGCGGTCGTGCCCGTCGAGCCCGGGCTTGGCGATGACGACGCGGTAGCGCCGCTGCATTGATAGGTCCCTTCCCGCCAGAGCCGGTCCCGACTCCAGGGCGGCTCAATCTAGCGATAAGACTCACAACTGTGCCGCCCAGCAGATCCGATCGTCAGCTCCTCCTCGTGACGGGCAGCTTCCTCTTGGTTGCCGCGGTCTTCTTCGGCGGCGTTCTCTGGTTGGCGACCCAACGCAACGAGGCCAAGAAGGGCCCCTTCTTCATCGGACTCGAGCAAGCGCTGAAGACGCACATCCACGAAGGCAGCCCGCTGTACTTCTCCAACCCGGGTGCCGGCGACGGTTTCTGGCTCGACATCGAGCACGGCCAGCTCGTCGGCCTCGTGCTCGATCGGATGGACGGGCCGAAGGACTGCATCGTGAAGTGGAAGGACCAGCGCGATGCGTACATCGACTGCAACGACAACGAGCTCCAGAGCACCGACCTCGACCGCTACAAGCTGACGATCGGGCGGCGCAACGGCTCACCGAAGACGTCGGTCTATGTGAACCTGCAAGAGACCGAGCCCGCGCCGTGAGTTGCCTCGCTGCGCACTAACCCTTTTCCAGCGGCGCCCACGCGAGGAGCAGGCGCTTCTCACCAACATCACGGAAGTTGATGACCGCTTCGGCGCGGTCGCCGCTGCCTTCCATGTCGATGATCACGCCTTCACCGAAAGTCTCGTGCACGACGTCGTCGCCGACCTTGAGGCCGAGCCCGTCAGCGCCGCGTCCGCCGGATGGAGCGGTTGCTGTCGGCTGGCCGTAGCGGTCGCCGCTGCCGCGTATCGCGGCCGCGACGATCGCCTCGCGGTGCCGACCGATCCCGCTCCCATAGACCCGGTCTTCGCCGATCGCGTTGACGAGCTCCTCGGGGATCTCGGCGAGGAACCGGCTCGGCGGGTAGAAGTCGGTGTTGCCGAACAACGTGCGGCACCACGCGTGGCACAGGTACAGGCGTTCGCGGGCCCGGGTGATGCCCACGTAGCAGAGGCGCCGCTCCTCTTCGAGCTGCTCGGGATCGCCGAGGCTGCGAATGTGTGGGAACACGCCGTCTTCGAGCCCCGTGACAAACACGACGGGGAACTCCAGACCCTTGGCTGAGTGCAAGGTCATGAGCGTGACGGCGCTGGTGTTGCCTTCGTCGTCGAGCATGTGCGGATCGTTCTCCGACGCGTCCATGTCGGTGACGAGGGAGATCGCCTCGAGGAACGCCTGGAGCCGGGCCAGGCCCTGCGGTGCCTCGAACGCCGCGGGCGGTGCGCTGTCGGCTTCGAGCGCCGACCCGACGCCGGCAATGCCGGGAAGCCCCGACACGTCGCCACTGTCGAGCGCCACATCGAACTCCCGGCACACCCCGACGAACTCCTGGAGGTTCTCGACGCGACCCTGGGCCTCGATCGTGCGCTCGGACTCGAGCTCGGCGAGATACCCGGTGTGCTCGAGCATCGCTTCGACAGTGCGGGCCACGCCGCCGACTCCATTGGTCGGCTGCGCAAGCTCCGCCTCCTCCGGCGACGACCGTCCACGCCGCTCGCCGCCGGTGGCGATCTTCTCGAACTCGACCATGAGCTCGAGCACATCGCGCACGCCACCCAGCGACTTGCCACTCACGCCGGCTGCCGGGGCTTCGCGCAGCGCGTCGCGGAACGTGAGCCCACCAGCCTTGGCGTAGGCATCGACCTTCGCGATCGACGTATCGCCCACACCGCGCTTCGGCGTGTTGACGATGCGCTTCCACGACACCTCGTCGTCGGGATTCACGAGTGCCCGCAAGTAGGCGAGCGTGTCCTTCACCTCACGACGGTCGTAGAACTTCACGCCACCGACCACGCGATAAGGGATCCCGGCGCGCACCATGCGCTCTTCGATCACTCGGCTCTGCGCGTTCGTGCGGTAGAAGACGGCACAGTCGCGGAAACGCTGACCCTCGGTGTCGGTCAGACGCGTGATCTCGTTCACCACGAACGCGGCCTCGTCGTGCTCGTCCTCGGCCTGATACCGAGTGAGCAGCTCACCCTCCACCTGCTCGGTCCACAGATGCTTGGGGGTGCGCGCAACGTTGTTGGCGATCACCGCATTCGCCGCGTCGAGGATCGCCTTCGTCGACCGATAGTTCTGCTCCAACAAGATGATCGTCGCGTCCGGAAACACCTCTTCAAACCGCATCAAGTTCCGAACATCTGCCCCACGGAAGCTATAGACCGAGTTGTGCGTGACAATCCCGTTCGCCACAAAGTTGTGCGTCTGCTCGATGTCGAGGTCGTACACAGTTCCATCGATCTCTGTGGGCCGGACATCGGTCACGACGTCAAACTCACCGGCCTCGTCGACCATGACCATCCCAGGCCGCACGGACGAGGCTGGGGTCGCCGGGAGCGCGTTCGATGGAGAACACGGTATCGATCCCGCGAAGTGGACATGTTCTGGAGTCGAGACGACGACCCGACCGCTCGCGAGCTCGACTTCGATCCCTCGACCAGCACGACCGCGAAATGTTCGAGTCACCAGATCCGAGCGGAAGTCGCCGTCGCCGTAGCGCGAGAACACTTTGTCGCCAACTGCGACACGTTCGATTGGCAGCTTTGAACCGTCGCCCATCGTGACGAGGGTGCCCTCAACGAGGCATTGATCGTGGTCGCCGACGACCATGACGTTGCGGTGCTCTTCGCCGAGCATCCGCACGAGCTCCCACTGCGCCATGTTCGTATCTTGGAACTCGTCGACGAGCACGTAGTTGAAGCGGCGGCGCCAGCGATCGAGCACATCGGGGTGCTCACGGAAGAGTTTGACGGCAAGCATGAGGAGGTCGTCGAAGTCGACGGCTGAGGCTTCGAGCAGACGGCGTTGGTACTCCGTGTAAACCTCGGCGAGGCGAACCTCGGGCGGGGTGTACGCCGACGCCGTGGCCTGTTCCGGACCGATGAGCTCGTTCTTGAGCGCCGAGATCCGGCCGTGGAGCTGGCGGGGCGGGAACCGCTTGGGATCGAGGTTCATGTCGCGACGCACGTAGTCGACGAGGCGAACGGCGTCGGACTGGTCGTAGATCGTGAACTGCGAGCGCAGCCCCACGTGCTCCGCCTCGCGGCGCAGGACGCGGGAGCACGCACTGTGGAAGGTGCTCACCCACATGCGGTGCGCCACCGGGCCGACAAGCGCGGCGACCCGCTCTTTCATCTCACCCGCGGCCTTGTTCGTGAAGGTGATCGCGAGCAACCCGAACGGAGACACCCGCTTCTCGGCGATGAGGAACGCGATGCGGTTCGTGAGCACCCGCGTCTTGCCCGAGCCCGCGCCGGCGACGACGAGCAGCGGACCGTCGGGTGCGGTGACGGCGTCGCGCTGGACGGGATTCAGGCCGACGAGCAGGTCCTCGGTGCGTACACGCGGGTGTTGTGGTTCGCTCTCAGGCGCGTGTGTGTCGTGAGGAGTGGGTTCAGCCATGACGCGGCCATCGTACAGACGTTCGATGACAGTCCCTTCCCTTGTCTTAGGGCCGAGTGTCTCGCGGCCGGATCAGACCTCGAGCATGAGTGTGACCGGACCATCGTTCACCAGTTCGACGTGCATGTCGGCGCCGAACACGCCGGTCTCCACCGTGGCGCCGAGGTCGCGCAGCGCGGTCACAAAGGCGTCGCACAGGGGCTCGGCGTGCTCCGGACGCGCCGCGTCGGTCCACGACGGGCGCCGGCCCTTCCGAGTGTCCCCGTACAGCGTGAACTGGCTCACGACGAGCACCTGGCCACCCGTCTCGCCGAGCCCGAGGTTCATCGTGCCGTCGGCATCGTCGAACACCCGGAGCGTCCAGACCTTGTCGGCGAGCTTGACGGCCATCGCCAGGTCGTCACCGTGGGTGACGCCGACAAGTACACACAGGCCCCGACCGATCTCGCCGACGACCTGGCCGACGATCCGGACCCTGGATTCGGTCACCCGCTGGACAAGCGCTCGCACGACTCGGCACCCTAGAGTCCTTGCGCACTCGCTCTGCGCCGGGGTACCCGGCGCAGCCCTACGGGACGATCGCCAGCGCCTCTAGATTGGCCGCACGTTCTCGATGGAAGGAACCTCAGATGGCTGATTCACTGGAGCACGCCAAGAAGCGGCTCGACGATGAGTACGGGCAGACCCGACGTCGGTTCGACGAGATCCACGACGCCATGGACAGCGTTGCGCACGCGACCGCTGAGGAAGATCTCTACGGGCGGCTCAAGAACCTCGAGAAGAGCGTCCACAAGGTGCGCACCGGCGGTTGGTTCCGCCCCGGCGCCCGCGGCCACAGCCGCGCCCTCAAGAAGTACAACGCCGCCAAGGCGGCAGCCGACGGCCCGAAGGTCCAGAAGTTCGGCTCGTAAACCCGTCGTTCACCCGAGTTGGGGTGAACGTTGGGGTGGCGCGAGTTAGGCGGCTTCGCCTTCCATCTTCGGGGTGTAGCTGCCGGAGCGGGCCGCGCCGTTGAGACGGGCGCGGTGGGCGAACGCCTTCTGTCCGGCGCCCACGTTCGCGGGGTCACCGAGCCACGCCTTGAGCGCGGGTGCCTGCAGTGCGCGGCCGTACGAGAACGAGAGCTGCCACGGATGCGGGCCGCTCTTGTTCATCTCGTTGAGCCGGCTCGTCGCCTGCTCGTCGGTCTGACCACCCGAGAGGAACACGATCCCGGGGACGGCCGCGGGCACGCACCGCTTGAAGCACGCGAGCGAGAGGTGCGCGACCTGCTCGTCGGTGGCCTGCTCCGCTGCGTCGTACCCCGCGAGCACCATGTTCGGCTTGAGCAACGTACCCTCGAGGTGCACGCGCTGACGGAAGAGCTCGTCGTAGACCGCGTCGAGCACGGCCGACGTGACCACGAAGGCGCGCTCGATGCTGTGCGAGCCCTCCATGAACACCTCGGGCTCCACGATCGGCACGATGCCGGCCTCTTGGCAGAGCGCCGCGTAACGAGCCAACGCGTGGGCGTTCGCGCGGATCGCGTACTCCGACGGGAGCACGTCGGTGATCGTGTACGTGCCGCGCCACTTCGCGAACCGGGCTCCCAGCTCCTTGTACTCAGTCAGGCGCTCACGCAGACCGTCGAGGCCTTCGGTGATCGCCTCATCCTCGCCCGCGAACGCCAACGGGTGAGCGCCGGAGTCCACCTTGATCCCGGAGATGATCCCCCGGTCGGCAAGAAGCTTCGGGAACGGCGTGCCGTTCGATGACGATTGACGGATCGTCTCATCGAACAGGATCACGCCGCTGATGTACTCCTCGGCGCCATCCGTCGTGAACAACAGCTCGCGGTAGGCGCGGCGGTTGTCCTCGGTGGACTCCACCTTGATGGAGTCGAAGCGCTTCTTGATGGTCCCGCCGGACTCGTCGGCGGCAAGGATCCCCTTGCCGGGGGCAACAAGAGCCTGGGCGGTCGTAATCAGAGCATCAAGGTCCATGCCCCGGATCCTAAATCCTGGTCGCGCTCGCTCGGGCCTCGGGGTACCCGAGTCCCGTCCCTACGGGCCGGTCGGCCGCTCCTAGATTCCGATGCCGCCTATTCCCACTCGATGGTGCCGGGGGGTTTGCTGGTGATGTCGTAGGCGACGCGGTTGACGCCGGCGACCTCGTTGATGATCCGCGAGGCGATGCGCTCGAGGAGGTCGTACGGGAGGCGCGCCCAGTCGGCGGTCATGGCGTCTTCCGACGTGACGGCCCGCACGATCACCGGGTTCTCGTACGTGCGGCCGTCGCCCATCACACCGACGGTACGAACTGCTGAGGGAAGCACCGCGAAGCTCTGCCAGATCTCACGGTACAGGCCGGCGCGCCGGATCTCCTCGACGACGATGTGGTCGGCGGCGCGCAGTATCTCCAGGCGATCGGGTGTGATCGCGCCAATGATGCGCACCGCGAGCCCCGGACCCGGGAACGGCTGACGCCACACGATGTCTTCGGGAAGACCGAGCTCCTCGCCGATCGCGCGCACCTCGTCCTTGAAGATGTTACGCAGCGGCTCGACGAGCTCGAAGTCCATGTCGTCGGGGAGACCGCCCACGTTGTGGTGAGACTTGATGACGGCGTTGTCGCCGCCGCCCGACTCGACAATGTCGGGGTACAGCGTGCCCTGCACGAGGAAGCCGGCCGAAGAAATGTCGCGCGCCACTTCCTCGAACACCCGGATGAACGTCTCGCCGATGATCTTGCGCTTGGTCTCGGGTTCTTCGACATCGACGAGCGCGGCGAGGAACCGATCCGCCGCCTTCACGTGGATGAGCTCGACGTGGAACTGGCGGTTGAACGTCTCTTCCACCTGCTCGGCCTCACCGAGGCGCAGCAGCCCCGTATCGACGAACACGCACGTGAGGTGGTCGCCGATGGCCCGGTGGACGAGCGCGGCGGCGACGGCGGAGTCGACCCCACCCGAGAGCCCACAGATCACCCCGGCGGTCCCGACCTGCGCCCGGATCTCCGCAACCGCTTCCTCGATGATGTTGGTGTTCGTCCACGTAGGCCGGCAGTCACACACGTCGAAGAGGAACGCCCGCAGGACGTCTTGGCCCCGCTCGGTATGCACCACCTCCGGATGGAACTGCACGCCGTAGATCGCTCGGTCGCGATCCTCCAGCGCGGCGACGGGCGCGCCCGGCGAGCTCGCGGTGATCATGAACCCCTCGGGCACAGTCGTGATCGCGTCGCCGTGACTCATCCACACCTGTTGCTCTTCCGGCAACGAGCTGAGGACCACCGACGACCCGGTGCGCGACAGCTGCGTGCGCCCGTACTCACCGCCGCCTGTCTCGCGAACCTCGCCGCCGAGCTGTTGCGCGATGAGCTGTGCGCCGTAACAGATGCCCAGGATCGGCGTGTCAGCGTCGTAGACCGCGGGATCGATCGACGGCGCGCCGTCGACATGTACCGATGCGGGACCGCCCGAGAAGATGATCCCCTTCGGTCGCTTCGCCAGCATCTCGGCGAGCGGCATCGTGCGCGGCACGATCTCGGAGTAAACGCGCGCTTCGCGCACGCGTCGGGCGATCAACTGTGCGTATTGCGCGCCGAAGTCGACAACCAGAATGGTGTCGTGCGGCGTGGGCAGGATTAGCGCCCCATCCCGATGTGCTGCTCGCGCTGGAGGATCTTGCCCTCGGTCTTCAGCGCCGGCGCAACCATCACTTCGGCCTTCTGAAACTCCTTGAGCGTCTCGTAGCCAGTGGTGGCCATCGACGTACGCAGCGCTCCGAACAGGTTGAGCGTGCCGTCGTTCTCGTGTGCCGGCCCGATGAGGATCTCAGCGAGTGAGCCCTTGAGTCCTTGATGCACCCGCGCGCCTCGCGGCAACGTGGGATGGAAGGTAGCCATGCCCCAGTGGTAGCCCTTGCCCGGCGCTTCGTACGCGCTCGCGAGCGGCGACGCGACCATCACTGCGTCGGCACCACACGCGATCGCCTTGGCGATGTCGCCACCGGTGCGCATACCGCCGTCGGCGATGACCTGCACGTAAACGCCCGTCTCGTCGAGATGGCGAATGCGAGCGCCGGCCGCGTCGGCAATGGCAGTGGCCTGCGGTACGCCGATGCCGAGGACGCCGCGGCTCGTGCACGCGTGACCCGGGCCGACCCCGACCAGGATTCCAACGGCACCGGTCCGCATGAGGTGCAGCGCCGTGGAGTACGACGCGCAGCCGCCGACGATCACGGGGATGTCGAACTCGCGGATGAACTTCTTGAGGTTCAACGGCTGGCGCGACTCGTCCTTCGAGACGTGCTCGGCGGAGACAACCGTTCCCTGGATGACGAGAATGTCGAGCTCGGCTTCGAGTACCGCGGCCGCATGGGTCGCAACTCGTTGCGGTGTGAGCGACGCACATGCCGTGACGCCAGCGTCCTTGATCTCACGGATGCGCTTGCCGATCAGCTCTTCCTTCATCGGCTCGGCGTAGATCTCTTGCATCCGACGCGTCGCCTTCTCGGTGGGCAGATCGGAGATCTCGTCGAACAGCGCGTCGGGATCGTCGTAGCGCGTCCACAATCCTTCGAGGTTCAAGCACGCGAGGCCACCGAGGTTGCCGATGTCGACGGCGGTCTTCGGCGACACGACGTCATCCATCGCGGCAGCCATGAGCGGAAGCTCGAACTTGAACGCGTCGATCTCCCAGGTGATGTCGACGTCTTCGGGGTCGCGTGTCCTGCGGCTCGGAACGATCGCGATGTCGTCGAACCCGTAGGCCCGTCGTCCGGACTTGCCGATCCCGATCTCGACTTCCACGTCCCTGGTGCTCTCTTTCGTCGTGTGCCTGCGGACCCTGCGGCGAACATCGAGAATACCGCCGTTTCTCGCCCTCTTTGGGACTCGCGATTCCCTCGCGGTGGGTCGGTGGGTGTCGGTGGGTAAGGTCGCGAGCAGCGATCCCGCTCCCCCCGCGGACTCGTCACCTTCCCCATGCGAACCCACCGAGTGCTCGCGCCTCCCTGCCTATCAATGCACCGAGCCGGCCTATCGATGCACCGAGCCGGCGCCGTGCTCGCGCTCTGCGCCACGATCGCGCTCTCTGCGTGCGGCGGCGGGGGCCCGAGCATCCAGTCCGACCCCGACACCTCCACCACGAGCACCACTACCCCCGAGCCCACGACGTCAACGACCGGCGAGCCGACCACCTCGACCACCACCGGCGAGCCAACCACGACCACGACGGCCGTCGACGGGCAGGTCGTGCGATACCAGGGCTTGCAGTTCGTCGTCCCGACCGGCTGGCCGGTCTACGACCTGGCAGTCGACCCACGAACCTGCGTGCGGGCCGACCGCCATGCGGCCTTCTTGGGTACACCTGGACCCAAGCCCGACTGTCCGGCAAAACCCGAGGGTCATACCGAGACGATCCTGGTACAGCCGATTGCTGGGGCGTCCCAGATCGCGGTGGCCCGGGCGACGCAGCCAACGGTCTTGAACGGAATGTCTGTGCTCATCGACCCCGACCCCGACGCCATCGGCGCACTGACGGTGGTCTTCCCCGATCTCGGACTCGTCGCCTTCCTCACCTATGGGGCAACTAGCACGCACGCAAACGAGCTCCTCTCAGGCTTCACCTTCGACGCACCGTGATCGGGAAGGGTGTGCTCATCCCCTTTGTGGTGATCGCTGGCTTGGTTGCGGTCGCGTGTCGACCTGTGACTGACGGCGCGCCTCTTGCTGAACCGAGCGGCGGAGTGGTTGCCAGCGCATCCACCCAAACCCGGAGTGGACGGCATGTGGGCTTGGCCTTCGACACCTGTCACGCGCCCACGACCGGGCAGATGGCGGTCTGGCGGACTTCTTCGCCCTATGGGGGGGTGGGCATCTACATCGGTGGACGAAACGCCGCTTGTCCGCCACAGACCAATCCTCAACTGAACGCGGCGTGGGTACAGACCGTGGCCGGGAGCGGTTGGCGGCTCCTGCCGCTCTGGGTCGGGCGGCAAGCGCCGTGTTCCGCAGGCAGCGGAGCCAAGATCAGCACGAACACCTTCTTCGCTTCCCTGCAAGGCATCGAGGAGGCCGACGACGCGGCCGACTCTGCCGCTTCGTTTGCCATCGGCCCGGCGGTCGCGGTGGGACCGGGAAGCCCTATCTACTTCGATATGGAGCATTACCCCCCATCTCCGTCTTGCAGCGCCGCCGTGCGTTCCTTCATCAACGCCTGGGTCAATCGGTTGCATGAACGCGGCTACCAAGCCGGCTTCTACTCCAGCGGATCGTCAGGGGTCACGGACATGGTGGCGACCGCCATCTTCGGCCTCCCATACAGCCTTCCGGATGATCTGTGGTTCGCGCATTGGAACGATGTCGCGAGCGCGTACGGCAACCAGTACGTGCCCGAGAACTTGTGGGTCTGCCACCGCCATCACCAATACATGGGTGGGCACAACGAGACTTGGGGTTCCGTGACGCTGAACATCGACAGCAATGCGAGCGACGGCGCAGTCGCGCAGATCGGGTTCGAACGGAACCAGACGTGGCCTCTGCTCTCAAAGTGCCGGGTGTAAGAGGGGCAGCGCTCGCACGCCTAACGCACCGTCTTCGCCAGATGCTCCAGGAAGTTGACGAGGATGTGGGCCGTCGCACCCCACACCGTCTCGGTCTCGAGCTCGAAGAAGTGGATGGGACGGTCACGACCGGGATTGACGGCGACGCCTTCGGGCACATCCCAAAGCTCCTGGCGGAAGGTCACGTCGTCGAGCAGCTCTGAGAAGCTGACGTCGAACACGCTGGTCACCTCGTCGGGATGCGGCACCAAGACCGGTGGCTCGGTGAGCAGGCCCACGAACGGCGTGAGCAAGAACCGGCCCATCACCGTGACCATGCTGTCGAGCTCGGCCACGATCTCGACGCTCGCGGGGTCGAGCCCCACTTCTTCGTGGGCCTCACGCAACGCGGCGTCCTGCAACGAGCGGTCGACGGACTCGTCGAGCTTGCCGCCAGGAAACGCGATCTCGCCCTGGTGCGACGGCATCGTCTCAGGCCGCTTCGTCAGGATGACCCGCGTATCCCGCTCAAACGCGCCCGGCACCACCGGCGCTTCAAACAAAGCCATCAACACAGCAGCCGGCCGCGCAGTCGCAGGAGGCACAGGCTTCCGAGGCACAGGAAACGTTGCACACGCAACCCGAACCTCATCCAGCGAAAACCGCCGCTCATCAGGAGAAAGGTGCGCCCACCCCGGCGCCGCCCCAGCCTTCGCGGAAGCAGGCCGAGGAATCCGCTGCTCACCCCCCCGAGACATCACGCTTTCCTATCGCACAAACGAGAGCCATCAGCGAGACGTCCACACCCGCGCCCTTGGGCGCGAGACCCGAACCTCACCAGAGTGACGTGCTCGCGCGCGCCGGAGGGATGCGGTGCATCGCGCGGGCCCGAACATAGGCAGACCCCGCCCCCGGCGTCCGCAGGCAGCCCGCCTCGGAGAGGAGACGGGGGCCGAGGACGACGGGGGCGGGGTCTGCCCGCAACCGTGCGCGAAGCCGAAACGCGCGGACTAGCTACTTCCCAACCTTCGCCAGCACGTCGCGGCTGGTGAGGATGAGCAGGTCTTCTCCGTCGATCGTGATCTCGGTCCCGCCGTACTTCGAGTAGACGACCATGTCGCCAACCTTCAGATCCATGGGCACGACTTCACCCGTCTGCTCGGCGCGGCGCCCCGGACCCACAGCCAGGACTTCACCCTGCTGGGGCTTCTCCTTGGCGGTGTCGGGGATGACCAGTCCGCTGACGGTCATCTCTTCGGGCTCACTCGACCGGACCACGATGCGGTCCTCCAGCGGCTGCAACTTCATACGAACGCCTCCTGCGGCATGTCTTGGCTTGGGTGACTTCAAGAACTCTGGCACTCACAAGGGGTGAGTGCTAACGCCAAGATAGACGCCCATCCGCTTTCCGGCAAATGGGCAGCACTCCCGGCACATGGGCAGCACTCCCGGCACATGGGCAGCACTCCCGGCACATGGGCAGCACTCCCGGCAAATGGGCAGCACTCCCGGCACATGGGCCGGACGCCTGGGCGGGAGGTCGGTCTAGGTGATCGAGAGACTGGGATTGACCCCGGCGTCGAGCGGTGTGGGTCCGTCGGACTGGAGCCGCCACCAGGCGGTGGCCGCGATCATCGCGGCGTTGTCGGTGCACAGATCCGGCGGCGGCAGGAAGGCAGCGCGGCCAGTGGCCTCGGCCACCTCGGCCACCCGGGCCCGCAGACGGGAGTTGGCCGCCACCCCGCCACCGAGCACCAGCGTGGAGGCACCGGCCTCGTCGGCCGCTCGCACGAGCTTGTCGACGAGTTGATCCACGACCGCTTCCTGGAACGACGCGGCCACGTCGGCGATCGCTCCGTCGGGATCGCGACGCCGGTGCTGCACGACGGCGGTCTTGAGCCCGGAGAACGAGAAGTCGGGCTCGCCGGGCATCGCGCGAGGAAAGGCGATGGCCGCCGGATCGCCGTCTCGCGCGAGACGGTCGATGAGCGGTCCGCCCGGGTACCCGAGGCCGAGGTGGCGCGCCACCTTGTCGAACGCCTCACCCGCGGCGTCGTCGACCGTTTGGCCCACGACGCGCATGTTGGCGTGCCCTTCGAAGATGACGACGAGCGTGTGACCACCGGAAGCGACGAGCACGGCGAGGGGTGGCTCGAGGTTGGGCTGCTCGAGCCACGCGGCGTAGCAATGCGCTTCGAGGTGGTTCACACCCACATAGGGGAGATCGGCGACGAGCGCGAGCGCCTTGGCCGCGCTCACCCCCACGAGCAGCGCGCCGGCCAGGCCGGGACCACTGGTCGCAGCGATCGCGGTGAGGTCACGCAACTCGACGCCCGCGTCGCCGAGCGCGTCGGCGATGACCGGACCGATGAGCTCCACGTGCGCGCGACTCGCGATTTCGGGAACCACACCACCGAAGCGCGCGTGCAGATCGACCTGACTCGACACGACCGACGACAGGATCTCCGTGCCGTGCGCGACGACCGCAGCCGCGGTCTCGTCGCACGACGTTTCAATGGCCAGGATGGCTTCAGCTACCAACGCCTGCCTACCAACGTCGGGGCTCTTCGTAGACCGTCTCGCCGGGGATGGAGCGCTGGATGCTGTCGAGCAACGCGGAGTACTCGGGCGCGTCGACCGCGTGCACCCACATCACCAGCGCGTCTTCGGCCTTCTCGGCTTCCTGGTAGTAGTTCTTGCGCACACCCACGGGGGCGAAGCCGAAGCGGCGATAGAGGTGTTGCGCCGCGAGGTTGCCGAGCCGTACTTCGAGGGTGAGGTTCAAGGCGTCGCGGGCGAGCGCCTCACGGGCGAGGGCGATCATCAGCCGTGTGCCCAGCTTGTGACGGTGCCAGCTCGGGTCGACGGCGATCGTCATGATGTGGCCGTCTTCGGCACTCATCATGAGCCCGGCGTACCCCACCACGTCGCGCCCGACCCGCGCCACGAAGTACGAACGGGTAGCCCGCAACGCCAGCTCCGAGAGGAACAGCGAGTGGCTCCACGGCCGCGGGTACACCTGTTGCTCGATGCGGAGCACCGACCGGACATGGCGCCGGCGCATCGCCGCGATCTCGACGGTCAGGGGCTCCGTGATCATGCTGGTTCAGTGATCATGCTGGTCCGTAGTCATGGGTGCTCTTCGTCACCGGGGCGTCTCCCAGTGAAGCTCGGCGTCACTCTCGCGTAGGTACATGGGATGCACGTCCCAGGGTTGCACGAACTCTTCCCGCTCGACCCGCCCGGCAGCCAGCTGCACCAGGGCAGCCACGCTCGGGTACTCGAACTCGGGGCCGGCCATCTCCGACCGATCGAGGCCGGCGAACTGCTCCCGGTACCGGGTCACGCCGTCGCCGGCGAGGAGCACGTGCTCACTCCCGGCTTGGAGATCGGCGATGAGGTCTTCCACCGACCCGACCGTGTAGTCGCCTTCGCGCTGTACGCCACCGGGCACGACGCGGTAGCGCGCCGAGAAGACCTCGCGCCGACGGGCGTCGATCACCGGCACCACGAGCGCGTGCGCGTGTCCCTCTTCCAGAAGGGCTGGAGGCGCGGCGATGAGATCCAAACTCGAGGCGGAGACGACCGGGATGCCGAGCGCCTGGGCCATCACCTTGGCGGTGGTGACGCCGACCCGAAGGCCGGTGAACAAACCCGGGCCGATCCCGACAGCGATGGCCCCGAGCTGGTCGAGGCGCACGCCCGACTCGTCGCACACGTGCTGGATGGCCGGCGCGAGCTGCTCCGCGTGACGGCGATCGCCCGCGATCAGCACCTCGGCCAGCACGCCACCGCCGTCGGCCGAATCCCCGATCGCGACGCCCACCTGCGAAGTGGCGGTGTCCATCCCGAGTATGAACATCAGGCGTCCAGGAGCGCCGCGACCGCGTCGGCGCGCGCCGTCCACGTCGGCCCGGCGACGGTGAAGCGCAAGGTTCGACCTTCTTCATCGTCGACAAGCTCAGAATCCGGGAGCTCGATCTCGACGAGCAGATGATCCGCGGGGAGGAAACCCGAGACAGCGTCGCCCCACTCGACCACGGTGACCGCTTCGTCGGCGGCGAGGTCCTCCAGCCCGAGGTCGAGCAGCTCCTGCGCGTGATCGAGTCGGTACACGTCGACATGGAGCATGCGCATGGAACCGGAGTACTCGCGCACGATCGTGAACGTCGGGCTGACGACGGTCTCCGTGATGCTGAGACCCTCGGCGATGCCCTTGGCCAACTCCGTCTTCCCGGCACCGAGCTGCCCGGCGAGCAACACCACATCGCCTGCTTGCAGGATGCGCGCAAGCTCGCGACCGATGGCTCGGGTCTCGCTGGGTGAGTGGGAGACCAGCGTCGAGTGTTGACTCATCTCTGCGGAACGCCCTTCAGGCGAAGGTGCGAGCCAACGCGCGCTTCGCCACCACGAAGTCGGCGCGCGACTGCGCCAACGCGCCGCCGCCATTGCGAAGCACTGCCGAGGGGTGCAACGTCGGCACGAGCGTGACGTTGCTCCCTGCGACCGTCACCGCGAATTCTTGGCCCCGCAGCTTGGTGATCCCCTCCTTGGTGTCGAGCAACAGCTTCGTGGCGAAGTTGCCGAGCGTCATAATCACCTTCGGCGCCAGGAACCCGAGCTGCGCCTCGAGGTACGGACGGCACGCGGCAATTTCCTCAGGTTGCGGATCGCGGTTCCCGGGCGGCCGACACTTCACGACGTTCGCGATGTACACCTCGTCACGCGTCATCCCGATGCCATCGATCAGACGAGTGAGCAGCTGGCCCGCGCGCCCGACGAACGGGATCCCCTGCTTGTCTTCCTCGGCACCCGGTCCCTCACCCACGAACACGAGGTCGGCGTTTGACGCGCCGGCGCCGAACACCACCTGAGTTCGTCCCTGCTCGGCCAACGGACACTTCGTGCACGCGAGCGCGTCATGCTCGAGGTCTTCCCACGAGTTCCAGATCGGTGCCTCGAGCATGGGTTGAAGTCTGCCCCCTACGTCTGGCGGACGGCGTTGCGCACCGCCTCAGCGACTGCGTCGGTGGCAGCCACGCGCAGGCGATCCAGGCCTGTGGGCGCGTCGAGTTCCCGCGTGCCGGTCGCGAGTGCGATCACGAGATCGCCGTCGTACCGGGTGTGCGATGGGGAGATCGCTCGCGCGAGGCCGTGATGCCCGCTCTCGGCCAGCAGTCGGCACTCCAGCTTCGTGAGCGCGGCGTCGGTGGCGATCACGACCAACGTGGTGTTTTCAACTGGGCTGGTGTTCTCGAAGAGGCTCTCTTCAGGATCAGGGAAGGCACCGACTTCCTCGGGTGCCGTGGAACCGGCGAGGATCGAGCCGTCGCCGTCGACCACATCGCCGACCGCGTTGACCACCACAATCGCCTGGACGCCCGGACCCGTGGCCACACCGAGACCACCGGCCACCGCGTGCTCAGCGCCGCGCCACTTTCCGATGGTCGCACCTGTCCCCGCGCCAACCCTGCCTGACACGGGCCCAGACGCGGGCCCAGACGCGGGAACGGATTCCGCCGCGTCGGCGGCTTCGGCCGCAAGCCGACCCTGCACCGCGCCGGGGGGCTTGTCTTGGCCTTCAACCCCAGCCAAGTCGTAGATCGCTGCGGTCGGCACGATGGGTACCGGACCGCCACGCGTTGGATACCCGCGGTCGCGTTCGGCCAGCCACGCCATCACTCCATCCGCTGTGGCCAACCCGAATGCCGAACCGCCGGTGAGCACGACTGCGTCGACGTGCTCGACGGTGCGAATGGGATCGAGGAGGGCGGTCTCGCGCGTGGCCGGCGCGCCGCCGCGTACCTCACACGAACCAACGGTCCCGGGCGGACACAAAACCACGGACACGCCGGTTCCGTTTCCGGTCCAGTGGCCCAGCTGAATCCCGGTCTTCACACCGAGGCCGCGTCGGGGGCTTGCTCGCCGGAGTACGCGCCTACCTCACGGGCGAAGTCGAGCAACAGGTCGTCCAATGCAACGGCTCGTTCCAACATGATCGTGTGGCCGGCTCGCTCCAAGAGGACGAGCCGCGCCCCAGGAATGAGGCGTGCCATGCGCCGCGACTCTGCCGGCGGCGTGAGCAGATCAGCCGTGCCACCGATGACCAAGGTGGGCAGATCGATACGCGAGAGATCGGGCGTGAGGTCCATGCCAATCAACATCCGCAGAGCTTCACGGCCTGTCTCGACTGGGCACGTGGCGAGCATCTCGCGGATGAGCTCCACGTGGCTCGCCACCGGGTCGCGGCCGAAGCCCAACCGCGTGAGCATGAGCCCGAGATCCGGGTTGGCCATGATCCGGCCGAGCTCGAGCTTGTCCGACGCCCGCTCGGCAAGAGAACGTAAGCGCCGCGTCGCGCTCACCTGCATCTTGGCCAGCGACGAGAGCAACACGAGCCCTCGCACCCGCGTGCGCGCGATCTCGGGGAACTGCACCGCGAACGCTTGCGCGGCCACACCGCCCATCGAGTGACCAACGAGGATGACGTTTCGTAGGTCGAGTGTTTCGAGCAACGTGCGCACGTCCCAGGCGAGGTTCTCGATCGAGTGGCCGGTGTCGCCGCTCACCGACTCGCCGTGGCCGCGTGTGTCGAACGCAACGACTCGCACGCCATTTTCCTGCAGCGAAGCATGACTTGGCAAGGAAGCGAACTGCTTCACCCACACCCGCGAGTCGATGGTGACGCCGTGCGAGAGGACGATGCAGAGCTCTTCGGGTCCTGACGGATCAGGAGTTTGGGACCCCGAGTCGAAGACCTGGATACTGCCGCCGTCGTGGCTCGGGAGCCGTCGTTGCGACACGCTCGCCAGGAACGTCGCAAGCATCTCGTCGAGCACACCGGCGTCGGGATCGGGTCGATTGCTGAGCCCATGGCGCACCGCGCGCTGCGCGGCGTAGCCGGCTCCGACGAGTCCGGCCGCGACGCCAACCGTGATACCGGCAACCTTGAGCGCTCGCTTCCCGGCGCTCATGTTCGGGCGCTCATGTTCGGGCGCTCATGTTCGGGCGCTCATGTTCGGGCGCTCATGTTCGGGCGCTCATGTTCGGGCGCTCATGCCTCACCCAGATACACGCGGGGAACCCGGGGGCCAAGGCGAGTCGTCACCTCGTACGAGATGATCCCGAGCTTCTCGGCCCACTCAATTGCAGTGATCTCTTCGGTGCCCTGACTACCAATCAGCACAACCTCATCATCCACCGCGACTACCGGCACGCCGGGCGCAGCCGAAGACAGGTCGACGACAAGCTGATCCATGGTCACGGAACCGGCGATGCGGTGCCGGCGGCCACCGATGAGCACTTGGCCACCCACAAGACCGAGATTACGAGGGACACCGTCGGCGTAGCCCGCGGGAACGGTGGCGACCTGAGTATCGGCGGCGGCGGTGAAGTGCCGTCCGTACGACACGCTCTCTCCGGCCGCGAGCGGCTTCACGTGCGAGACCTTCGCCTTCAGCGCGAGCGCCGGACGCAACGGCACGCGCCCCGCGAGTGCGGGCGACGGTGGGATGCCGTAGATCGCGATTCCACAGCGCACGAGGTTGAACCGGGCACGCGGATGCGCGATCGCCCCAGCAGAGTTGGCCGCGTGCACCAGTGGCGGCACGCGACTGCGCGCGTGAAGCGCGGCGAGCAGCGCATCGAAGCGGTCGAGCTGTTGGTTGGTATACGGGTTGTCGGGCTCATCGGCCACGGCGAGGTGGGTGCACACCCCTTCCAGCACGAGTTCCGAACGAGATTCGATGCGCTCGATGAGTGAGATCGCGGCATCAGGCGCGCACCCCACTCGGTGCATGCCCGTGTCGACCTTGAGATGCACCGGGAGCGGCTGAGCCCTCCCCTCGTGGGCCTCCCCAGCATCAGCGACTGCCTGCGCAAGCGCGTCGATCCCGTTCGCCGTGTAGACGACGGGCGTGAGCCCACGGGCAACGACGGTCGCGGCCGCGGCCGGGACCGGTTCCGAAAGCACGAGGATGCGCGCGTCGATTCCCGCGTCGCGCAGCTCCACGCCTTCCTCCACGAGCGCAACGCCGAGCCACGTGGCCCCCGCTTCGATCGCGGCCCGCGCCACTGGCACCGCGCCGTGCCCGTACGCGTTGGCCTTCACCACCGCGAGCAGCTCCGCCGCGGCTGCGGCGCCGATGAGCGTGCAGACGTTGTGGCGGATGGCGTCGAGATCGACCTCGGCCCAGACCGGTCGAAAGTCCTGCGTCACAAGCCGTGACTCACGTGATGTCGGCC
>SHVJ01000009.1 GCA_009694295.1 Acidimicrobiia bacterium
TCGACTGCACGCAACTGCGTACCGACGGTGAGCAGCAACCCGTACGCGAGGACGAGCCAGCCGAACATGCGCACGGCCCAACGCGGGTCGCGACGAAAGAGGCGGTCGCCGTATCGGCCCGCGATTGGGATGAGGACCAGTGCCGGCAGGAAGGTGAGCGAGAGCACCCACCCTCGCTTGTACGCGGAGAACCCGTAGGTCTCGTCGAACAAGAAGCTCAACCGCACGGGAACGCTCACGAGCGCGAAGCCGAGCAGCCCGATGCCGACGACGAGATAGCGAAATGTCTTGACCTTCTTGAGCCGCGCGCTCGCCGCGCTCAGCCGCACCGGCGCCTCATGGGACGAGTCGAGCAGTCGGCCGAGGATGGCCTCTTGCTCATTACGACCGCGTGCGGGCTCGCGCAGCGCGAACAGCGCGATCGCCACGAACAGCGCGGGCAATGCGGCGGCCACCATCGCCCAACGCCAGCCTTCGAGCCCGCCGGCCCACCCAGCGACCGCGCCGACGAAGAAGGGTCCGATGAAAAGACCCAGCGGGCGGCCGAGGCTCTCCATTGCGAACATCCGAGCTCGAACACCGATCGGGTACTGGTCGGCGATCAGCGACGGCGTGATCGGGATGCGCGCCGACGCGCCGAATCCGGCACCCGCGCGCACGAGCCCCATCTGGAAACCGCTGGCGACGCCGGCAGTGAGAAGCATGAATGCCGCCCACACCGTCGTCGCCCCCGCGAGTATGCGCGTGCGGCGGTACCGGTCGGCGAGCCACGCGAACGGCAGCGTGGCCACCACGAGCACGATGCCGCCAAGCGACGTGAGCGCTTGGAGGGTCGTCTTGCTCACACCCAAGGTCCGCTGGATGTCGGGCGCGAGGACCTGGAGCGCGACTTGGTCAAAGGTCTCGATGATGCTGACGAGCAGCAGCGCGACGATCGTGGCGATGCCGCCCGCGCGCAGGCCGTCTCGAAACGGTGTCACATCTCCGCCGACACCAGGGAGCAGATCGTCCGGCAGCAGCTCGCCGGCCTCCGCCGCGGCCTGTGCCGCTCTCCTCGCTTCCTCTTCGGCAACGACGATCGCGGTCAGCGCTACGGCCTTGCTCATCTCCGCCATCGATCGCCCCCCGGGGCATGAGCCTGCCCGACCGCCCCTTGCAGGGTGTAATCATGCATTATGTTCCTGGACAGTCGCTGCTGACCAGCAACGAGCAAGGGGGGAACAGGTGCGCAAGCCATTTGCAGTATTGACGATCGTCGCGATGATCGCGCTCACGCTCGCGACTACGTCGGGTGCCGCGGTATCCAGCGGTCAAGTGCCAGGAATCACCGACAAGGAGATCCTCGTCGTTGCACTCGTCGCGGACCTCGACGGCCTGCGCAGCAAGGGCATCGACCTGCCCGAGAAGCTGACCACTGACAACCTCCTGCGGAGGTGGCAGGGATACGCCGACGCCTACGGCAAGATCAACGGCCGACGCGTCGTGATCGAGCCGGCGGTCTGGGATCCGCTGGACGCGACCACGTTCGACGACGCGTGCACGCAGGCCACACAGGATCAGCAGCCCTTCGTCGTCGTGAACGGCAACGGCTACCGCCAGAGTGCGGCGGCCTGCATCACGGTTGACAACGACACGCCATTCTTCTTCGGTGAGTCGGTCTACCCAGAGCTCCAGGAGGCGTCGGGGAAGAACCTCGTGAGCCTCGGTGTGCAAGCTGATGTCAACGCCCGGACCACCGCGGAGCTTGTCAAGCAGGCCGACCTCATCGCGCCCACGGCCAAGATCGGCTTGTTGTCGTCCAACGAACCCGGCATCAAGTCGGTGGGTGACAACCTCGAGAAGGAGCTCGCGAACAGCGACTTCGAAGTTGTCGAGAAGGTCGAGGTCAACACGCTGCAGGCCGACACGACCGCGATCAACCGCGAGTCTTCAGCTGCGGTCGAGACACTCAAGGCGGCGGGGGCCGACACGGTGCTTGTGCTGATCCCCTTCACGGCCAGCGTCGGCTTCTACCAGGAATCGACCCGCAGCAACGCCGGCTTCGACGTGTTCATCGTGGATGCGGCGAGCTCACTGTGCACGCAGTTCGGCGCCTCGCGGACTCCGGCCGAAGTCGCAGGTGTGCCGTGCATCACCACCTGGGACACGCGTGCAGTTGCCGAGGAAGATGGAGTCAAGGAAGACAGCGAGTTCGAGGCGGAGTGCCGCGCGACGTTCGACGAGTTCTCGGAACAGGAAAGTCAGCCGGGTGTGCCCACGGGCGACATCGAGGTCAACGGCGTGACGTACACGGAGGATCTCCCGCCCGCGGAGTGCACCATCATGAGCCTCCTCCTGCCGGCGATCGAGAAGGCAGGTCGGAACGTCACGTGGGACAAGGTCTACGCCAACCTCGCGAAGATCAAGAAGTCGCCGGGGGCCTACATGTCGAACGGCCAGGGCGGGTTCGGGAAGAAGAAGGCCTTCTTCGCCACGCAAGTGCACGTGCAGGCCTTGTCGATCGCCAACGCGGACACCCCGCAGGACGCAAACGGAGTGACCTTCAACGGTTGCCCGGCGCCGGTGAACTGCTGGGTTCCGATCCTCGTGGATGGCGAGGAATGGTTCCCGATCGTGACGAAGCGCTAGGGCTTTCGGGGGCGTCGGCAATGCCCGGCGCCCCCAGCGCATCCAGTAGAGAGGATGCCGACCAGAGGTAGTCCAGCGCCTCGGCCTGGCGCGGTGAGGGCGGCGACATCGCCATTTACCCCCCGGCGGTGACCACCGCCCTCACCGACGCGTCTTCGGCTGGGCGTATCCGAGCGGCGGGGGCACGCTCGGAAACGGCAAGGTGTTCGGGTACCTCGCCGGTCGCCACGTGGGATCACGCAACAGGCGAGGTGTTTGAACATCGCTATGCGGCCATCTGGGACGTCCCACAATGCATCCCAGAATCCGCGCGTCCAGGGGTGTCCGACCGCATCCGATGGTGACCACTACGATCGCTTTGACCTGCTGAAACGGTCAGTGGGGGATGTCGAAGGATTCGTACTCGCGCGCTTACAAGGCAGATGTCGCAAGTTCGAGTCTTGCCGCACCCACTGAATCCGCAGTTCAAGAGGGTGCGGAAAGGAGCGCACGAATTGCACGTCCTTCGCGTCCCATAAAAATCCCATAGGCGGCGGGCGGCGGACCGCTGCCTCCGCGGCAGGGGTCATTCCTCTCGGAGGCCGTAGTGCGCGACGTAATCGGCAAACGTTGCCCGCACGTGGTCCTCATCGAGGCCGACGTCGTCGAACGTGTAGACGTGCGCGCCGTGCACGCCTTTGGGCTTGGCGTCTAGGTACGTGGTGATCACCACTTCGTGACCGGCGGGCCATTCGAGCTGGAGCTGGTCGTAGATGAGCCGGAGCGCGGCTACGGGGTCCGACATGAGGTCGGTGAAGTGGGTGTCGATGATCCGATCGTTCGGGACGGTTCCGTCAGCGCGTTGTGCGATCACGCGCTCGAGGATCATCTTGTAGGCCGCTTCCATCCCGCGTCCCTTGGTGGCGATGTCGACGCGATCGCTGCGTATGAAACGCAGTACGGCCAAGATGCTGACGAGCGATGGCATGAACTTGCACGGGTCGCGGTGGGTGTGAATGACCTGCGCGTCGGGGTACTCGTTGAACAGCGCCGGCAGCATCGAGAGGTGATACGCAGACTTCAGGAGCCATCGTCGTGGAGATGCACCGTGCTGGAGCGTCTGGAGCATCCGTCGGTGCACTCGGTACCCGCGCCCGATCGTCTCGAGGTGCTCGAGCTGCCACTGCATGAAGTTCGCCGAGTCGTGCAGCATCGACCAGTAGGGGGCCGCGAAGTCGTATGCCGTCACGTGGATGCATTCGGACGGCAGGTTGCTCGCGAGCTCGTGCATCGTCATGAACTCGGGGTGGATGTCGGCCCACAGCTCGTTCTCGCACTCTCCCAACTCCATTCGCCGCTCCGTCGACAGCGCGTCGAGGGGATACAGAAGCTCCCAAGAAAGAGGGGCACGCAGCTGGGGGTCGAGCGCGAGCAGCTCGAAGAGGATCGTGGTGCCGGTGCGTGGCGGGCCAACGACGAACAGCGGCGCCACGACGGGCTCAGTTACGACGGCGGAGTCGTTGTCCCAGAGCGGCTGGAGCTGGAGCCACGTAGCGACGGTCCGGAGGATCTCTCCACGGGTCATGACGCGTCCGAGGACGTGGAGGTCGGCATCGTGGTCGAGCGCAGCGATCGTCTGGCGGTAGGACTCTTCCCAACCCGGCCAGTCGGCTTCGCCCAGGTCGTCGAGGTCGGTCATCGCCCGGGCAAGACCGAGCATCTCATCGGCGTCCAAGCTGACGATCCGGCTCGGGTCGCCGACCACGTCGCCGAAGAGGTTCAGTCGTCGAACCAGTTGGGGGTGTTCCAGCCGATGGCTCATTCGCAGATCGCTGCTCCCAGAACGCTCTTCTATAGTCCCGTTGAGGTACTAGCGCCAATATAGGTGCGTGACCGGGGGGTGGGTGTGGAGCGCGACGCGGTCGTCATCGAGGTGGGGCTCAACGAGGCGGTGATGCGCGCGCAGGCGTCGCATGTCGCGTACACACCCGCGGAATGCGCCGCCGACGCGATGTCGTGTGCCGGCGCCGGTGCCGCGCTCGTCCATTGGCATGCACGGGATCCGAAGACCGGCATGCAGCGCCTCTCGGATACCGCGTTGTACGCCGAGGCGTTAGACGGTATGAGCGCCGCCGATGTTCTCGCATACCCGACGTACCCGGTCGACGTCGACACGCTCGACGAGCGATTGGGGCATTGCTTCGATCTGGTCGGCAGTCACGGCCTCGAGCTCGTTCCGGTTGACCTTGGGTCGGTGAGCACGGTGGTGTGGGACGGGGCGACGCGGTCGTTCCCGTTTCCAGCCATCGAACCGGGCGTTGTCGCGAACCCTTTGGCGTTCACCCTCGCGGCGCTCGAGCGGACCCGCGACCTCGGCGTGTCCCCAACGTTTGGCGTCTTCGATCTTGGTGGCACGCGGACCCTCGCATTGCTCATCGAGGCCGGGCTGGTGCGTGAGCCCGTGATGTTGAAGGTCTTCCTTTCGGAGTCGTGGGCAGTTGGTCCGTTCCCAACCACGGCCGCGCTCGACTTCCACCTCTCACAGCTCCCCGATGGGCTTGACCTCGAGTGGCTGGCGGTGCCGTACTCGATCGGCGATCCAGTGCTCATCGAGACGCTCTGTCGTCACGCGATCGAGCGCGGTGGTGGAGTCCGCGTGGGCATCGGCGACAACCCGGCGGCAGACCCCGATGCGACGAACGCGGTATGGGTGGAGCGAGCGGTGGGTTGGGCGGAGGCTGCCGGTCGACCGATCGCCACCGCCGCCGACGTCCGCCGCCGTCTCTCGCTTCGATGACCCGAGAGGCCGAGTCAGCGGCGCCCGCGTGGCCCCTGCGTCCAACGCTCCCTGAGCTGCGGACGCAGTACCTCGCGGCGGGCCTGTGGAACGACGACACGCTCGCCGGCTTTGTGAACAAGGCGAGCGCGGCGGCACCCGACCTCGGATTTCGCATCTGGTCGAAGGACCGACCCGTCAAGACCACGGTGCGGGCCATCTGGGATCGCGCGCTGCGGTTCGCCCGCGGCCTCGAGGGGCAGGGCGTGCGACCAGGCGACGTCGTAGCGCTCCAGCTTCCGAACTGCGCCGAGGCGGCGGTCACGTTCTGGGGCGCGAGCGCGGCCGGTGCGGTCGTGGTCCCGGTCGTCCACTTCTACGGTCCGAAGGAGTTGGAATACATCCTGCGCGAGAGCCGGGCGCGGGTGTTGATCACCGCGGATCGCTACGGTCACCTCGACTACCTGGCCGGACTCGCCGACCTCCGCCCGCGTCTCCTCGATCTCGAGACCGTGATCGTGTGGTCGAGCGACCCGGACTCGTCCGGCGCGCCGGGGTCTGGTTCGGGCCTTGTCGCCTTCGGCGACCTGGCGAGCGCCGATCCCCTCACCGAACCGGTACCGCTTGATCCCGATACGCCGTCGGTGGTCGCGTACACGTCGGGCACGACCGCGGATCCCAAAGGCGTCATCCACACTCATCGCAGCCTGATGGGCGAGGTTCGCCAGCTCGCGGAGATGCAACGACCCGACGATCTCCCGGGGCTGATCGGTGCGCCGATCGCGCACGCGATCGGCATGCTCGGGGGCTTGCTCGTGCCGCTGCACCGCGGTCGGGACGTGCACCTCACCGACGCGTGGGATCCCGCCGCCGTCCTCGCCGCGATGCTCGACGCGGGGATCAGCGCGGGGAGCGGGGCCACGGTGTTCCTCACCAGCCTGCTCGACCATCCCGACTTCACCCCGGCGCACGCCGCGCTCATGCGCGGGATCGGGCTGGGTGGCGCGCCCGTCCCGACTGCGGTCGTGGAGCGCGCCGAGACCCTGGGTATCTCGGTCACTCGCTCCTATGGTTCGACCGAGCATCCGTCGACGACCGGCAGCGACCCGTCGGCGCCCGTGGAACGGCGCAAGCGCACCGACGGTCGCGCGCTCGGTGGCGTCGAGGTCCGCATCGTCGACGAGGCCGGCCGCGACGTCGCCCACGGTGAGGCCGGCGAGATTCTGAGTCGTGGCCCCGATCTGTGTGCCGGCTACGCCAATGCCGCTCTCACCGCGGACACGTTCGACCGCGACGGCTGGTACGCGAGCGGCGACATCGGGATCCTCGAAGCCGACGGCTTCCTGACGATCACCGACCGCAAGAAGGACATCATCATCCGCGGTGGCGTGAACGTGAGCGCCGCCGAGATCGAGGAGCTCTTGGTCCGCATCGAGGGCGTCGCCGAAGTCGCAGTGGTCGCCGCCCCCGACGCCCGCCTCGGCGAGCACGGCGCAGCGTTCCTGCGCCTGCGGTCGGGTGCGAGCGCGCCCGACCTGGCCGCGATCCGCGAGCACCTCGAAGGCGCTGGGCTCGCGCGACCGAAGTGGCCCGAGGAGGTCCACGTGGTCGACGAGTTCCCGCGTACGCCCTCGGGGAAGATCAAGAAGTTCGTGTTGCGCCAGGGACTGCGGGATGCGCAGGAGGTGTCGGAGTGAGCATTCGGTTGAGTCGCGACGAAGCCTGGGCGGTCCTCGCTGAGTCGCACACGGGGATCTTCACCTCACTGCGGGCCGACGGGATGCCGATCGCGCTGCCCGTCTGGTTCGTTGCGCTCGATGAACGGATCTACGTCGATGCGGTGACGCGGACCAAGAAGGTCGCGCGCATCCGGCGCGACCCGCGTGTGTCGTTCCTCGTGGAATCAGGCGAGCGTTGGGTCGACCTGCGTGGCGTGCACCTCACTGGGCGCGCCGCGGTGCTCGCCGATCCGGATGTTCAAGCGCGTGCGTACGAGCTGATGGGGGCCAAATACGCCGGATTTGCCGGCGACCGCCCCGCGATGCCCGAGGAGACCCGCGCCCACTACGAAGCCGAGCACCTCATGATCGAGATGGTGCCCGACGAGCGGATCCTGAGCTTCGAGAACGCCCGGATACCGCTGGCGGGGGCCGATGCGCCACCGGCTGATGTATAATCATCATTATACTTAAAGATCGACGAGGGAGATGTCGTGAAGTTCGGGTTGTTCTTCGAGCACCAAGTGCCGCGCCCGTGGGCCGAGGGCGACGACCGTCGGGTGCTCACTGAGGCACTCGAGCAGATCGAGCTCGCGGACCGCCTCGGGTTCGACTGCGCGTGGCTCGTGGAGCACCACTTCCTCGAGGAGTACAGCCATTCGAGCGCGCCGGAGCTTTTCCTGGCCGCGGCCTCGCAGCGCACGGAGCGGATACGCCTCGCCCACGGGATCGTCCACACGCTCCCGGCGATCAACCATCCGGCGCGTGTCGCCGAGCGCATCGCCACACTCGACCTGCTCTCGAACGGTCGGGTCGAGTTCGGGACGGGCGAGGGCTCTGCCGCGGCCGAACTCGACGCGTTCGGCGTCGACCCCGCCGACAAGCGAGCGATGTGGGAAGAAGGAGTGCGCGTCGCACTGCGTTGCCTGACCGAAGACCCGTTCACTGGACACGCGGGCGAGTACGTGCGGCTTCCGCCGCGCAACGTGATGCCCAAGCCGCAGCAACGTCCGCACCCGCCGGTGTGGGTCGCTTGTAGTCGCCGCGAGACGATTCATCTCGCCGCGCAGCATGGCATCGGCGCGCTCGCGTTCGCGTTCTTCGATCCGGAAGAGGCTCAGCATTGGGTCGAGGACTACTACTCGACGCTCGCGGCGGAAGGGGTGCCGATTGGTGATGCCGTGAACGCCAACCTCGCGTGCGTCACGTCGTTCTTCTGCCATCCCGATGAGCAGGAGGCGATCCGCCGAGGCGCGTACGGATCGAACTTCATCGGCTACTCGCTCGGGCATTACTACGTCTTCGGGCGACACCAGCCCGGGCGCGGGAACCTCTGGGACGACTACGAGCAGCGGCGCGCCGAGGAGGGGTACGACCCCGAGGCTGTCGCGCTGGCTGCGGGCAACGACGAGCGACTCGGCGCCAAGGCCATGGAGGGAGGTGTCACGGGCCTCCGGGGTGCGACGGGGACGCCCGATCAGGTGCGTGACTACCTACGGCGTTACGAGGAGTACGGCGTCGACCAGGTGATCCTTTCGTGCGCGGCTGGACGCAATCGCCACGACCACATCATGGAATCCCTCGAGCTCTTCGCTCGCGAGGTGATGCCCGAGTTCGCCGAGCGCGAGCCCGGCCGCCAACGGGCCAAGGAAGCACGACTCGGGCCGATCATCGAGGCGGTCATGGCCCGCAAGCCGGCATCGGATCATCCACCACTCGACTCCAGCTATGAGATCCCTGCCTACCCGCGTCTCGACGCCGATAAGCAAGCCTCGGGCAAGTTCCATGGCTGGCTCGACGAGTACGCAGCGAAGCTCGCCGCGGGCGAGAGTCCGGCCGCGCGCATCGCCAAGTAGGCCCGCCCCGGATTCATTGAGATCCGTACGCTTGGCGACATGCAGATCCTCGTGAACCAGTTCGCCGCCGATCTGCTCGAGCGTCGGTCCATCACTCTGGGTGAGGACGTCGAGGTCGTCTGTATGAGCGACGGGGGCGCACTTGCGATCGGGTCGCGCGAGTGCGCGCTGGAAGACATCGCACCACAAGCTGCCTGGGGTACGGCGCATGTGTTCTCCGAGGACCTCGCCGGGCCCTGGGTCAGCGCACTCCACGACGTTCCGTCGCTTCGCTGGTTCCAGTCGCCGGCCGCCGGTCATCTCTGGTTCTACGACGCCCTGCTCGATCGCGGCGTCCGGATCACCGGAGCCCATGTGAACGCCGTCCCGATCGCCGAGTACGTGCTCGGTGCCGTGCTCGGGCAGATGCAGCGCGTCAACGAGTGGCGCGACGATCGCAGCTCGCGGACCTGGCGACCGCATGAGTTCCCTGAGGTCAGTGGTTCGACGTGGTTGGTCGTCGGCGTAGGCGCGATCGGATCGGCGGTCGCGGAGCGCGCGAGAGCCTTTGGTGCGCACATCATCGGTGTGCGGCGCCGACCGACCGGGCGCGAACCGGTGCACGAGGTACGCACGCCCGACGAGGTGGCCGGACTCCTTCCTATTTGTGATGTTGTTGTCCTTGCCGCGCCCGACACTCCGCAGACGCGGGGCCTCGTCGACGAGCAGTTCCTCGCGTCGATGAAACCCGGAGCGATTCTGGTGAACGTGGCCCGGGGCGCGCTGGTCGACGAGAACGCGCTGGTGGCGGCGCTGGATCACGGCCATCTTGGCGCGGCCATCCTTGACGTCTTCGCTACGGAGCCGTTGCCCATTGAGAGCCCGCTATGGGATCACCCACGAGTGGTCGTGACGCCGCATTCGTCGGCGGGCGGGCTCGGCCGCCACGAGCGTCTCGCGGACCTCTTTGCGGACAACTTGGCGCGTTATCGATCCGGTCGTTCGCTGCTGCACGAGGTTGGTCGCGACCACGACGAGGCATTCGAACCTCTCGACTTCGCGACGCTTGACGAGATTGAGCGCGAGGCACGGCAACGCATAGACGCCGACGTATGGGACTACATCGCGGGTGGTGCGGGTGACGAGGTCACGCTCACGGCCAACGAAGACGCGTTTGGGTGCTGGTCGTTGCGACCACGGCTGCTCACCGGCGCTCATCCGCCCGACACCGCAACCGCGTTCCTGGGCGTCGACCTCGCGACGCCGCTCCTCGTAGCGCCCTTCGCGGGCGATTCCCTCCTCAACGCGGACGGCTACGCCGCGGTGATCGAGGGTGCCGCGCGCGTGGGCGCGACCGCGATCGTTCCCGAAGTGACGGCCGCGCCGTTAGAGACGCTCGCGCAGGGGTTCGGTGCAGCGGCCGGCATCTTCCAACTGAGCTTGCGCCATCCCGACGCGGTGTTCGCCGAGCTGGTCGAGCGGGTGGTCGATGCGGGATTTCGAGCCGTGTGCGTCACCGCGGATGCACCGGTGGTCGGGGTTCGGCGCCGCGACCGCCGGAACCGCTTCGAGGGACGTGACCGACTCGCGCTGGGCAACTTCCCTCGCGCCACGACCGACAACGAGGGTGTGCTCGACGACACCGCGCGAGCGCAGTCACCGATGTCATGGGCGCACCTGCGTGAAGTCATGGCCGCGGTACCCCTGCCGTTCGCGGTGAAGGGCGTACTGACAGCCGAAGATGCGCGTGCAGCCGTCGACGCGGGGGCGGCTGCGGTCTACGTATCGAATCACGGTGGTCGCCAGCTCGACCGCGCACCGGCCACCCTGGACCAGCTCGCTGAGATCGTCGATGCCGTGGGTGAAGACGTGGAAGTCGCGTTCGACGGGGGAGTACGCAGCGGTGCCGACGTTGCCATCGCGCTCGCGCTCGGCGCCCGAGTAGTGCTCGTGGGTCGCCCTGCTGCGTGGGGGCTTGCTGCGGGAGGCGCGAGCGGAGTTGCACGTGTCCTAGCGATCCTCCACGACGAGCTCGTGACGACGATCGCGCTGCTCGGGCTCCCCAACCTGGCCGCGCTCGACCGGTCGGTACTGCAACCCAGTGTAGGGAGATCCATATGAAGTTTGGGATCGCGCTCGGCCGGTTGCACCCGCGCCTGCACGAAGAGATGGTGTTGCTCGCCGATGACCTGGGCTTCGAGTCTGTCTGGCTGCCCGAGCACCTCGTCCTACCTGTCGACATGGCGGGGTCACCGTTCGCCGCCGCCGAACACCCGCCGATCCCCGCCGACGCGCCGGTCGTCGATTGTTTCGGGTATCTCTCGTATCTCGCGGGCAGGACCACCCAGATCCGACTTGGCACCCACGTATACCTGCTCGGGCTCCGCCACCCGTTCGTCGCGGCGCGCGCGGTGCAGACGCTCGATCTCGTGTCGCAGGGCCGGGCCGAGATCGGGATTGGCGCCGGCTGGCTCGAGAACGAGTGGCGCGTCACCGGACTCGATCCCCGGACCCGCGGCCGACGCCTCGATGAGGCGCTGGCGGTGTGCAAGCGTCTCTGGAGCGACGATGTCATCGAGCACCATGGAGAGTTCTTCGACTTCGAGCCGGTGATGTTCGAGCCGAAGCCCGTACAGCGCCCCCATCCCCCGATCCTCGTCGGAGGCGAGTCTGAAGCCGCGCTCCGACGCGCCGCACGTGATGGCGACGGGTGGATCGGTCTTGCGCATGACGCTGAGTCGTGCGCAGTACCGATCGGTCGGCTCCGTGAGTTGCGCGCCGAGTACGACCGGCGCACCGACGACTTCGAGATGGTCTGTCTTGGTCGTGTGAATGGTCGCAGCGACGTCGAACGCTTCGCTGAAGCCGGCATCACCCGATTGCTCGTCACCCCGTGGGACCGATCGAGTGAGGCGCTCGACGGGGTACGACGCCTCGCCGATCAGATCTTGTGAGTGAGCACCCCGAAGATCGATACTCCGAAGGGAGGGCACGCGTGCCCCAGATCGTGCGGCTGTTCCATGGATCCCAGATCTGTCACGACGTGCTCGAGGTCGGCCGCTTCTACCACGACTTCTTCGGGAGCTGGGTCTACGAGGCGCAGTACCTCGACGCCGAAGACGCGCGTAACAGCGCCAACCTCATGGGGGGAGGGTTCTCGATCGAGCTCCTCGCTCCTGTGGATCCCAACGGCGAGAGCGGTGTCGCGCGCTTCTTGCGCCGTCACGGCTCGCACTTCAACAACATCGCCTTTTGGGCGCGCGACTGCCGTGGGCTAGCGCAACAGCTCCTCGAACGTGGGGTGCGCGTCGCCGTACGCGGCGCTGGATTCACCGACACGCTGCCCGACGGCGATTTCGACTACGTGATCACCCATCCGAAGGACACTCACGGGTTGGTGCTCGAGTTCCTCGAGGACCAGGAGATCCACGACCCGCGTGATCGTCCATGGTGGGATGACAGCTACTGGCGCGACCACCACCCGCTCGGTGTCGTCGGTCTGTCGCATTGCACCGTCGCGGTCGGCGACCTCGATGCCGGGGCTCGGGTGCTCACCGAAGCGCTCGGCTGTGAGCGCGTCCACGAGGCGATCAATTCCGATGCAGGGGAGCGCAGCGCTTCCTTCGCCATGGGCGACACGGTCATCGAGGTCGCGACGCCGACTACTCCCGATTCGCGTATGGCCCGCCATGTCGCGGAGCACGGTTCCATGCTCTATCGGTTTACGTTCCTCGTACGCGATCTCGCGAGCGTCGAGCGTCACGCACGGGAGCAGGGCATCGGCATTGTCGCGAGTGGCGACACTATCGAGCTCGACCCGGAGCACACCTGCGGTGGCGTGTTTGCGTTCACCGAGCAGGCCGTCACAAGCGCGTAATGGACGACGACGCGCTGCGCGCGTATCTCGGTGAGATCCCCGTTCCCGAGCTCGAGGGCGCACCGTGGGTGGTGCCACCGCCGCTCGCCGAGTGCACCGTGGCGATCGTGACCACGGCGGCACTCCGCCGACCTACTGACGAGCCGTTTGTTCGCGTCGACCCATCGTTCCGCGCCCTTCCGGCCAACGCTCGCGACCTTGTGCTCGACCACTGGAGCCCGAGCTTCGATCGCGCAGCGTTCGCTGCCGACATGAACGTCGTCTACCCAGTGGACCGGCTCACCGGGCTTGCCGCGGCCGGGAAGATCGGCGCCGTGGGCAAGCGCCACCTCTCGTTCTCGGGCAGCCAAGAAGACTCCGTCAGCGATATACGACTCGAGACCGGGCCCCGCGCCGCCGCGATGTTGCGGGCCGAAGGCGTCGACGTCGCGCTCCTTACCCCGGTCGCTCCGATGTGCTCCCGCACCGTCTGCGTCCTCGCCCACATTCTCGAGGCGCACGGCATCGCGACCGTCGCGTTGATCCCGATCCAGCGCCTCGCCGAGCGCATGCACCCGCCGCGGGTCCTGTGTTGCGAGTTCCCGCTCGGGCGTCCGCTTGGCCGTCCTGGTGACGCGCACTACCAGCACGACGTGATCGATCGCGCGTTTGGGTTGCTTGCAGCCCCTGAGGGTCCGGTGATCGCGAACCATCCCGATCGGATCGGCCGTTCAGCTGTTGCGCTCGCGTGCCCGTTGCCCGAGCGAGAAGACTCGAACGTGCCCGCGGCCGTCGACGAGGTACGGGCGCTTTGGAGTGCGTACGACCAGTACCGCTCCACCTACGGACGGACCTCGGTCGGCCGCGTCGTCGCACCCGAGCACGTCGATGAGCTCGCCGCGACCTTCGACGCAATCGCTGGTGGTGCGCCCTGGCGTGAGGCGGGCCTGCCGGCCCACCCCGTTGTGTGCGCGCTCGAACTACGGACGTACTACGAGGAGGCCGCGTTAGCGTTCACCGGTGTCGTTCCCGAGCCGGGCGCGGCCGAAGCCTGGTTCTACGGCGCGACTGCGATGGGTCACACCATCACTGCCGCACGCGATGCAATGCGCGCGAGCGACGCACCGTTCGGGGTCTGGTATTACCTCGCGACCGACGTGGCGGGTGAGGCGTGAGCGGGCTACGTCGTGGTGTACTTGCCCCCGCTGCTGATGTCGACCAGATCCATCACGCCGGTGCCGGATGCCTTGATGCCGCGAGCGACGATCGAGGTATCCCATCCCTCAACCTGATGGCGCAGCGCGTCAACGGTGCAGTTCTCCTTGCCGTCGAGCGCGGTGAACGGGTCGTACTGGAAGAGCCGCATCGCGTTCTCGTGGGAGATCTTGTTGATGTCGACATCGGAGCAGCTCGCCGCTTCCATCTGCTTCATGAACAACTCAGGCGACTGGGGCCATGTGCTGTCGGAATGGGGATAGTCGCACTCCCAGCAGATCATGTCGATGCTCATCTTGTGCCGCATCTCCACGCCCACCGGGTCGTCGATCCAGCACACGATGACTTGCTCATCGAAGGTCTGGCTCGGGGACCGGCCTTCCATGTCCTGACCGGTCCAGAGGTGATGGCGGCCGTACGTGTAATCGATGCGCTCACGAAAGTACGGGATCCAGCCGATGCCGCCTTCACTCAGCGCGTATTTCAGCGTGGGGAATCGCTTCGGCACATGCGACCATACGAAGTCGGCTGCAGCCTGCACAAGGTTGACTGGCGAGAGCGTGATGAGCACGTCGATGGGCGCGTCCGGCGCGGTCACCACGATCTTCGAGCTCGAACCGAAGTGGACGCACACGACGGTCCCCAGCTCCTCGCACGCGGCGAAGAACGGGTCCCAATGGCCCGAGTGGATGCTCGGGTGGCCGAGGTGCGTGGGGTTCTCCGAGAAGGTCACCGCGTGGCATCCCTTCTCGGCCACGCGCCGCACCTCCGCAACCATCAGCTGCGGATCCCACATCGGCGGCAGCGAGAGCGGGATGAAGCGCCCTGGGTAGGCGCCGCACCAACCGTCGATGTGCCAGTCGTTGTAGGCCTGGAGCAGCGCGAGCGCGAGCTCAGGATCGGCCTTGGCGGCACGTGCGAAGAGTTGCCCGCAGAACTGCGGGAAGCTCGGGAAGCACATCGAGCCGAGCACGCCGTTGGCGTTCATGTCCTTGACGCGATCGTCGATGTTGAAGCAACCCGAGCGCATCTCGTCGAAGCTCGTCGGGTCCATCGCGTATTCCTCGGGTGGCCGGCCCGCTACCGCGTTGATCCCGATGTTGGGCATCTCGGCACCCCTGAACGACCACACGTCGGTGCCGTTGTCCTTGCGGATCAACTTCGGTGCCTGATCGACGAACTTCTTCGCGAGGCGACCCTCGAACAGGTCCGGGGGCTCGACCACGTGATCGTCGACGCTGACCAGTACCAAGTCCTCAATGCGCATTGCGCGGCCTCCCTCGTCGTTCGGGTTCGGAGGCGCCGTGGCGCCTCTTGTCGACTCCAACTTACCCTGCAGCCCGCGATCGCTGGCCCAGAAGGCCGCTCGTGAGCGACGTCAATGACCGCGAGTTCCTTGCCGACCTCGCGACGCGTGCTTCGGCCGAAGCCCAGAAGAACTCGCCTTCGGCAGTTGTCGGGTCGCTCGTGCCGCTGTCAGGCGGGTACTCGAGTCTCACCTACGAGGCAGTGCTGGCTGGGACAGGTGATCCGGAGCGGCGCATCGTGCTGAAGGTTGCCCCGCCAGGTCTCGATCCGGTGCGCAATCGCGACGTGCTGCGCCAAGCGCGAGTGCTCGTGGCGTTGCGTGGTGTCGAAGGTGTGCGGGTTCCCGAGGTGCTCTTGGAGTCGATCGGTGCGCCACCGGAGCGCCCGCCTTTCTTCGCGATGAGCTTTGCCGACGGCGATTCCGTCGACCCTCTTGTCGACCGGGCCGATGAGCCGTCGGGTGCCGTGCTCGCAGAGCGCGCGCTCGCGGCGGCTCGCATGTTGGGCGCATTGCAACGCTGCAGTCCCGCGTCAATCGGGCTGGGCGACGAGCCTGTAACGGGTTTGCAAGCCGAGGTTGCGCGTTGGTGCCGTGCGCTCGAGAGCGTCGAGGACGACCTGCGCCTCGATGGGCCGGCACTAGGGGAGAGGCTCCTCGATCTTGTCCCTCCCACCGACGCTCCGGTGCTGGTGCATGGTGACTACAAGCTGGGCAACATGCGATGTCAGGGCGCTGAGATCAGGGCACTCGTCGATTGGGAGATCTGGTCGATCGGCGACGGCCGCACGGACCTGGCGTGGTTGCTCATGATGCTCGACCCGCGCTACCCGGCGCGGGTACGCGACGTACCCGAGCTCCCCACGGCCAACGAGATCCAACGCGAGTACGAGCAGGTGCTCGGCCGATCCGTGCGAGCCATGGAATGGTTCCATGCATTCGTGCGGCTGAAGCAAGCGGCGACCACGGCGCTCATCACAAAGCAGGCCCGCAAGCGCGGTGATCCGGGATATCCGAAGTTGATCGCCGACCACCTACACGCAGTCCGATCCGGGCTCGATCAATGAGTTCTGTTGCTGGCTACCATGGCAGCGCACACGCACCAAGGAGGTGTCACACGTGACCCAGGACGCGCCCGACTTCGAGTACGAAGAGGTTGATTTCGTCACCGGCCAGCCGTATCCACAGTGGCAGCGCGCGCGCGAGTCCTGCCCAGTGATCAAGACCGACGCGACGGCAATGGGCATCGCCGGCGGTTCGCTCTTCCAGATCACTCGCTGGGACGACGTGGAGCACGCATTGCGCGACCCGCAGACGTTCTCGTCGGCGAGCAACCTCGAGCACATGGCTCCGTATATGGGTGAGTTGATCCTGGGCATGGACGGCCAGGAGCACCGTGAGTACCGGAGCCTCGTGGCGCCGGCATTCCGGGCCTCGCGACTTGCTCACTGGGAAGACGCTGTGGTTCGCCCGTCGATCGAGATGTACGTCGACGAGATTGCACCGCTCGGCCGCGCCGAGCTCGTGCGCGACATCACCCGTCGCTTCCCGGCCCGCGTGATCTGCGCCATCGTCGGTGTGCCGGTGCAGGACAGCGCACAGTTCCAGGAATGGTCCGAGCAGATCAACGGTGGACCCATGCACCCCAAGGCGGGCATGGCCGCGTCCCGAGCCATGCGCGAGTACCTCGAGCCGCTAGTGGAGGCGCGTCGAGTCGAGCCGCAGGCCGATCTGTTGAGTGACTTAGTACATGCCGAGGTCGACGGCGAGCGCCTCACCGACGAGCGCCTGTATGGGTTCCTGCGGCTCCTGCTGCCGGCGGGCGCGGAGACGACGTATCGCGCGATGGGCAACGCGCTCACCGCACTGCTGCTCCACCCCGACGTCATGGAGCGCGTCGTCGCCGACCGTGACCTCGTGCCCGCTCTGATCGAAGAGACGCTGCGGTGGGAGACGTCTGTGGCCCAGGTGAGTCGGGTGGCCACGGCCGACACCGAGGTCGCCGGGTGCCCGATCCCCGCGGGTGGGGCGGTCGCGGTGATCGTCGGCTCGGCCGATCGCGAGGCCACCCGCTACGACGACGGCGAGCGCTTCGATCTCGACCGCGCGACTCAGCATCACCTCGCGTTCGGCACCGGCCCGCACCAGTGTCTCGGTATGCATCTGGCGCGGCTGGAGCTGCGCGTGGGCCTCGATGTGGTGCTCGACCGGCTCCCGAACCTGCGACTCGACCCGGAGGCGCCGACGCCGGTCATCGAGGGACTCGCCTTTCGCGGGCCCACCTCGCTCCCAGTCATGTTCGATGCGTCACCGAGCGCGACGGAAGATGCGACTCGATGACGAGCATCATGCGCGGCGTACGAGTCCTGGAAGTCGCGGCATGGACCTTCGTGCCCGCGGCCGGTGCGATCCTCGCCGACTGGGGAGCCGATGTACTCAAGGTCGAGCATCCCGAAACCGGTGATCCACAACGTGGCCTCGCCACCCTCGGCGTACTTCCTGGTGGGGGCAAGTCGGTGAGCTTCATGATGCAGGGCCCAAACCGGGGCAAGCGGAGCGTCGCCATCAACATCGCCACCGACGACGGGCGCGAGGTGCTCTACCGGCTGGCCGAGACATCCGACGTGTTCCTCACCAGCTACCTGCCGTCGGTGCGTGAGCGGCTCCGCATCGACGTCGATGACATCCGTGCCCGCAACGAGAAGATCATCTACGTCCGAGGCCATGGACAAGGTGCGAAGGGACCGGAGCGCGACAAGGGTGGATTCGATGGCGCCTCGTACTGGGCACGCGGTGGCGTTGCCGACACGCTCACGCCGCCCGGTGCTCCCCAGTTGGTCGGGGCGCGGCCCGGGATCGGTGACGTGATGGGAGGGCTCAACTTGGCTGGCGGCATCTCCGCCGCGCTGTTCTCTCGCGAGCGGACGGGAGAGGGGACCGTGGTTGACGCGTCGCTGCTCAACACCGCGATGTGGCAGCTCCAGACCGATATCGCGATGACCAGCGAATTCGGGCTCGACGACATCGTTCGCTTCCAGGGCGATGGGAAGGTCGCGAATCCCCTGGTCGGCAACTACCGGACCAAGGACGATCGCTGGGTGTTCCTCAACATCATGCAATCCGATCGCTTCTGGGCCGACTTCTGTCGGCACCTCGGTCGCGTCGACATGGTCGACGACGAGCGCTTTCGTGACGCATCGGCTCGGGCTGAGCACAGCGAGGCGTGCCTGCACGAGATCGCCGACACGTTCGCGTCCCGGACACTCTCCGAGTGGCGCGACGCGCTTGCGACCATGCAAGGCGTGTGGGCGCCGGTGCAACGCGTCCCCGAGCTCCGCAACGACGAGCAGGTCATCGCCAACGGTTATCTCAGCCGGGTCACCGATGCAGACGGCAGCGAGCTCGATCTCGTCGGCGCGCCAGTCCAGTTCAACGAGCAGCCGCACGAGCTGCGGCCTGCCCCTGAGCACGGCCAGCACACCGATGAGGTGCTGCTCGAGCTGGGGTGCTCCTGGGACGAGATCGTCGCCCTCAAGGTCTCCGGCGCCGTAGGTTGAGCTCTGGACACGACCGCACACAACGTGGCGCCCTGTCGTTGAAGCAATGAGTGACGTCATCTTGGTAGAGACCACGGACCGCGTGTGCGTGATCACGTTGCACCGACCCCAGGTCCGCAACGCGCTGAACACGGCACTCAGCCGAGCATCCGCGAGCGCGCTCGCCGCAGCCGAGGCCGATGTCGAGATCGACGTCGTCGTGCTCACCGGTTCCGACCCCGCGTTCTGCGCCGGGCTCGATCTCAAAGAGCTGGGCGCGGGCGGTACGAACCTTGCTGATGGAAGCGGCGATCCCGACAACGCCGCGGGGTGGGCCAACCCGGTGGAAGCGGTGTGGAAGATGACCAAGCCGGTGATCGGCGCCATCAATGGGGCATGCGTCACGGGGGGCTTGGAGCTCGCGCTCGGCTGTGACTTCCTGATCGCGTCAGAGCGAGCGTTCTTCGGTGACACCCATGTGCGGGTGGGTGTCATGCCTGGCGGCGCCATGAGCGTGTTTTTGCCCATGGCGGTCGGACTACGCCGGGCGAAAGAGATGAGCCTGACCGGGAAGTTCGTCGACGCCCACGAGGCGCACCGTCTTGGACTCGTGAATCACGTGGTGGCGCACGACGAGCTTCTTGGCGCGGTCCGCGCGCTCGCGGCGGGCATCGCGGCGAACGAGGCGACTGCGGTCCGCGGCGTGAAGCAGCTCTTTGACGAGAGCGCCCAACTCCCCGTCGGTGAGGCGGTCGCCCACGCACGAGCCGTGTTCCGTGATCTCCCCGTCGACCCCGACGAGATCGAACAGCGCCGTCGTGGCGTCGTCGAGCGCGGTCGCGCGCAGCACTGAACGTATACTCAGCATTTTACACCGCTGAATGGATTGAACGGCATGCAATTCGAGCTCACGCCCGCGCAAGTCGAGCTGCGCGACGAGTTACGCGCGTACCTCTCGACGCTCATGACGCCCGAGCTCAAGGCCGAGCTGGCAGTGGAGATGACTTCCGAAGGTGGCGACCGCTACAAGGAAGTCGTTCGACAGCTCGGGGCCGACGGGTGGCTGGGTATCGGGTGGCCCAAGGAGTTCGGCGGTCGCGGGCTGGGTGCGATCGAGCAACACGTGTTCTTCGAGGAGGCCACCCGGGCGAACGCTCCGGTTCCTCTGCTCGCGCTCAACACCATCGGCCCCGCGCTCATGCGGTACGGATCCGACGAGCAGAAGGAGCAGTTCCTTCCGGCGATCCTCCGCGGCGAGATGCACATGTGCATCGGGTACACCGAGCCGGAGTCGGGAACCGACCTCGCGTCCCTGAAGACACGAGCGGTCCGCGACGGCGATGAATACGTCATCAACGGCCAGAAGCTGTTCACCACGCAGGCGCAGATGGCCAACTACGTGTGGCTGGCCGCGCGCACCGATCCCGACGTGCCCAAGCACAAGGGCATCACGATCTTCCTCGTGGACCTCTCGCTGCCGGGCGTCAAGGTGAGCCCGATCGACACGATGATGGTGCGAACCAACGCCACGTTCTATGACGACGTTCGCGTGCCCGTGACCGCGCGCGTGGGCGACGAGGGTGAAGGCTGGAAGCTCCTCACGACCCAGTTGAACTTCGAGCGGTCGTCGATCGTGTCGACCGGGACGGGATACGAAACGCTCGGTCAGGTCACGCACTGGGCCGCTGACCACCGCCTCAGTGACGGGTCGCGTCTGCTCGATCAGCAGTGGGTGCAAGTGAACCTGGCACGGGTGCGGGCGAAGCTCGATGCGTTGCGCATCTTGAACTTCCGGGTGGCGTGGATGGTCGAGAACGATCTCTTCGCAGCAGCTGACGCGTCGGCGGTGAAGGTGTTCGGGACCGAGTTCTACATCGACGCGTATCGGCTCCTGCTCGACATCGTGGGCGAGACGGGTGTGCTACGCGAGGGGTCGCCCGGTGCCGCGATGCAGGGAAGACTCGAGCGCGCGTGTCGCAACGCTCTGCTGACCACGTTCGGTGGTGGCGTCAACGAGGTGCAACGGGAGATCGTCGCGACGGCCGGGCTCCACATGCCGCGGGCACCCCGGTAGAGGAGCACGCCATGGATTTCTCATTTTCCGAAGACCAGGAGTCACTGCGCGCGATCGCTCGCCAGATCCTCGAGGCCGAGGTCACCCAGGACCGCCTCAAGGAGATCGAGGGCGGCCAGCAGTGGTTCGATGAACGCACCTGGCACCAGATCGCACAGGCCAACCTGCTCGGGCTCACCGTTCCGCTCGTCCACGGTGGCAGCGGGTTCGGGATGCTCGAGGCATGTCTCGTGCTCGAGCAGGTCGGCCGAACCGTCGCTCCCATCCCGGTGCTCCCCACGGTCGTCGGCGCGCTCGCGGTTGCGACGTTCGGGAGCGACGATCAGCAGCGATCGATCCTGGCAAAGGTTGCGACCGGCGACATGGTGCTCGCTCTCGCGTTGGCCGAGCCCGATGGAGACGACCCTTCGGAGCCGACCACGGTCGCTACTCGACACGGAGGCGGTTGGCGCGTCGACGGTGCGAAGGCATGTGTGTCAGCCGCGCATCTCGCGGGCCTCGTGCTGGTCACCGCACGCAGCGAGGACGGACCCGTCGTGTGCCTGCTCGATCCGACTGGCGACGGTGTCGAGATGACCCGCCAAGTCGCCGCGAGTGGGGAGCCCGTGTTCGATCTTCGGCTCTCGGGAGCGCGCGCCGAGGGAGCGCTGGAAGGGCCCGAGATTGCCGCTTGGCTGGTTGATCGCGCCCTGATCGGCTTGTGCGCTATCGAGGTCGGGGTCGCTGACCGGGCCATTGAGATGACCGCCGAGTACAGCTCGAACCGCGTCCAGTTCGATCGACCCTTGGGCAGCTTCCAAGCCGTCCAGCAGCGAGCCGCCGACGCGTTCATCGATGTCCTCGCCATGCGCTGGACCATGTGGAACGCGGTGTGGCGCCTCGACGAAGGGCTGCCGGCCCGCGAGGACGTGGCCGTGGCCAAGTTCTGGGCCGCCGACGGCGGGCACCGGGTCGTTTCAGCGGCTCAGCACCTCCACGGTGGGGTCGGTGTCGACCTCGCCTACCCACTGCACCGCTACTTCTTCTGGTCCAAGCAGATCGAGGTGACGCTCGGGAGCGCCACTCGACAACTGGTCCGGCTCGGTCGGGCTCAGGCGGATGCCGTGCGACCCAGCAGCACCTGACCCGGACGGCACGCGCGTCGCAGCGCTTCTTGCTCTTCCGCGGGAAGCGCCGGGAGGCGGAGCGCCGGAAGCCCTCGTACGTGCGCGGCGCCAAGGTCGAGGAACCGGTCGTCGGTCGGGAGCTCGAAGTGCTCCGCGATCCGCTCGAGCACCGGCCGGGGCGTGGCGAGCAGGTCTTCGAAGCGCACCTCGATGATCTGGTCGCGGTCGAGGTGGGTCAGTGCGCGGAAGCCGTGCAGGAGCTGGTCGCTCCAGTACTGGCCGACCACCCCGACCGGAGGGGGTGTCTCGAGCGCATGGCGGATAGCGGTCTCTTCGTCGACGTCGGGAGGGAAGAGGTCGAAGATCATCGCCATGCCGAGGCGGAAGAACGGGTAGGCGCGAATTGAAAGTGCTGCCTCAGGTCCGTCGCGGTGGATGTGGACGAAGCGCGCGCGCGGAAACACGTCTACAAGATCAGGGAGGTAGGCGATCGACGCTCCCGAGCGCTCGACCCAGATCGAGCCGCCGGCCTGCTGCGCGAGCCAGTCGAAGAGCGCGCAGTAGTGGTCGGCCATTGGCTGGGACGGGAGTGAGCGCGCGAACGCGACGAAGTCGTCGAAGAGTGCGTCGGGGTCCTCGGAGAGCCGGGGGAGCGCACTCAAGAGTGGCGCGGGTAGCGGATCCCCGGCTTGGTACCGGGCGCGGGGTGCACCGAACGGGTATTGCACCTCGGGCGAGGTGTATCCCCGGCCCAGCACCTCGTTCACGACCCGCAGCTCCATCCCGAGCAGTTCGGCGACGGCGTCGCCGCTGATCGGTCCCGCGCGAAATCGGTGGCCGGGGTCGAGCTCAGCCAGGAACTCGTTGATGCTCACCACGTCGGAATGTTCGGCCAGCATTGTCGACAGCAGGGTCGACCCGCACCGTCCGGTGCCGACGATGAAGCGCTCCAACGTCCGTCCCCGATCAGCGGCGATAACGGCGCTGCACGGCGAGACGGCGGCCGCGGAGCGACTCGTAGCGTTCGTCGGCGCCGACGCGCGCGATGTTGAGTGGCAGTTCGCCGTCGAGCTCGGCGCGCGCGACGCTGCGGTAGCGGATCATCGGCGCGGAGTCGGCCATCACGATGCGCACCGCGATGATCCCCTCGCGGTGGCCTCCCGGGTCGAGCCAGTTGGCCACGCCGGGGTCGTCGTGGCAGATCGCGGCGACGAAGCGGCCATCGACGAGCGCTGCCTGCGCCGAGTTGAGCGAGCTCTGGCGATGGTCGAAGTCGATGCTCTGCAAGAACCGGTCGTACAGCGAGATCTCCCAGACTTCGCAATCGGGCGGTTCGAACTCGAGGATGATCGCCGCGTCGGGTTCGCAGCGGAACGACCCCATCCCGTACGCCTGGCCTCGCAGTCCGGCGGCTTCGGCGGGGGGCAAAAACGGCTGGATGTCGCCAGGATCCTTCGAGAGAACGCTGCGGGCGAAATCGGCCCAGAAGTGGCTGCCGGTGTCGAGCCATGCCATCAAGAGGTCGAAGTGCGAGGCGATCCGGGTTGGTGTGAGCGGGGCGGGTGGGAGATCGACGTCGATGCGCTCGATGAGCAGCACGGCCGGTTCTTCGTGCTCCCAGTCGGCGAAGAACTCTCGAACGAGCAAGTTGCTTCCCCGTTCGTCGAGCAACATCCAGTTTCCGTCGCGAGGCTCGGGGCTCAGAAAGAGCTCGAAGGTCCCGTCATCGGCCACGTGGAGCTCGCGGCCCTCGAGCTCGGAGATCGTGATCCAACCGGCCGCGTTGCCATCGGAGTGATGTCCGCTCGTGAGCTGGAACTCGAGCTGACAGGCCGATCCCCGCGTGCCCGTGATGCGATAGGTCGCACCGGGGTGCAGCCGACAGTAGGAGTAGTTGCAGTCGGGGTTGTCGAGACCCCAGCTCATGCGGTTCTCGATGTTGGCGCCGAGCTCAGGGCTCTCGGTGTCGTCGAGCTCCACGCACACCCGGATGCCGGCAGCGAGGAAGCGCAGCAGATAACGCGCGCCCTCGGCTCGCACGACCGGGTCGTCGGGTACGTCATCGCCCCAGACCACGTCGCGCAAGCCTGCGATCCGCTCGACAAGCCGATCCCAGATCTCGCCGGAGAGGACCCGAAGATCGGGGTCGGACTCGCTCATCCTGAAGTGTTGCTCCGCGTGGAACGATCTGCGGCGAGGAGACCCTCGATGGATCGGAGCACCTGCTCATTGAACACACCGGGGAACATACCGCCGTCCATCTCGATGGTGGTCCCGTTGATGGAGTCGGCCTGCCCGGAGCAGAGGAACACGCACGCCGCGCCGACTTCGTCCGGCGTGCCGGCCCGACCGAGTGGAATCTTCTTGAAGTACTCGGCTGCTTCCGAGCCGTCCGCGACATCGACAAACGCCTCGTAGCTCTCGGTCATCGTCGGGCCGAGGGCGAGGCAGTTGACGCGAACCTGAGGGCCCCACTCCTCAGCGAGCGAGCGCGTGAGATGGTTGAGGCCAGCCTTGGCAGCACCGTACGACACCAGCGTTGGTGCTCCCGCGGCATGGGAGACGGCGCTCGAGATGTTGATGATCGATCCCATGTCGCGGTGCTCGATCATCGCTCGGTAGGCGCGGATCGCAAACCACAGCGGACTGATCAGGTTGCTCTGGATCGCGAACGCGTGGAAGAGGGCTGTGCGTTCGTACGCGTCGTCGCTTCCGGGAGCGCCCTGAATCCGCGCAAGTAGCTCGGGGACGTCCTCGGCATGTGGCACCGGCATCATCACGGCGGCGGCGTTGTTCACAAGGATGTCGAGGCGTCCGAAACGGTCGACAACCCGCCCCACGAACTCGTCGATCTGGGCGTGGTCGGTCTGATCGCACACCCAATGCACGGATCGCTCGCCGGCATCGTCGATTCCAGCAGCTGCGGGCAACGCGTCCATTGGGCGGCGCGAGCATCCTGCGACCGTTGCGCCAGCCTCGAGGAGGCGGCGAGCGATACCCACACCTACTCCACGGCTGGTGCCGGTCACGATCGCAACCTTGCCATCGAGCTGAGGCACGGTCAGAGCCGGCCGTCGCGCTCGAAGCCCTCGGGGACCCAGGCAGGCGTGCGGTGCTCGACGAACGCGGTGAATCCCTCGACGACCTCCGCGCTCGCGACCGACGCGTCGATCGTCATCCGGTCGACGTCGCCATAGCGCTCGTTGATGATGCGCTTCATCTGCCACCGCGCCTCGGGCGCACCGCGAACGAGCTCGCCGACCGCCTCAAGCGTGGCGGCCTCGAGTGACTCGTGAGGTACCACCCGACTGACCATCCCCATAGCGCGGGCCTCAGCCGCGTCGATGCGCCGGCCCGTGAGCAGCAGATCGCGGGCGTGGGCCACACCCACGTGGGCCGGGAGATACGCGGCGAAGTACGAGTCGGCCACGCCCCGGATCACCTCGGGCGCGCGGAACGTTGCCCGCTCGCTCGCGACGGCGATGTCGCACATGAGCGTGATCAGGAGCCCGCCGCCCTGGCAGGTGCCGTTGACCATCGCGACCACGGGCTTGCGGCACCGGCGGATGGCCTCGTAGGGGATGATCTCGTTGCCGAACGCGGCGACGGCTTCCATCCCGCTCGGCCCGTCGTCGTGATCGCCGCCGAGCTCGCCACCGGGACAGAACACGTCGCCGGTGCCGGTGATCACGAGCGCGTGAAGGTGCTTCGAGCCGGCCAGTGCGAACACGGCGCGGCGCACGCCCACGTACATGCTCGCGGTCATCGCGTTGCGTCGCTCGGGACGGTCGATGGTGAGGAATGCAACGCCGTCGCGAACGTCCCAACGGAGGAAGCGTGATCCGAGGTCAACACTCATGGTCATCGTCCTTACCGATTCGCCCGCGGGAGGCCGAGCACGCGTCGGGCGATGACATCGCGCTGGATTTCGGAGGTGCCACCGGCGAGTGTCGCCGCGAACCCGGCAAGGTACTGGAGGGGCCACTGGTGCCCGGTGCCAGCACGTTCGGGGTCAACGACCGCGCCGTACGGTCCCTGGAACTTCATGCCGAGCTCCATGAGGTCCTGCCAGAGCTCCGACGTCGCCATCTTCATGTACGAGTGTTCCGGCGCGCCGCTGCCGGCGCTGTACCCGGCACAGCCCTTGTAGCCGAGTGTGCGCAAGCTCGAGGTTCGCTCGGCCACTTCGGCGAGGTTGCGTCGGAAGGCCGGATCGCTGCTGGCTCCGGTGGCCTGCGCGATCGAGACGAGCTGGTCGAGCGCGCGCTCGGCGCGTGCTACCCCCTCGATCCAGATTCCGGCCCGTTCGTGAGCGAGTGACCCTGCCGTGATCCGCCACCCATCGTCGAGGTCGCCGAGGAGGTTGATCGCAGGAACGCGCGCGTCGGTGAAGAAGACCTCGGCAAACTCCGACGATCCGGTGATCTGGCGCAGCGGCTTGACTTCGATCCCCGGTGTGCGCATGTCAACCAGGAGGGCGCTGATGCCGCGGTGCTTGGGCACGTCGACGTTGGTACGCACGAAGCACATGCACCAGTCAGAGACCATCGCGTAGCTCGTCCACACCTTCTGACCGTTCACCACGAAGTCTTCACCGTCGAGCTCGGCGCGCGTGCGCAGCGACGCGAGATCAGAGCCAGCGTTGGGTTCGCTCATCCCGATGCACCAGACCGCGTCGCCGCGGATCGCAGCGGGAGCGAGCGCCTTCTGGTGATCGTTGCCAAACTCGAGCAGGCTCGGCGCCGCGATGCCATACGAGGTGAAGTGCAACGATCGCGGGATGCCTCGTCGCGCCATCTCTTCCAGGTACACAAGCGTCTGTACCGGGGTGGCGTTCCGGCCGCCGAGATCGGGGGGGTACGAGGGGACCATCCAGCCGTAGTCGAACAGCGTGGCCTGCCACGCCTGCGCCCACGCCGGTCGCAGATCGTCGGAACCGGTGCCGGAAGCGCTCTCCCACGCGAGCGCTTCGGATGGCGCATGCTCGTCGAGGAACGCGATGAGATCCTCGCGGAACGCCTCCTGCTCCTGACCCCAAGCCAGTCTCATGCGCGAGATGCCAACTCAGGCGACCGGCTCAGCCCGATATCGCTCGCGCAGCAGCCGCTTGTAGAGCTTGCCGTTGTCGAGGCGCGGCAGCTCCTGCTCGAAGTCGACCGAGCGAGGGCACTTGTACGACGCGAGGTGCTCGCGGGCGAACGCGAGCAACTCCGCCTCGAGCGCTGGGCCGGCATCGGCCCACGCCACCGGCTGCACGACCGCTTTGACCTCTTCGCCGAGATCGGTATTCGGAACGCCCAGCACCGCTACGTCGAGCACCTTCGGGTGCATCACCAGCACGTTCTCGGCTTCCTGGGGATAGATGTTGGCACCGCCGCTGATGATCAGGTTCACCGAGCGGTCGGTGAGGTACAGATAGCCATCGTCGTCGAGGTAGCCGATGTCGCCCACCGTCGCGTACCCGCGGTCGTTGTGCGCGGCCGCGGTGCGAGCAGGGTCGTTGTGGTATTCGAAGTCGTAGCCGCCCACGAACCATACGGTTCCGGGTTCGCCGGGCGGGAGCTCATGACCATCGTCGTCGAGGATGTGGGCCTCACCGACTACCGGCTTGCCGACGGTACCCGGGTGCGCCATCCATTCCGTCGAGTCGACGAACGTCATGCCGACGCCTTCGGTGGCGGAGTAGTACTCGTAGATGATCGGGCCCCACCACTCGATCATCTGTTGCTTCACCGTGACGGGGCAGGGAGCTGCCGCGTGCACCGCGCTGCGGTGGCTCGACAGGTCGTAGCGGTGTCGCTCTGGCTCGGGAAGCTTGAGCATGCGCACGAACATCGTCGGTACCCATTGGCTGTGCGTGACGTGGTGCTGCTCGATCAGGTGGAGGGCCTGCGCGGCGTCGAAGCGCTCCATCACGACGACCGTTGCTCCGAGCCGGTGCGCGCCGATCGAATACGAGAGCGGTGCGCCGTGATAGAGCGGCGCGGGGCACAGGTACACGTCGCCATCACCCATCCCGAGCATCTGGAGCAGCGGGACGGCGCCCGGGACACCCTTGCCCATTTGCGCAAACGTCAAGGGTCGCTCAATGCCCTTGGGTTGGCCCGTGGTGCCCGACGAGTACAAGACGAAGTCGCCTTCGCACTCGTCGTCGATGGGCGTGGTCGGTTGGGTCGCGGTGGCGACCTCGTACGGCTCCCATCCCTCGACGATTCCGTCGATCATGAGCCGGGTATGCACGTGCGGCGTGTGCTCCGGCGTGAGGGTGGCGGCCACGGATGCGAGCGCAGCGCTCGACACCACAATTGCAGCACCACAGTCGCGCACGATGTACGCCGCCTCTTCGGTGGTGAGGTGCGAGTTGACCGTGCTGTACGCCACGCCCGAGCGCTGCGCGGCCCAGGCCACCTCGAGTGACCGAATGTTGTTCTCGAGGAAGATCGCCATGCGACCACCGCGCTCGATGCCACGGGCCCGCAACAGGTGAGCGAGCTGGTTCGAGCGCGTGTCGAGTTCGCTGAAGGTGATGGTCTCGCCGCTCCCCGCCATGACCACCGCGGGACGGTCCGGCGCTCGTTCTGCCACCGCTCCTGGATACATGTCGGACCTCTGCCTCAGGTCGGCCGCGTCGCGTCGGACCAGCCGCGTACACCGGCCCGCAAGGAGCGATTGATCGCGACCACGAGCTGCTGGTCGCGGGACGGGTCGCCGTGGTCCAGCCAGGCGAGGATCGCTTCGACGAGGTACCCCAGCACCGCGTGCGCCGCCCATTCGAGGAGCTCCGGCGCAACCAGGCCATCGAGCGCAGTGCGGGCGGTGTGCAGCGCCTCCACGCGAAGCGCTTCGGCCTCGGACGCGAATTGCGGCTCGCGTGTTGCGTGACGCCAGAAGATATGGAAGCCGTCGGGGTTCTCGCGGGCGACCCCAAGTAGCGCACCTGCGTTCAAGCCATAGCCATCGGCGTCGGGCCAGTTCGCCAGGCGGTCGCGCAGTTGGGCCGCCACGCTCGCCAACACCGCCCGGTACAGCTCCTCCTTGGAGTCGAAGTGTCGATAGACGATGAGCGGGGTGACGCCTGACGCGGAGGCGACGTCGGCCATCGATGTTGCCGTGAAGCCAGTCCCGGCAAACGCGCGCGCCGCTCCGGCGAGGATCGACTCGCGACGCTGCGCCCGGGGTAGCCGTCGAGTCGTCGCACGGGCTGTTGCCATATAGAACAGTGAATATACCTTCGGGGTTGCAACGGACTGCCCTGATGATGCGAGCTGCTCCCGGGGGCTTCACCCCGTCGTGGTCCATGTGAATCGTATGACCAACATACGCAGCGCATGTCGGCTGGAGTGGCAGGTGGCGAATGGGGGGATTCGGTGGTTGAGGCGCGTCGTACGGCGTTGATCACGGGTGCCTCCTCGGGGATCGGGGCCGCGCTGGCGCGGGTGCTCGCGAGCCGGGGCATCACCGTGGGACTGGTCGCTCGCCGCCAGGATCGGCTGGCGGAGGCGCTCGCCGACTGCCGCACGGACGCGCCCGACTCGCAGTACTTCGTCGAGGATCTCGCCGCTGGGAACCTGACCGGCGCGGACCGCGGGACACGCCGTCACGGCTCGGCGTAGCCGCTACCTCAGGGACGAACGTCGAGGCCGAGGGAGGGACCGAAGGAAGCGCGGGCTCCGGACAGGCTTGGGAGCTCGACGCCCAGATCGTCGGCGATCGCCTCGGCAACGTCGAGGTCCTTGAAGCCGAGTTCGGCGGCCTCGAACAGCAGTTTCGCCCGTTCGCCCAAGTCCGACGGTGGCCGCGGGGTGGCGTCGCCACGCCGGAGCACGATGGCAGCGAGTTCGATGGCTTTGGTCGAGTGCACGATGTGGGCGAACTCGGCGAGGTCGACGCCACCGGCCTGGGCGAGGCGCTGGGCCTCGTGGACCGCGCCGAAGCACGCGTACTGCACGAAGTTGCGGGCGACCTTGGCCGCCATGCCGGCACCGATCGGGCCGACGTGGAGGATCTCACTGGCCCACGGCATGAGCGCGGGTCGCGCGCTCTCGACGGTGTCGGCGGCTCCGCCGGCGATCACCAGCAGGGTCCCGGCTTCCGCGCCCCCGACCCCTCCCGAGATCCCGGCGTCGAGGACGAGTACGCCGTGCTCGGTCGCCGCGGCATCGACGCGCCGCAGGCAGTCGAGGGTGACCGTGCTGTGGATGGCGAGCACCGAATCGGGCCGCATCGTCGCGAGCACCCCGTCGGCTCCGGCGGTGACGGCGAGGACTTGCGCGTCGTCGCGCACAACGATGCTCACGACGTCGGCGCCCGATGCTGCGTCGGCCGGGCTCGTCGCGGCACGCGCACCAGCGCCCACGAGGCGCTCCACTTGCTCGGCGCGCGTGTCGTGCACGGTGAGCTCATGATCTGACGCCGCGACGTGGGCTGCCATGGCGCCGCCCATGTGCCCGAGACCCACGAACGCGACTCGCATCAGGTTGCCTCGGTCTGAGACTCGCGGTGCTCGTGCTTCGCGGCCTCGACCTCTCGAACCATGGGTGCGCTCATGCCCCAGCCGACGTAGTGGGTCAGGTGCAACAAGACCTCGTCGAGCTGCTCGGGGGTGAGCTCGCCTGTGGTCAGGCATCGGCGGAACTGGATGCCGAGCTGTTCGAATCGCCCCTGGGCGGCGAGCACTCCCATGACGAGCAAGCGCCGGCTTGGGATGTCGAGCGCCGGTCGGGCCCAGACCTCGGCGAAGAGCTGATCGACGAGCGCGTCGCCGTACACGTGACCCTCCGGGAGCAGCTGCAGGTCGCCGTAGACACGCCGTGCCATCTGCTCGCCCACTTCGCGCCGCGCTTCGTCGCTCATGCCGGAACCTCCTCGATGGGCAATGACAGGGTGGTGATCGCCGCGACCAGGTGCGCGCGCTGGCGCTCTTCGGGCCAGGCCGCCCGATCGAGGGTCGCTCGCAGCGCGACCCCGTCGATGACGGCCATGAGATGTTCGAGGCACCATGTCGGATCGCGGGGGCTGGCCTCAAGGAACCTGCCCAGCTGGTGGCGCAGTCCGTCCTCATATTCGGTGTACATCTGACGGTGGAAGTCGTGGAGCTCGGTGTCGCTCAGCGCGGCGGCGCGCACGCTCAACCACACCCGCCAGCTGGTGGCCACCTCGTCGTCGGTGGGCAAGATGCTGGCCACCGCGTCGATCGGATCGGTCGAGGGGGCGAGCCCGGTGATACGGGTGAACATGGCGCGGCGAGCGTGCTCGAGCGCCGCGGCGACCAGCTCGGCCCGGTCGAGAAAGTGGTGCGAGACGAGCCCAGTGGTGGCACCAACCTTGCGAGCCAGTGCCCGCAGGCTCAGGCCCGACAGGCCACGCTCGGCGATCAGCTCGTACGCCGCGGCCGCGAGCGCGGCGCGGCGGTCGGCGACAGGGGGAGTTTCGGTCGATGCGATGCGGCAGGCTATCGCATCACATCTGTTGTCATGTAGGGTCGCCGGCGTGCCCGAACTCGTCTACAACCCGTACGCGTTCTCCCTGCACGAGGATCCCTACGTCGTGTACCGCCGACTGCGAGACGAGGCGCCCGTCTACTGGAACCCCGAGCTTGAGTTCTGGGCGTTAAGCCGGTTCGACGATGTGCACGAAGGGTTCCGCGACCATGCGACGCTCTCCTCCGCGAACGGCGTCGCGTTGGAGAACCGGGGCCGGGTCGGCGACCAGTTCCGCCAGATGATCGAGATGGACCCGCCCGAGCACTCCGCGTTCCGCCAGCTCGTGAGCCGGGTGTTCACCGGGCGCCGGGTCGCGGAGATGGAAGCGCAGATCCGTACGATCGTGTCGGGGTACCTCGACGCGGTCACGGCCAAGGGCGAGGCTGACCTGGTGGCCGAGGTCACCGGGCCGTTCCCGATGGACGTGATCTCGGTCGTGCTGGGAATCCCCGAAGGGGATCGCGCCGAGCTGCGCCGCCACGCCGACGAGGTGATGGTCCGCGACGACGGCAAGATCGAGATGCCGAAGGTGGCACTCGATGGCATGCTCGCCCTGGTGGCGTACTTCGCCGAGGACCTCCGTGGTCGTCGGCCGCACGTGGACCCGGGACTCATCTCCGAGTTCCTAGAGCTCAAGGTCGACGGCCGTTCGCTGACCAAGTTGGAGCTGCTCGGGTTCTGCACCCTGTTCGTGATCGCCGGCCATGAGACGACGACGAAGATGGTGGCCAACGCGGTGGAGCTCCTCGATCGTCACCCCGACCAGCGCCGTCAACTCATCGACGATCCCACCTTGATCCCGGCAGCGGTCGAAGAGGTGCTGCGGTTCCACAACTCGACCCAGTACATGCACCGCACGCTCACCCGCGACATCGAGCGCCACGGTCAGATCATGCGCGAAGGCCAGTCGGTGCTCCTCGTGATCGGCGCGGCCAACCACGACGAGCGGGAGTTCGGGCCGACGGCCGAGAACTTCGACATCCACCGGCGGGCCGAGCGGCATCTCGCCTTCGGCTACGGCGCCCACTTCTGCCTCGGCGCCGCGTTGGCGCGCATGGAGGGCAGGGTCGCGCTCGAAGAGATCCACCGGCGGATCCCCGATTACGTCGTCGACCGCGATCGCGCCCGTCGTTTCCATAGCGGCAACGTGACCGGGTGGACCAGCTTGCCGATCACGTTCACGCCGCAGTATCCCGCGGTGTGAAGCCGTCGTCAGTGCTGCGGATTGGATCGGAACCAGTCAGCCATCATCTGGATCGAGGCTTCGGGGTCGTTCATTCGCATCACGACGCCCTGCTTCACCGGCGTGGGCACGTACAGCTCGAGGTCACCGCGCTCGAGCTGGCGGCGGATGGCGCGCGCACACACTGGCGCGGGGATGTGCTTCGCCGCGTTGGGTGAGTCGGCGAGCGCATCGTCGCCGTCGGCATCGGACTCCACTTCGATGAGCGCGGGATACACCAGGTGCACGCTGATCGGGCTGTCCCACAGCTCGGCTGCCAGCGACTCGAACCAGGCCGACAACGCGGCCTTCGACGCCGCATAGGCCGACTCGCCGGGTGTGGCCATCCGAGCCGCCATCGATGACACCACGGCGATCTGGCCGGCGCCACGGGCCCGCATCGCGGGGAGCGCAGCCAGCGTGAGCCGGACCGGGGACAGGTAGTTCGTCCGCACGAGGCGCTCGACGTCGGCCCACGGTGTGCCGTCGGTCGTTCCGCTCAGCACGGCGGCCGCGTTGTTCACGAGCGTGTCGATGCCGCCGAGCTCGCGTTCGACCTGCGCGACGAAGTCCTCGAGCGCGTCAAGCTCGCCGAGGTCAACCGGCCAGGCCTGGCATGCGGGCACGTGACGGCGACAGTCGTCGAGAACCTCGTCGAGCAACTCGGTGCGTCGCGCACACATGCCCACGATCGCGCCATGGCCCGCCAGATCGCGCGCCAGCGCGGCACCGATTCCCGACGACGCTCCCGTCACCAGCACGCGTCGCCCTGCCCAATCGCTGACTCCGACCTGTGCCGCCATCACAACCCCCCGAGTCCCGATGTTGCCGTGCCGAGCTCGCCACGGGCCAGCAGCTCGACCGGGTCTTGCATGCGCACCATGCCGAGGTAGCCGCCGCCCCGCCCGAGGCTGTCGTGCAGCGCGTAACCAAGCACCTCCTGTGCGCGGCGGGGGAGCGTGGCCGCCAGCTCTGGTGGCGTCGAGAGGTAGTTGTTCTCCTCGGTGCGTAGCCAGCCGAGCGTGTATGAGAGGTGCGCGCCGCGACGCGGGATGTCGGTCGAGTTGGCGCCACCACCGTGAATGGTGCCGCCGGAGTACACCACCGCCGAACCGGCGGGCATCTCGGCGTACGCGATCTGGTCCGGGTCGGGCTGAGGCCCCGACATCTGCTCGGCCGGCGAGAGCTGCCGATCGGGCCAGCGGTGGCTGCCGGGAACGATGCGGGTCGCACCGTTCTCACGGGTGAAGTCCACGAAGGCGATCACCGACGCGAGTTGGAGCTCTGGATGCGGGCGGGGCACGTCGCTCCACACCGCCTCGTCGCGATGCAGCCACTGCTCGTCGGCGCCCGGGCCGCGCTGGAGCCAGTGGCCGAGGTTGAGCTGGTAGCGGGCACACGACGGCAGCAGGATGCGGTCGCAGATCGCGAGGAGCATCGGGTTGCACATCACGTCGACGGCGAACGTGCGTGACAAGCCGGGCACTCCGGTCACCTGTTTCGTGCACGGGCCGTGAAAGGCCTGCATGACCGGGTTGAACAGCGCCTCGTTCGGGTCAGCCCTGTCGATCGCGGCCTCGAGCTCATCGTTGACCCGCTCGACGACGTCGAGATCGAGCAGCCCCTCGACGATGACGGCACCGTCGAGCTCGAGCGCCGCACAAACAGCGTTCGTGTCGCTCGTAGCGGTGAACCGTTCGATCGTCGCGCTCACATGAGTCCTAAGGTCGCGAGTGCGGCGGCCTTGCCCATGTCGCCTTCGATCGCCATGCGCTGGGCGCTGAACGCGTCGACAACTGACAGCTCAGCGTTCGCGATTCGGAGGTAGTCGGCTGCGCTCGAACGCAGCGTGATTGTGGCGTCGGCCGACTCGGCGTCCAGCTCGTCCACCGTGCTCGAGCCGTGCCCCACCGTGAGCAACCAGGTGCCACCGTCGTCGCCGGTGAGCGCGAACTGGACGGTCGGGTCGAGGTCCTTCGTGTCGGTCGACTCGAGACGCTTGGGCAGGACGCGCTCGAAGAAGTCGCGAGCGGAGTCGACCGGGTCTGCTGCCGCCGCGGCCGTGCGGGTGCGCTCGGCCGGCATCAGCTCGCGTTCCATCGCCTCGATCGAATCGGCCAGGATCTCCACCATCTCGTCGGCGAGCGCGTTGTCGATCACCAGCGGAGGCGCGAGGCCGACTACCTCCATGCCCATCGCTCGGGCGTAGAGACCACGCTCCCATGCTTCCTGCTCGACCATGGCGCACGCGGTGTGTGGCATCGCGAAGCCGCGCTGCATCGTTCGTTCGGCCACGAAGTCGACACCGATCATGAGACCCATACCGCGGACTTCACCGACGGAGTCGAAGCGCTCGAGCTCACGCATCCGGGTCATGAGGTGCTCACCGACGCGGGCTGCATTGCCAGCGAGGTCTTCCTTTTCGATGATTTCGATGTTGGCGAGGGCGGCCGCGCAGCACACGGGGTGTCCGCTATACGTGAAGCCGTGGCTGAACGGCCGGTGCTCGGGCAGGCGCTCGGAGATCGTGTCCCACACGCGGTCGGAGATCACCGATGCGCCGAGCGGCAGGTAGCCGCTCGTGAGGCCCTTGGCGAGCGTGACCATGTCGGGACGTATGCCGCCCCAGTGCTCGTGGCCGAACATCGTGCCGGTGCGACCGAAGCCGGTGACAACCTCGTCGATGATGAGGAGGATCCCGTGGCGATCGCAGATCTCGCGCAGCATCGGGAAGTACTCGGGGGGAGGGGGAATGATTCCGCCCGCTCCGATCACCGGTTCCGCGATGATCGCCGCGACCGTCTCGGGTCCTTCACGCTCGATGATCTTGTCGAGTGCGGCCGCGCACGCGACGTTGCACTCGGGGTAGGTCTCATCGAGCTCGCAGCGGTAGCACCATGGCGCCGGGCCGTGCACGAATCCCGGTGAGTCGGGACCGAAGCCCCAACGCAGGGGATGAATGCCGGTGGCCGTCATCGTCGCGATGGTGAGGCCGTGGTAGCCGTGGTTGCGCGCCAGGATCGTGGTGCGCCGCTCCTGGCCCTGGAGTGTCGAGAACAAGCGGGCGATCTTGATGTTCGTCTCGTTGGCCTCGGAGCCGCCCGACGAGAACATCACGTGGTTCAGCCCGTACTCGGGGGTGAACATCGACGCGAGCTTCTCGGCCAGCTCGATCGCCCTGGGATGCGACTGGCCGTGGAACGTCGTGAAGTACTCGAGCTCCTTCATCTGAGCGTTGACGGCATCTTGGATCTCGGTGCGACCGTGACCGACTGCCACGCACCACAGGCCGGCGAACCCGTCGATGATTCGCCGACCGCGATCGTCGATCACATGGCAGCCGTCGCCTGAGACCACGACGTGCGCACCTTCGGTCGCCATGTCCCGCGGCGCGGTCACTGGATGGATCAGGTGCGCGGCGTCGCGCACGGCGAGCGGGGTTCGCGTGTCGGTCACGTCAGGCCTTCCTGTCGGCGTACGGCGAAGCATACGCAGCGTATGGAAAACATGTGACCCGTATCTAGCGGTCCCGAAAGTCGAAGGCGGCCTTGATGCCCATGCCTACCGACTCGATCGAACGTACGACGCGTATGCTTTCGATGCGTCGCGTAGGGCGACGCCCGATCAATCAAGGAGCGGGTGCATGGGCGAGTCGTCGTTCTCCGGCCAACGGGTGCTGATCACGGACGCGTCCTCGGGGATCGGCGCCGGCCTGGCGGAGCGCTTCGCTCGGGAGGGCGCCATCGTAGGGATCTGCGCTCGCCGGGAGGACCGGCTCCGGGAGGTTCTCGATCGTTGTCGAGCGCACTCGCCCGAGTCGCGCATGTGGGTGTGCGACCTAGCGGTGGCCGACGAAGTCGACCGACTCGCCGAGGCCGCAGTAGCGGAGATGGGCGGCGTCGACGTGCTGGTGAACAACGCCGGCGTCCCGAAGCGACGCGACGTCTCCCTCCTCGATCCCGAGACCGTCGACGCGCTCACCACCATCAACTACCTCTCGCCGGTTCGGCTCACGCTGCGGCTGCTCAGTCACATGCTCGAACGCGACTCCGGCAAGATCGTGAACGTCTCATCGGTTGCCGCGGTCCTGTCGTCACCCGGCGAAGCGGCATACGACGCGTCGAAGGCCGCGCTCTCGGTATTCTCAGAGGGCATGGCCGTCGATCTGTGGGACACCGGCGTGAACGTGCTCACCGTGTACCCCGGAGTGGTTGACACCGAGCTCTTCGACATCCCCGGCAACGACCCGCTGTCTCCTGAAATCGAGCGCATCTCCGTGACCGAGCTCGTCGATGGGGTGATGGACGCACTTGGTCGAGGGGTGATCGAGGTCTACATCCCCGAGTGGTTCAAGGGCGTCGCCGCGCGCAAGGCCAACGATGTCGAGCTATTCCTCGCCGGCACCGCGGGATGGGTCCGCGGGCAGAAGACGGTCGGGGGAGCCGATGGCCAAGCGTGAGCCCCGGGTCACCCGCGACCGCATCATGGACGCGGCCCTCGCGGTCTTCGCCGAGCAGGGCTATCACCGGGCGTCGATCGAGGAGATCGCGGCCCGAGCCGGGCTCACGAAAGGTGCCGTCTATTACTGGTTCACCGACAAGGACGACCTCGCCCGCGATCTCCAACGCGCGCTGTGGAGCGAAGTTGCCCTCGAAGCAGCCCGAGTCACCGACCTCGCAGTTGGCACGGTAGAGAACCTGCGCAGAGGCTTTCGCGTCATGGTCGCGACGCTGGAGCGACAACCCGCTGCGAGGTTCTTTCTCCGCGACGTCTGGCTGGTACCGGCGCTCGACCAGGCCGGCCGGGGTGATCAGGAACAGGCCGTGGAACACCTTCGGGATCTGCTCGAACGCGGGATCGCACGGGGCGACGTGGCGCCGGCGGATTCGGAAGTACTCGCGCGCGTGATCATGGGTGTCTTCGTGGAAGCAACGCTGCACATCCTCACGGGCGGCGATGCCGACGCAACGGTGGCGGTCGTGGATCGGATGCTCGCAGCGTTCTCGGATCGAGAGGCAATGGTCGCGCCGGTGCGCTCATGACGGAAGTGATCGGGAATCTCGCTGGCAAGGTCGCGCTCGTGACCGGCGCGAGCCGGGGCATCGGGAAGGGGTGCGCGCTCGCGCTCGGCGCGGCCGGCGCAACCGTGTACGTGACCGGTCGTGCGCAGGGTTCCGATAGGGCGGCGCTGGGTGGAAGCCTCGGCGAGACCGTCCAAGCGGTTGCGTCGCGCGGAGGTCATGGGATAGCGGTCCCCTGCGACCACGCGAACGATGAAGAGGTCGAAGCGCTCTTTGCCCGCATCGAGCGCGATCAGGGTCGTCTCGATGTACTAGTGAACAACGCGTTTGCTGTGCCGAAGCGGATGGATCCCCGGACGCCGTTCTGGCAGACCCCGATCTCCGACTGGGACGTCATGATCGACGTGGGCACGCGATCTGCGTATGTCGCAACTCATCATGCCGCGCAGTCGATGGTGCGCGACGGAAGCGGCGTCATTGTGAACGTGAGCTCTGCTGGCGCAGTTCGCTACTTCCATCACATCGCGTACGGGATCGGCAAGGCCGCACTCGACCGGATGACCAAAGACGCGGCGCGCCCGCTCGCAGAGCATCGCGTTGCCATTGTCGCGGTGTGGCCATACCTTGTGCGCACCGAGCGAGTCATGCAGATGCCGGGAGTGGATGAGACCATCACCGAATCTCCCGAGTTCACGGGGCGGGGGATCGTCGCGCTCGCATCCGATCCCGACGTCATGCGCTGGAGTGGCCGCGCAGTGACCACTCACGGCTTGGCCGAGGCATACAACTTCACCGATGTCGATGGGCGCCTTC
>SHVJ01000093.1 GCA_009694295.1 Acidimicrobiia bacterium
CAGCCGTTCGACCTTGCCGGCGCGCACGAGGCGCTCATAGAGCGAACGTTCTGGCCGCACATCGTGGTACTGCAGATCGAGGAGCGCGAGCTTCGCGTCGTTCCATTCGAGGTTGTCTCGGTCGACGTATGCCTCGAGCAGTCCGAGCTTCGTCACCCAGTCGAGCTGACCATCGAGCTGCTTCGGGTCGTGCTCAAGCGCGCTCAACACCGACTCCCACCGCGTGAGCACCTGCTGCCCGACGAGCTCACCCCCACACATCTCGAGGCCAGTGTCGTCGGCGTACTTCTGCGCGAGTCGAAGGAACTCCCACTGCATCTCGATCGCGGTCATGCGGCCGCCGGCGACGAGCTCGACGGTGGCGCGACACGTCGGGTCGTGCGAGACGACGCGCATCGCGGGGACTACACCCACGATCGAATAGTCCTTGTCGATGAAGTTGTCCTCGATCATCGCCAGGATGATCGCCGTCGTGCCGACCTTGAGGAACGTGGCGACTTCGCAAAGGTTGGCGTCGCCCGCGATCACATGCAGGCGCCGATACAGCTGCGGATCGGCGTGCGGCTCGTCGCGCGTGTTCACGATCGGGCGCTTCAACGTGGTCTCCAGGCCGACCTCCTCCTCGAAGAAGTCGGCGCGCGAGCTCAGCTGGTAGTCGACCGCGTCGGCGCCGTTCTCGCATCCGACCTTGCCGGCGCCGGTGAACACCTGGCGGGTCGCAAACCACGGCAGCAAGTAGCGCACGAGGTTGCCGAACGGCACGGCCCGGTCGACCAGGTAGTTCTCGTGCGTGCCGTAGCTGTTGCCCTTGCCGTCGGAGTTGTTCTTGTAGACGACCACCTCTTGCCCGGGATCAAGCAGTCGACTGGCTGCCAGCATCGAACGGGCGAGCACTCGCTCCCCCGCCTTGTCGGCCACCACGAGCTCCAACGCGTCGGCGCACTCAGGAGTGGAGTACTCGGGGTGCGCGTGGTCCACGTAGTACCGGGCACCGTTGGTGAGGACGGTGTTGACGAGGTGCGTCTCGATCTCGGGTGGCTGCGATCCGTCACGGGCGAACCCGCGGGCGTCGCGCCCAGGCGATTCGTCGTCGAAGTCCCAACCCACCTTGTGGTGCTCGACGTACCCGTTGATGAGCATCGACGATGCGAGGACCGGGTTCGCCTCACCCGCGCCTCGCAGCACCACGCCGTATTCGGTCTCGATGCCACACACCTTGGGGACGGCCATCTATTCGGGTCGATTCCGCTGCGGCATCCCGGCCATCCGGCCATGCCTTCGCTGCATCTCCATACACCAATGCTACCGGCCGCTCTCAACGGCCCAATACCCACGAATTCGGTTGTCTGACGCCGTCTCGCGGGTGAGCATCGGGGGATGACCTCATCGCAGTTCACGAAGACCGATGCCGTCACCGTACGGCGCAAGCCCGACCGCGCGAGCTACGAACGAGCCGACGCGTACGCGATCCTCGACGAGGCGCTGATCGCCCACGTCGGGATCAGCGTCGATGGACAACCGTTCGTGATCCCGATGGTGTTCGGACGCGATGGCGACCGACTGATCCTGCACGGCTCGGTGGCAACTCGATTGATGCGCTCCCTCGACGCAGGCACGCCCGTGTGCGTCACGGTCACGCTGTTGGACGCACTCGTGGTGTCGCGGTCGCAGTTCCACACGTCGATGAACTACCGCTCGGTCGTCGTGGTCGGTGTCGCCCGCCGTATCAAGGACCTTGCGGAAGCCAAGCGCGCCAACCCACCGATGCCGAACTGCGTCAGACGGCCGTCCTCGAGCTGCCGATCGACATTTCGTCAGTGAAGCGCCGCACCGGCGGCCCTATCGAAGACCCCGAGGACATGGAACTCCCCATCTGGGCCGGCATCGTGCCCCTCACGACCACAGCAGGCGCTCCGGTGGCAGATCCCGGCGTGCTCGAAGGCGTCGACGTTCCCGCGTCACTCGCCGTGCAGCGATGACCTACAGGTACTGCCCCGTCGTCACGCGTTCGATCTGACGGCCGCCCTTGGCGTCTTCACCTTCCGACATCAGGGTGCGCACGTAGACGATGCGCTCGCCCTTCTTGCCGGAGATCTTCGCCCAGTCGTCGGGGTTCGTCGTGTTCGGCAGGTCTTCGTGCTCGCGGTACTCCTGCTTGATCGACGCCAGGAGGTCGTCGGTGCAGATGCCGCGCTGGCCGCCCTCGATCTGGCGCTTGATCGACAGCTTCTTCGAACGGCGCACGATGTTCTCGATCATGGCGCCCGACGAGAAGTCGCGGAAGTAGAGCACTTCCTTGTCGCCGTTCTGATACGTGACCTCGAGGAAACGGTTCTCGTCCTCATCGGCGTACATGCGATCGACCGCGGCCACGATCATCGCTTCGATCGCCGCCTCTGGGCTCCCGTGCTCGGCCGCTTCTTCCACGGAGATCGGCAACGTGGCCGTGAGGTACTGACGGAAGATCTGCTGCGCGCTCGCTTCGTCGGGGCGCTCGATCTTGATCTTCACGTCGAGCCGGCCCGGGCGCAGGATCGCCGGGTCGATGAGGTCTTCGCGGTTCGACGCGCCGATCACGATCACGTTCTTCAATGCCTCGACGCCGTCGATCTCCGCGAGGAGTTGCGGCACGATCGTGCTCTCGATGTCGGACGAGATGCCGGTGCCGCGCGTGCGGAACAACGAGTCCATCTCGTCGAAGAACACGATGACCGGCACACCCTCTTCCGACTTTTCGCGTGCGCGCTGGAAGATGAGACGGATCTGGCGCTCGGTCTCGCCGACGTACTTGTTGAGCAGCTCCGGACCTTTGATGTTCAGGAAGTACGAGCGCGTGTTCTCATTGCCGGTCTTCTCCGCAACTCGCTTCGCGAGCGAGTTCGCGACCGCTTTCGCGATGAGCGTCTTCCCGCAACCGGGAGGCCCGTACAGCAGGATCCCCTTCGGCGGTTGGAGCTCGTGCTCATGGAAAAGCTCCGAGTACAGGTACGGGAGCTCGACCGCGTCGCGGATCGCCTCGATCTGCTCGTCGAGGCCACCGACGTCGTCGTAGGTGACGTCGGGAACTTCTTCGAGCACGAGCTCTTCGACCTCGGGGCGCGGCAGGCGCTCCACCACGAGACCCGAACGGGTGTCGAGCAGCAGGTGGTCGCCGGCGCGGATCTTCGTGCCGATCATCGAGCCGGCGAGCTCGCACACGCGCTCCTCGTCGGCGCGACCGACCACGAGCACGCGGCGCGCGTCCTCCATCAGCTCTTTGAGGATGACCACCTCACCGGAGATCTCGAGCCCGCGGGCGAGCACCACGTTGAGCGACTCGTTGAGCGCGACTTCCTGGCCGCGCTCGAGCGACTCGACGTCGACCTCGGGGTGCACGGCGACGCGCATCTTGCGGCCCGCAGTGAAGATGTCGACAGTGCCGTCATCGTTGAGTGCGAGGAAGGTGCCGTAGGCCGACGGCGGCATCGTGAGCTTCTCGACCTCTTCGCGCAGCGCCGCGATGTGCTCGCGGGCTTCGCGCAATGTGGCGGAAAGGCGCTCGTTCTGCGAAACGGCTTGGGCGAGCTGACCCTTGGCCTCCAGCAGACGCTCTTCGAGGGTTCGGACCCGCTTCGGCGCATCCTGGAGGCGGCGCCGCAGGACGACGACATCTTCCTCGAGCCCCTTGAGCTGGGACTGGAGCTCACCGACCTGGCGCTCGTACTCGGCGAGGCGCCGCTCGTGCTCCGTCGCCACGTCCCACCTCCAGGTCCCGGATCCGGCTGATTTCCGGGGTCGGTCGACCCTACACCGGCGATTTCCGCCCACCGTGTCATCGGCGCCGCCGGTTCTTGGACAACATCTTGCCCACATTTACCCCGGCTTGGCTTGAGAAATACGACCTATCCGTCTACGCTGCCGCGAGCACCCCTCCAGAAGGAGCACCAGGCGACCATGAAGGTCTGGATCGACCAAGATCTCTGCACCGGCGACGGCCTCTGCGAAGAGATCGCTCCCGACGTGTTCACCCTCCTCGACGACGGCCTCGCCTACGTCAAGGAAGGCGCCAAGGTCTTCAGTGAGCCTGGTGGCGCCGAGGGCCTCGCCGCGGTTCCCGCTGGCATGGAAGAGGCGGTCATCGAGTCCGCCGAAGAGTGCCCCGGAGAGTGCATCTTCATCGAAGTCGACTGAGCCGGGCGCCGCATGAGAGGCGACACCTGCGCCACCACCACGACACCACGACCCGGGCAGTGCCCGGGTCGTTTTGCATCTACTCGACCAAGCACGGCCCGGTAGACACCGGCGTGGACGCGCCATGGTCGAGCGCTCGGTTCAGTACGTGGTTCACTTCATCGCCGGTGAGCGCGTACGAAGCGTTGGTATCACCGGGGTCGATCGCGAACGCCAGGCCCACGACTCGACCTTGCGCATCGAAGAGCGCTCCACCGGAATCGCCGGGCTCGAGTGCTGCCGCGAGGACGAACACCCCGCGATCAGTGGGTGCGTCTCGATAGATGTCGGTGCCCTGGGCGACGATCTCCTCGACGATCCGCGCTGGCGACTCCCGTTGCTGACCTCCGCCGGGGTACCCGATCACGGCTCCGGTGGTGCCGACGTCGGCGTTGCCGCGCTCAAGGGGTGCAAGATCGAGGACCGCGACGCGCAACACCGCGAGATCACGGTTCGGATCGAACTCCACCACGATCGCATCGAGTCGACGCCCTTCCGGCGTCAGCACGATGGTCTCGGTCTCCCCCGCCACGACATGGGCGTTCGTGACCACGAGGTCGTCCGCCGCGACGAAGCCGCTCCCAGATTGGATCAAGTCACACGCCCGCCCCTCGACCTTCACGACCGACGGCGACACCCGAGACAAGACGTCGGACGAGAGCCCGCCGAACGGTGGCACTCCGACATCGCCTGGCCGATCGTGGAGATTGAATACGTCAGGGAAGGGTGCAGCAGCCACCTGTCGACCGAGCTGCACGAGCGACTCAGGAGGAGCCGGCCCGAACTGGTCGACGGCCCGGACGATCGTCGAGCCGCGCGCCGCCCGCGCCGGCCAACCCGGCGCGTTCGCGAGCGCGGGCAGGAGCATCCAGACCGCGACGAGCACCGCGAACACGCCGGCGGCCGCGCCGGCGACCCGATCGGCCGCACTCAGCAGGCTGGCCGCGGGCAGGTGGCTGCGGAGCAGAGAGCCGAGCGCTACCCCCAGGGTCTGGCCGATCACCGCGGTGATGAACAGGAAGCCGATAGATCCGAGCAACCTCGTCTGGGTCGACGAGTCTCGAAGCGCATCGGCAACGTCGTCAACGAAGAGCGCTCCGACTACGAGACCAACGGTGAGGCCGAGCCACGACAACGCTCGGGCGGCGAGCCCGTGGCGATACCCGGCGAATACCGCCCCGAATGCGAGCAGTGCAATAACCGCGTCGAGCCAATTCACCCGCTCGGAACGAGCAGCCGCGCGCTTGTGAGGAATCCCGTGTGCGCAACCATTCGGTGGTCGGGTCGTACGGACTGCCCCTCGACATGCCACGTGCGGTGAAGCACCTCGAGTGACTGCTCCATCCCGAACGCCGACTCTTCGAGCTCCTCTCGCAGGCGCGCAACTTGCCCGATGGTCGGCAGATAGGCGACGAGGATCCCACCCGGACGCAACGAGCTCTCGGCGTGCTTCACGACCCGCCAGGGCTCGGGGAGGTCGAGGATGACCCGGTCGAGACCGTTTTCATCGATGCCGTCGTACACGTCGCGCACGTGGATCTCGAGTGGCACGTCCTCGCCGAGGAAGCCCTCGACGTTGCGGCGCGCGCGGTCGGCAAAGTCGTCGCGGATCTCGTAGCCGATCACGCGTCCTGTCGGCCCAAGCGCCCGCAAGAGCGTCGTCGTCAACGCTCCCGACCCGACGCCCGACTCCAACACGGTCGCACCCGGGAACACATCGCCGAGCATGAGGATCGGGCCCAGATCTTTCGGATAGATCACCTGCGCGCCGCGCGGCATCTCGAGGATGTAGTCCGACAACGTGGGGCGCACCGCCACGAGCCGTGCGCCCTTCGAGCTACGCACGGTGATGCCTTCGTTCGCGCCGATGAGGTCGTCGTGCTTCACGACCCCCGTGTGCAGGTGCAGCTCTCCACCCACCGCGAGCGTGACGAGGTGGCGACGTCGCTTCACGTCGGTCAGCAACACGCGATCTCCGGCCGCGAGCACGCCAGGCACGCGTCTACCGGCCTTCGCCAAGCGAGACGCCGGAGGCACGCTCACGCAGACGACAGAAGGCGCAGATCTCACTGGTGGTCGGGCTGCCGCACTCGATGCACGCGCTCAATCCCTCGCGTTCCTCAACGGCGACCGTTGCGAACTGCGCGTGTGCGCGCTCGAGGAACCCGAACAAGAAGGATGCCTTCGAGCCCGGCGAACGCTCTTCGAGCGCGTTCAAGACTTCCTTGTACCCAAGGTGGCGGTTGCCTTCTGCCATCGGGCACTCCTCCACCTGGTAGTCGATGCCTTGGAGCACGCAATACGCGGCCATCTCGCGTTCGCCGAGGCGCACAAGCGGCTTCACCTTGCGTACGAACCCCGGCGCGCTCGGAAGCACCGGGTGCTGTCGACCCAGGTAACCCGTCTCCCAGCGCAACACGTTGCCGAGCAGGACTGCGGCTTCGTCATCGAGGTTGTGCCCGGTTGCGACGACGTCGTAGCCGTGATCGCGGGCGAACGTGTTGAACACATGGCGCTTCGAGAGGCCACACGCTCCGCATGGTGAGCGATGCGTCACCGAAGCTGCGCCGGGCACGGTGAAGCCCAGGTCATCCTGGAGGTCGACCTCGTGGAGCTTCAACCCGCGAGCACTGGCGTACTTGCGAGCGAACTGGACCGATTCGCCCGAGTACTCGCCGATCCCGAGTCCGAGGTAGAGGCCGTCGACGTCGTATTCGAGCCCGACGAGGAGGTCCCAGAGTGCCAGCGAGTCCTTGCCTCCCGACACGGCGACGACGATCCGGTCACCTGGTTCCACCATCTTGTGATCGTGGATGGCTCGGCGCACCTGCTCTCGGCAGTGCACAAGGAAGTGGTCACGACAGAAGCCGGCGTTGTGACGCTTGATGTCGATCACCGCAGGACCTCGACACACCCGACACTTCACGAGGCACCACCGGAGATGACGGGACGAATCTCGACGCTGGCCGAGTCGTCGAGGCGCGCGTCGCGAGTCACGAGCTCATCGCCCACGATGACGAGCACCGATTCAGGGTTGAGCTCGAGGCGGTGGAGCAGCGATGCCACTGTGCACGGCCCGCTCACCTCGATCTCGCGCCGCGGGTTCCGCAGCAGGATCTTCACTCAGGAAAGGCTACCGGCGGGTGCGCTTGGTCTTGCGACCGCCGTCGTCACGTCTCACCGTACGGATCTCGATCGCCTGACCGGGCTTGATCTCCGAGACGAACACGCTCTGCGGAGGTTCCGTGATCAACCAG
>SHVJ01000094.1 GCA_009694295.1 Acidimicrobiia bacterium
CTGCCTCGGACACCGAGCGGAAGTAGACGACGTTCTCGGACAACACCACCCCGAGCACGATGATCGCGACGATCGCGGCCGCACAGCTCGCCACTGCGATCAACGTGCGGCGCCGACGCGTTGCTGAGAGGCCCGGTTGCGGTTCGGTCATGCGTCAGGGCCAGCATCGCTCGCTTGCGTTGTTGATTCGGCGCGACGGATACGCCGACCAAGACGCGCCCAGTAGGCCAAGAGCACGGCGCCGGTGATCACCCAGCCGCTGATGACGTACTCCGCGAATCTCATCGCTCGGCTCCCGCTTCGACCGTGGCCTCGACCTTGGCCTCGACCTTGGGCGGTGATACCGAGCCGCGCACACGGTCCTTGATGGCCTGCTCGAGCTCACGATCCTCCAGCCCCTCTTGCAGACACTCGAGGTGGTACCGACGATCGAGCAAGTACACGAACAACAACGTGAACGCGAACACGCCGAACCACAGCGTGAACGCCATCACACCGTGGATATGTGCCTTGAGCTCGGGATCAAACACCGTCGCTTCCTGGTGGAGTGTGCGCCACCAGGTGACCGAGAAGTGAACGATGGGCACATCGACGAAGGCGATGAGCGCGGCGATCGCGCATCGCTTCGCGCGTCCTTCCGCAGTGCCGGGAACGCGGCGCAACGCGAGATAGCCGAGGTACAAGAAGAAGAGGACGGCGGTCGTGACCAAGCGCGCGTCCCACGCCCACCAGACTCCCCAGACCGGTCGGCCCCACAACGAGCCCATGAGCAACGTGAGCCCGGTGAACATCACGCCGAGCTCGGCTGAGGCGCCGGCCATGCGGTCCCACACCGGGGATCGAGTCCGCGGCCAGAGCCAGAGGCCGGAGGCGATCGCGGTGACACCGAACGCGAGGTACGCGATCCAAGCCGCAGGAACATGGAGGTACATGAGTCGCTGCGCGTCGCTCTGCACTGCATCGGCCGGTGCACCCCAGAGACCGAACAGCGCGAGCACGATGAGCGCGACGAGGGTGGTCCACCCGAGCACTCGTGCCACCGTCGGCTTGAGCAGGGTCATGCTTCCTCCAGGAGTGGCCCGAAGGCCAGCGTCCCGATCGATGTGTAGAGCACAGCGAACACTGCGAGCACTCCGATCCACGGCCATGCATCGGATGAAGCACCGTCGATGGCGGCTTCCCATGCCCGCGTTGCCCCGAGCAACACCGGCGACACCACGGGCAGCAGCAGCACCGGCACCAACGTCTCGCGCGCGCCCGAAGACGCAGCGAGCACGCCGTAGAGGGTACCGGTGGCCGCCACGCCCACGGTCGCGAGGACCGTGGCCAACAGCAGCGGACCGATCGCCCCGAGCGAGACGTCGAACAGCACGATCACCCCGACGGTGAGGAGGGCTTCAAGCGCCGCGAGCTCCACGGCCACCGCAGCCGCCTTGCCGAGGAAGATCGCGGCGGGGTCGAGGCCCGACATCCGCAGCCCGTCACGCGCCCCGTTGGCGGCCTCGATCGCAAAGGACCGCGAGATCGCGAGCAGCGCGGCGAGCAACACCGTCACCCAGAAGAGTCCGGGGGCGACGTCGCGAAGCACACCACGGTCGGGATCAAGCGCGAAGGCAAACAGCAACAGCACGATGAGCCCGAAAGGCAGCACCTGTTGGAGCGTCACTCGCGAGCGAGCCTCGATCCGGAGGTCCTTCCCCGCAACGAGCGACGCCTCTTGCGCGAGGTTCACGGTCGCACCGCCGCGTGCGCTTGACCGGCGGTGAGCACGACTTCTCGACTCGCGAGGGAACGGGTGCGGTCGAGCTCGTGCGAGGCGATCAGCACGGTGAGATCCTCGCCCGCCGCGGCCTCGAGCACCGCATCGAGCACCGCGCGACCGTCCGCGTCGAGGCCGGCGTGGGGCTCGTCCAACAACAACAGACGCGGCTCACGGGCCAGTGCCACCCCGAGGGCCAATCGCCGGCGTTGCCCGGCCGACAGGCGCGCGTGGCTCACCGCAGCGCACCGCTCGAGACCGACCCGTTCCAGCGCCGCGTCGGCGGCAGATGCCGATGCACCGCTGGCGCGCGCCGCGAACCGCAAGTTCTCGCGAGCAGTGAGGTCGTCGTAACAGAAGGTCTCGTGACCCACGAACGCGACGTAACGGCGATGTTCCGTCCGGTTGCGAGCAAGATTGTGACCGAGCACCTCAGCCTCACCCTGGTGGAGCGGGAGCAGTCCAGCGATCAGGCGAAGCAGCGTGGTCTTGCCAGCCCCATTTCCGCCCGACAGCAGCACGACCTCGCCCGAAGCAACATCGAGGTCGACGCCCGCGAGGGCAGGGAAGCGCCCCAGCAGACAGACGGCGGAACGGAGACGGACAACGGGTTGCACGGCGCCTCCGGTGGAGGGACGCCAAGTGTACGGACGGCTCGCGCCGCGAGGCGAACCCTGTCTCTTCAGTGGCGCGCATCGCTGCCGGTTGGACCCCTCGCCCATAGGATCGGGGGGTGCGGCGTGTGATTGGTGCTCTCGGTCGGTCGTTCGTGACCGTTGGCCTGCTCATCCTCCTCTTCGTCACGTACCAGCTCTGGGGTACCGGCATCTACACGTCACGCGAGCAGGATCGGCTGCGCAACCAGTTCACGAGTTCGGTTGACAACCACGGCGACAACCCGGCCGTGACCACGACATCGTCGGTGACCGAACCAACGGCCCCCACCACGACCACCACACTCCAGGTGCCTCTCGCGCCACTCGTCCCCGAGGGCGGCGCGATCGCGCAGATCCGCATTCCGCGCATCGCGGTCGACTCGATCGTGGTGCAGGGCGTGAGTCGCGAAGACCTCCGCAAGGGGCCGGGGCACTACCCCGACAGTCCCCTCCCCGGTCAAGAGGGAAACGCGGCAATCGCCGGACACCGAACCACGTACGGCGCGCCGTTCGGCAACCTCGACCAACTCGAGAACGGTGATCGGATCTTCACGCGCACGGCACAAGGCAACTTTACGTACACGGTCTACGACACAATCGTCGTGCAGCCGACTGAACTCGAGGTGCTCAACCGCGACCGGTTCCGACCGGCCACACTCACGCTCACGACGTGCAACCCGAAGTATTCGGCCGCGCAACGTCTCGTGGTGAAGGCGGTGCTGCAAGAGCCAGCACTGCCCGCGGCGCACCCGACCGGAAAGACTCCCAAGCTCACCGAAGACGGGCTCTCCGGTGGAAGCAGCTCGAAGTTGCCAACCCTGATCTCAGGTCTGATCGCAGCCGCGATCGGACTTCTCTGGTGGCTGTTGTTCCATCGCCATCCGAGCCTGCCGAACTGGCTGATCGGTGTCCTGCCGTTCGCTGCTGCGCTCTTCGTGTTCTATGCGCTGCTGGAACGCGTGCTGCCGTCGAACTACTGAGCGAGCTGGAGCCCCTCATCGAGGCCGAAACTCAGGTCTACGACTCGTCGATCAGGGCGAGCAGATCGCCTTCTTGCACCACACTGTCGGGTGCAACATGGAGCTCTCGAACCACTCCCGGCACTTCCGTGATGACCGGGATCTCCATCTTCATCGACTCGAGAATCATGATCTCATCGCCCTCGGCGACCATCTGACCCTCTTCGACGCGAACCTGCCACACATTCGCGGTGATCTCCGCGCGGATCTCGTGCATGAAGTGAGCGTAGGTCACGCACTCCCGGTTCTGGGGGGTTCCTCCTCGTCGACCTCGATAGGTCCGTACGAATGCAGCAACACCCACCAGAGCAGTCCCGCGGCGGTGGTCACGACACCTGCGAACAAGATCGGAACTCGCGGTCCTCCACCCGCAGTAAGCGCGCCGCCGACGAGCGCGCCGGCCACCATGCCCGTCGCGCTCAGCAACCCGAACACGCCAGTGACGCGTCCGAGCAGCTCATCGGGGACCAACCGCTGACGGAGACTCACCATCTGGGTGTTCGCGAGTGCAAAGCCAGCCCCCCCCACACCGCCTGGGCGACCGCGGCGACCGCCAGCACGGGCGCCGCGCCGGTGGCAACGAGCGCGAGGCCGCTTGCGACAATTGCGCTCACCAACACGCCGGCTGGTCGCAGCGTTCGCTCGAGCCGAGCTGTGAACAAGTTGCCCAACACGATGCCCACGGCACCGGCAGTGATGATGGCCGCGTACCCGAAATTACCTGCGTCAAGTGTTCTCTTGGCGAACAGCACGAGCGTGGCCAAGGTGGCGCCGAGCGTGAACCCAAGCGTGACCCAAATGACTGCAGCCGAACGAAAGAACGGGACCCCGAAGGTGAACCGGAATCCGTCGCGCAGCTCACCGCGAATTGTGGTTCGCGGTCCAACCCGCTCAGCCCGAAAACGGCCTCGCAACGACAGGATGAGGATCGCAGACAGAACGAACGACGTCGCATCCACCACGAACGGAAGCCAGATCGCGGCGGAGAACAGCACGGCGCCAAGCGGCGGCGCGACGAGGTCCTGCGCCCCGTCCTCCACTGCGTAGAGCCAGCCGTTCGCCGTGGTGAGGCGACGCGGGGGTACGACGTCGCGGACGACAGCAACGGCCGCGGTATCGAAGAGAAACTCACCAATCCCCAGCAGAAAGACTACGAGGTAGACGATCGGAAAGCTGACGTCGTCGGACGCAACGAGCACCGCGAATCCGGTCATCGCTACGAGGCGCGCGAGGTCTGCGGCGATCATCACCCGTCGGCGATCACCCCGGTCCACCAGGACCCCACCAGCGAGCGACACCGCGATCTTGGCGAGGGGCGTGAACACGCCGATTCCCGCGATGGTGAGCGGATCGCGCGTGAACGACGCGGCGAGCAGTGGCATCGCGACGAGCGTGAGGCCGTCCCCGAGGTTGGATGCCGCGGTCGCGTACCAGAGGCGCCAGAACCGACCGCCGACCTTCGCTCGCCGCCCAGGTCGGCGCGGCAACTCGCCCGGAGGCACCGGGCCGTCTCCTGCCCCCCACCGTTCGTGGTGAGCTCAGACAGGGAGGACACCGTGCTTACGCCACGGGCGATCGACCCGCTTGTCGGCCGAGAGCTCCAATCCGCGCCAGATCGCACGTCGCGTCTCTGCCGGATCGATGATGTCGTCGACGAGGGCATGCCCCGCGGCGACGTACGGAGTGATGTTGCTCCGGATCTCCTCGGCGAGCTCGAGGCGCTTCGCCGCCCGTTCACTCTCGGGGACGGCTTCGAGTGTCTTTCGGTGAATGATGTTCACGGCCCCGTCAGGCCCCATCACCGCGATCTCAGCGGTCGGCCACGCGACGAGGTAGTCGGGCTCGTACGCGTAGCCATTCATGACGAAGTATCCCGCGCCGTAGCTCTTCCTCAAGATGACGCTGATCTTCGGAACCGTCGCTTCGGAGATTGCGAACAGCATCTTTGCGCCGTGTCGGATGATCCCCTGCTTCTCGACCGCCGATCCGACGATGAACCCGGGCACGTCATGGAGGAACACCAGCGGGATGTTGAACGCATCACAGAGCCACACGAAACGCGCCGCCTTGTCTGCGGCGTTCACATCGAGTGCGCCACCGAGCACCATCGGCTGGTTGCCGAGGATGCCAACTGGGCGCCCACCGATGCGAGCAAGCCCCGTCACGATGTTCTTCGCCCACTCCGGCTTGATCCAGAGCACCTCGCCATCGTCGACCACCGCGGTCACAACCTTGCGCACGTCGTACGCGCGACGCGGTGCGGTGGGCACGATGTCGTAAAGCTCGGGCACCAACCGGTCGACCGGATCGTCGGTGGATGCGATCGGCGGAGACTCTTGGTTGTGTGACGGGAAGTAGGACAGGTACGCACGTACGACAGCGAGACACTCGGCGTCGTCGGCAACTTCGAGATCCGCGCAGCCCGAGATCTTCGTGTGGACAGCCGAGCCACCCATCTCTTCTTCCGTGACGTCCTCGCCAACCGCGGCCTTTACGAGGTGTCGTCCGCCGAGCGCCATTGACGACGTTCCCTTGACCATCGGCACGAAGTCGGCGAGCCCTGGGATGTACGCGGTGCCGGCAGCGCAATGCCCGAGCATCGCGGCCACCATCGGGACGACGCCGCTCATTGCCACCTGTTCGCGGAACAGATCACCGGCGCCGGCAAAGACCGAACCCAACGCGGATTGGATCCTGGCGCCGGCTGAATCGAGCAACCAGACCATGGGGAGCCGCTGCCGCAACGCCAGCTCCCGCATGCGCTTGATCTTGTTCTCCCCGATGCGACCCATCGATCCGGCGAGCACGGTGAAGTCGTAGGCGGCGACGACGACGCGCCGTCCGTCGATCTCCCCGACTCCGGTGACAGCACCATCGGCGGCCAGGAAGCGACCTTCGAAGGCGAGATCCATGCTGTCGGCGAGCAGTCCGTACTCGACCCACGATCCGGGATCGAGGAGGAGGTCGAGGCGCTCCCGAACGGTGAGCTTGCCCAGGGAGTGTTGACGCTCGACAAGTTCGGGTCCACCCATGGCCAGGCCCAGGTCGCGTCGACTTCGAAGGTCGTCAACGAGCGGTTGCCACGCGTGCATCTCATCCCCGCCCGACGAGCCCGCCTCGGATGGACCGCGTGGACGTTCAGCCATGTGCCAATCCTCGCACGGCGCGCTGGGTGCGACGCGCTCTGCGGGTCAGCGTGAGGAAGATGACCAGTCGCGGCCGTCCATCACAGCGAGTTCGACGGCGGCGGCCAACCGCTCGTCGTCCTCCGCTTGGCGGGCAAGCTTCCGTTCGCGGTGACGAGCGGCGAGAACGCTCAGTGCGAGCGCGGTCGACACCACGGCGATCGCACACCAGATGCTGACGGTGACAGCAAGTGCCCCAGCGATGGCGAACACGGTCACGAGGGGAGCATCCACGATCGCGACCCCGAGCGCGAGATGACGCTCCCACATGCCTACGCGCCGATGCACACCCAACAGCGCAACCAGGAACGTCACCACCAACGCCCCAACAACCGCCGCACCGGCCCCAAGCAAGTCACCATGCGTCGCGCCGAGCACGCCCATCGCAGCCACAAGAACTAGTTGACCCGCATACCCCACTGTTACAGCGTGACTATTTCCAGTACCACGCTTCAGAGCCGGCAGCGCCATGACTGCGAGCACCTTGACGTCGACGACAGCTAGCAGGGCTGCCACGGTCACAAGACCTAGTGCACTGCCTGCTTCACGGAACGCCAACGCACCAACGCCGCCCGCGACGCCAAACAGCACAATCACGCTCTCAGCTCTCGTGAGATCGACCACTCGCTCGAGGAACTTCTCGCCGTCGACGCACGTCAGAACAGCCGCGATTAGGAGGTTGTCGATCAGCCAGTAGGAGGCGACGGCAAGAGGGATTGCCAACGCGATCGTTGCAACGCTTGGGCGACCATCCGAAAG
>SHVJ01000095.1 GCA_009694295.1 Acidimicrobiia bacterium
GACATCACCAGCACGGTTGCTGCGCCGGCCGCGAGTAGCCACCCGATCCGCTCCTTCATCGGTCGGCCGCCTCGGCGACGCACCAGCAGCGGGATGATCAGCAACGGTGCCAGCACCAAGAACTCCGAGCGCACCAGTGCAGAGAAGCCACACAAGGCGCCGATGCCTACGACGCGCTTGAAGGTGGGGTCCTCCCACGCTCGATACGTGAGCAACAGGAGGATGGCGGTCAGGAAGATGGCCATCGGTTCCGCGGTGCCCACCGCGTCGTTGACCCAAAAGTTCCCGTAGACGGCCGCGATGAGCGCGGCGATGATGCCGACTCTCGGCCCGGCGATCTTGCGGCCGACGAGGCCCATCACGAACACCGACGCGGTGCCGAGCATCGTCGTTGCGATCATGTGCCAGTGGTAGCTACGCAAGCCGAGCGCCGACCATCCCGCGAGATAAAGCGGGAAGACCGGACGGTTGTTGGCCGACGGACCCACCGGCACCGCGATCTTGCTCCATGCCTCCGGTGGGTTGAGCAGTACGTGGCCGGCGTCGCTCACGAAGCTCTTCGGGATCCAGCGCTGGAAGCCGAAGCCGTCGACCAAGCCATTGGCCGTGTGGTGGTACGTGAACGCGTCGCCCCAGAGCTTCTGGTCCCACCGAACGCCGATCACGTAGCCGAGCCGCACCGCGAGACCCGCTGCGGTGATGAGGCCGAGCAGCCAGAAGAAACGCCGCGTCGACCACTGCACGGATGGGAAATCTAGTCGCGAGGCCTCCGTTTCAAGCGTCGCGAGCGACTGCGGTGATGCCGAGACAGACGTTGAGGTTCACCACGGGCACCCGCAACGGGAAGAAGCGTCGGTGCACGACGTCGAATCGCTCGCGTACGAGCTCCACGATCTCGGCCGGGGCATTGATGTGCTCGCGCCGGACGAAGACCTCGTAGGGCATGCCGTAGCGACGTTCGAACTGCCGCTGCACCGTGAGCCGTCGGCCGAGTCCATACACGAGGCCGGGGTCGCACGGGATCACGATGCCGAAGCGTCCGCCCGGACGCAGCAGTCGGTGCAGCTCGTCGAGCGCGCTGGGTAAGTCGGGAAGGTGCTCGAGCACGTGCACCGCGACGGCGCGATCGAAGTGGCCGTCGTCGAACGGGAGGCGCTGCTGGCAGTCGCCGACGATCGTCTGCACGTCGGGAAACCGATCGCGAAGCGTGGCCGCCATCTCGGCGCGCAGCTCGACGCACGTGTAGTCCTGGCGTGACAGGTCCTCGAAATGGAGCTGCTCACCCAGCCCGGCGCCGATCTCGATCGTGCGAAATCGTCCCTCCCCCGGCGGATACGAGCGCAGGGCGTAGCGGTGGTTGAAGCGCTCGACGAGCTGGTAGCTGCTCGGAACCTCTTCGTGCCACCACTGGATCGCGTCATCGATGACCGCCTGATCCTCGGCCGCGAGGGGCGGCAACACCTTGGGCCATTGCGTCACGACGAAACCGGCTTCTCCGCGTCGCTCACGCCTGAGCCCGCGCGCTCGAGGCGCCGAATGCGCTCCTCAGAGAGCGCCAACGACTCCGTGACCGTGCGCACCATCTGCGTGAGGCCCGACGCGGTGATCGAGAGCTGCACGGTGATCAGCAACAGGGTCGCGAGTGAGAAACCCAGCAAGAGCTCGATCGGTCGTAGATCGAGCTCGTTCGCCAGCAGCTTGGCCACGGAGTTGAGCGCTCCTGATGCCGCGATCGACACCGCGACGAGGAACCAGCCGAGCGTGTACCGCAAAGTGAGGAGCTGGAAGCGTGCAAGCACGACGATCACCAGCGCGAACAGCACACCCAGCAACACGGTTCGTCACCACCTCACGCGCGCGTCACGGCGTCGAGCTCACGATGCTCAACCCTCGACGCGCGCACCATCGACTGCCGCCGCGGGACGATAGCGGGTCCCGATCCTGAGAGTGACCACGAGGAACGCCCGGGCGAGAAATGCGAGCGATGCCGCCGTGCCCGCCGAACGCTCACCACCTTGTCGCTCGCGGATGGTCGTGGGCACCGAGACGACGCGGTACCCGGCGCGCGCACTCGCCACCAGCGCTTCGAACGTGTCCCCCAGGTACTGCGCCGGGTACTCGCGGGCAAACTCCTGGAGAAGTGGCGATTTGATCGCGCGGAGCCCCGACGTGGCATCACCGATCGGATGACCGACGGCTCGGCGCGCCGCGCCGGCGAGGACGCGCATGGCGAACCGGCGTGACCGCGAGATCGGCATGGCGCCTTCCGCGGCAAACCGATTGCCGATGACGAGATCGGCGTGCTGCTCCTCCATCGCGCGCAAGAGGTCGTGCATGCTCTTGGGGTCGTGCTGGCCGTCGGCATCGCATTGGATGGCGACGCGGTAGCCATTCTCGACCGCGTACCGGAAGCCACAGCGGAGCGCGCCACCCACGCCGAGGTTCACCACGAGGGGCAGCACCGCGGCACCGGCGGATTCAGCCAGCTCGCCCGTCGCGTCCGTGGAGCCGTCGTCGACGACGACCACCGGAAAGCCCTCTGCCCGCACCGCCTTGACGACCTCGGCGACGGTCGCGGCTTCGTTGTGCGCCGGGATGATCACGACGACGTCGCTCGTGGCCATCGATCACATCGTAGTGACGTCTTGCTCGGCCGGCGCTGCCGCTGGTGCGCTCCCGCGCTTCAACTCCGACAACCCGCGTCGTAGCCGGAGCGCGGGACTCTCGATGAAGTTCCACGACACGATCGCGGCGATCACGCTCAACATCCCCGCGTACCCCAGCACCGCGAACACGTCGGCGTTCTGCACGGGAAGGCCGGTCGAGTGGAAGAAGCGCTCAAGCCAGAGCTCGTGCCACAGATAGATGCCGTACGACACGATGCCTGCACTCACGAGCAACGGATGCTGGAGCATGCGGCGCACCAGCCCGCGCTCCTGGCTGCCGAAGATTCCCGGTAGCAGCAAGAAGAAGGCCGTCGCGCCGTAGAGCAGCGTCCACGCGAGCCATTGGCCGCGCGAAAGCTGTCGGTAGTCGAGGGGCAGGTCGAAGAGCGTCGAGACCGCGACAAACGAGACGGCCGCGAGGGCCCAGCACACCAATGGCTGTCGACCGGCGGCTTCGGCCAGACGCGAGCGCACACGACCGGTCTCGATGCCGGCGCTGACGACCGCGAGGAGCATCCCGAGCGCGAATTGGTCGAAGAACGCAGGGAGCCACGAGAGCTCGTTGCCGCCTTGGTCGTTGATCGTGAGCACGACCATGCGGTACGTGATCCCGGAGGCGAACAACACGGCGAGCCCAATCAGCTCCACCCGCACGACGCTCTTGACGCGCCGCGCACCAACGCGCATGCCGACCGCCCAGAGCGGGAGGAAGAGGTAGAACGCGACCTCGACGCAGAGCGTCCACGCTTGCTGGATGCCGCCGTAGGCATGGTCGGCGGTGTACTGCTGGAGCAATCCGAAGTACGAGACGAAGTCGCCGAAGTTGTCGATGCTGTGCCGCGGGCCGGTCTGGTGGAACACCCACACCACAGCGATGAGCGCCACCCAGTACGCGGGGAAGATCCGGAGGAACCGGCCGACGAAGTAGTCACGCAGACCCGGGCCGGGATCGCCGCGCAGGTGCGCGTTCACGAACGGGCGGTAGAGCAGAAAGCCCGAGATGAGGAAGAACACCGAGACACCGACGTCGAGGCGGATCAGGAACTGGCCGAGATCCAGGCCGAAGATGCCCAGACTTGGGTTCCGGCCGATCGTCCCGCTCACGAACGTCGTGTGGAGCACGAGCACCGCGACCGCCGCGAGCGCGCGGTAGCCGTTGAAGCACGAGAAGAACGTCCGGTTGGGCGCGTCCACCGGCGGCGCCGCGGGAGTCACGACATCGACCTCCCTGATGACGCGACGGCTGACGACGCCACAGCGGACTTCGGCCGCCGTCGCCACGGGGGTCGGTCTTTGAACCGCAGCACCGGGCGTTCGATGAGGTAGTAGCTCGCGGTCGCGGTGAGCAACGCGTACGCGAACGCGATGACCATCACCGTGATGATCGGACCCTGGAACAGGTCCTTGTAGCCGAGCCATTCCTCACGGGCTTGCCCGAGCCACGCCTGATGCCAGAGATAGATGCCGTACGAGACGAGCCCCACGTACGCGATCGGTGCCCAGGACAGGAACCGCCGCACCAACCCGCGTTCTTGATCGCCGAACACCGCCGGAATGAGGAGGAACAACCCGGTGAGCCCGTACAACGTCTGACGGATGAAGTACTCCGTACCGGTGAGAACCACGAGATTGCGCGGAAGCCCGACGCCCACGCTGGCGAACACGTAGGTGGCCGCGGCGAGCGCCCACCAGAGCTCGGGCACCTTCCCGATGCGTTCGATGAAGCGGGGAACGACGTCTTGGCGCGCCACCCACACGCTGAGCAGGGCGAGACCCATGCCGAGCGCGAAGAGATCGAAGTGGCTGGGCAGCCAGTACTGCGTAGCAAGACCTGCGAACGGCGCGGTCTTCGTTGGTGCCGCCCCCGCGCCGTACCGCTGCCAGTACGGGTCGTAGATGAACCATGCGAGCCGCCAGACCACGCACACGACCACCAATGTGATGAGCCCGTACACCTCGATGCGCACTCGCTTCGTGGGCCACCGGCGCGCGATGCGGCGGATCGCCATCGCGTACAGCGGGATGAACAGGTAGAAGCTGACCTCCGTAGCAAGGCTCCATGCCTGGTTCACGCCACTGAAGAAACGCGTCGTGTCGTAGATCTGGGTGAGCCCGAAGTACGCGAAGAAGTCGCCGGGACTGTTGAGCGTCCCCTTCCCGAAGCCAAAGATCAGATAGATCCCGATGACGGCGATCCAATACCCGGGGAAGATGCGCAGGGCACGCCGCCACCAGAACCGATCGGCGCTCGTCGGCGCGCGGCCGGCGAGGTGCGCGTTCACGAACGGGCGGTACAGCAGGAAGCCAGAGATCAGGAAGAAGATCGAGACGCCGGCATCGCCGTGCGCGGTGAGCCGACCGAAGCGGCCACTCCCGCTGTACCCGGTCGCGAACCCGGCGTGATGCACGAGCACCGCAGTGGCCGCGATCGCGCGCAACCCGTCGAAGCACGGAAAGTGCGCGTGCTCACTACGGCCCGGCTGGGCCGCGTCGGCGGGGTGCTCGACTGCCACTACTGGGGAACCGTCATGCCGGGGGCGACCACGACCGCGGCGCCAGGCTGCTCGGCCAGACGCTCGAAGCGGCGCTTGATCCGCAGGAACGGTCGCTCGACGATGGCGAAGGACGCCGCAGCCAATGCGAAGGTGATCAGGAGGCGCACGGCAAGCAGCGGCCAGAACGACAGGCCGGTGGCCCAGACCGTGAGTCCGGTGTCGTCACGCGTGAACGCCAGGAACACCGGGTAGTGCCACAGGTACAGGCCGTACGAGATGCGGCCGACGGCGACCGGAACCGGTGAGCCGAGCGCTCGAGCCAGCGGAGTACTCGGCGCACCCACCACGCCGAACACGAGCGCGGTCGCTGCGATGGCGACAAGGGTGAGTCCACCTCGCGCGTTGAAGGTGCTCGTGCTGTCGTACGTGACGAACGCCACGATGAGCGCACCGGAACCGACCCATCCCGCAGCAGCCGTCCAGCGCTGCCTCCCCGTCGGCAACCGTCCGAACACCGCGGCAAGTCCGAGCGCGGCTCCGAGCAGCAGCGTCTGTACGCGCGCGTCGGTGCCGTAGAACGCGTGCAGCGGGTCGCTCTCGCCGATCGCCAGCATCGCTACTGCCGACACGCCCGCGCCGGTCAGCACGATCGCCAGCGTGGTGTTGACCGAGCGGCGCAGCGAGAGCACACCCCACAGGACCAGCGGCCAGAGCAGGTAGAACTGCTCCTCCACCGACAGCGACCACCCGTGATCGAGATAGCCGGGGAATGCCGCGGGCGAGATGACCGCGTGCCAGTTCTGACCGTAGAGAGCAGTCCACAACGACTGACGGCGGGCAAAGTGCGCGGCATCGGCGTTGAGCACGACCTGCGCCAGGACGAGGACCACGACGACCACGAGCACGATCGCGGGAAGCAGTCGCAGCGCCCGCCGCGCGTAGAACGCGCCGAGGTCGACGCGCCGACGGCGCAGCCACTCTTGGGCGAGGATCGTCGTGATGAGGAAGCCGCTCAGCGCGAAGAACACATCGACGCCGAGGTAGCCGCCGGGCACGAGCTTGCCGCGCTCGTTGAAACCGATCGACGCGTGGAACAACATGACGGCAATGACTGCGACGGCGCGGAGGCCATCGAGCTGGGGCCGGTAGCCGAGCGAGAAACCGCCGCCTTTCGGCACGTCGGTGCGTTCCACGGATCGCTACCCTACGTCGGTGCGAACGCTTGTCGTGATGCCGACATATCGCGAGGCCGAGAACGTTCAAGAGGCACTCGAGCGCGTTCGCGCGGCCGTGCCCTCCGTCGACGTCCTCGTGGTCGACGACAGCAGCGACGACGGCACCGAGGCAATCGCGCGGGCTGCGGCTGATCGCCTCGGCCAGATCGACATCCTCAGCCGACCAGAGAAGACGGGCTTGGGCGAGGCCTACCGCGCAGGTTTCGCGGTCGGGCTCGAACGCGGTTACGAGGCCCTCGTGCAGATGGACGCCGACCTCTCGCACGATGCCAAAGAGCTCCCGACGATGTTGACGGCGCTCGAGGCTGGGGCCGACCTCGTCATCGGGTCGAGGTACGTCCCGGGGGGCTCGATCCCTCACTGGCCCTGGTTCCGGCGTGCGCTCTCGCGTTACGGCAACCGGTATGCCGGACTCGTGCTCGGTCTCAAGGTGCGCGACGCGACTGCCGGCTACCGAGCAGTGCGCGCCGACGCGCTGCGCGCCATCGACGTGTGGTCCACCCGCTCGAAGGGCTACGGGTTTCAGATCGAGACCGCGTACCGAGTGGGGCGGTGGAGCGGCAAGGTCACCGAAGTCCCCAGCGTATTCACCGACCGTGTGCGCGGTCACTCCAAGATGACGTGGGGGATCTTCGCCGAGGAGCTGCTGCTCGTGACCTGGTGGGGCTTCCGTGACCGCATCCTCCGGCGTGGACGATCGCGGCCGCGCAAGGACGCGCCCAGCGGCTAGTTGTACTCGGCCAGGACGTTGGTGACGGGTTGACGTAAAGCGAAGACCTCCGGTGCAGTGGAGATAGCCGTCTTCACCAACCGGAGGTCTTCGTGTCTCAC
>SHVJ01000096.1 GCA_009694295.1 Acidimicrobiia bacterium
CATCCACCAGGTCGCGTCCGGACGCTTCGGCGTGACGTCGGAGTACCTGGTCAACGCCGACGACCTCCAGATCAAGATGGCGCAAGGCGCCAAGCCGGGCGAAGGCGGACAGCTGCCCGGTCACAAGGTGTACCCGTGGATCGCTCGCACGCGGTACTCCACGCCCGGCGTTGGTCTGATCAGCCCGCCGCCGCACCACGACATCTATTCGATCGAGGACATCAAGCAGCTCATCCACGATCTCAAGAACTCCAACCCGCTCGCGCGTGTGCACGTGAAGCTCGTCGCGCAGATGGGCGTGGGCACGGTCGCGGCTGGGGTGGCGAAGGCGCACAGCGACGTCGTGCTCATCTCCGGGCACGACGGCGGTACGGGCGCGTCACCGCTCACATCGATCAAGCACGCGGGCGCACCATGGGAGCTCGGGCTCGCCGAGACCCAGCAGACGCTCATGCGCAACGGACTGCGCGACCGGATCGTCGTACAAGTGGATGGCCAGCTCAAGACCGGGCGCGATGTCGTGATCGCGGCGCTGCTCGGCGGCGAAGAGTTCGGGTTCGCAACTGCGCCGCTGGTGGTGAGCGGCTGCGTGATGATGCGCGTCTGCCACCTCGACACGTGCCCGGTGGGGATCGCCACGCAGAACCCGGAGCTGCGCAAGCGCTTCTCGGGCAAGCCCGAGTTCGTCGTCAACTTCTTTGAGTTCATCGCTGAAGAGGTGCGGGAGTACCTCGCCGCGCTCGGATTCCGATCGATCGCCGAGGCGATCGGGCAGACCGACGCGCTCGACGTGAAGGCGGCCATCGACCATTGGAAGGCCGACGGCCTCGACCTCACGCCGATCCTGGTCGAGGCGGAGAACCCCTACGAAGGTCAGAGCCGCTACAACACGCGCGGGCAGAAACACGGGCTTGAGCGCGCACTCGACCAGCAGCTCATCGAGCTGGCGCAGCCTGCGCTCACCGATGGCACACCGGTCGAGATCGAGCTGCCGGTGCGCAACACCAACCGCACGGTGGGCACGTTGTTGGGCTCCGAGGTGACCCGCCGCTTCGGTGGCGCCGGCCTGCCCGACGACACCATCCGCATTCATCTGCGCGGCTCCGCGGGGCAGAGCTTCGGCACGTTCGTGCCGCGCGGCATCACATTGCGTCTCGAAGGCGACGCGAACGACTACACGGGCAAGGGTCTCTCCGGCGGTGTGGTGATCGTCCACCCCGACCGCGACGCACAGTTCGCGGCGGAGGAGAACATCGTGGCCGGCAACGTGCTGCTCTACGGCGCCACGTCGGGCGAGGCGTACTTCCGCGGGGTGGTGGGCGAGCGGTTCTGCGTGCGCAACTCGGGGGCAACTGCGGTCGTGGAAGGTGTAGGCGATCACGGCTGTGAGTACATGACCGGCGGACGCGTGGTCGTGTTGGGACCCACGGGTCGCAACTTCGCCGCGGGCATGTCGGGTGGGATCGCGTACGTGTACGACCCCGACGAGCGATTCGCCGCATTGGTGAACTACGAGATGGTGGAGCTCGAGCCGCTTGCCGACGACGACCGCGAGTTCCTCCGGACCACGGTCGAACGTCACCGCGAGCTCACGGGCTCCGATGTCGCCGACCGACTGCTCACGCAGTGGGGGAGCGAAGTCGAGTCGTTCCGCAAGGTCATGCCCCGGGACTACAAGCGCGTCCTGCGCGTGATGACCGAAGCGACGGCCGCTGGGCTGTCCGAAGCCGACACCCTCGCCCGAGTGATGGAAGCCGCACATGGGTGAGGCGACTGGTTTTCTGAAGTGGGGTCGCACGACGCCGACGCGCCGTGCGGTCGAGGTGCGTCTGAACGACTGGCGCGAGGTGTACGAGCCGTTCTCGCGCGACGAGCTCACGCTGCAAGCCGGCCGCTGCATGGACTGCGGCATCCCGTTCTGTAACAACGGCTGCCCGCTCGGCAATCTGATCCCCGACTGGAACGATCTCGTCTATCGCGACCACTGGCGCGAAGCGATCGAGCGACTACACGCCACGAACAACTTCCCCGAGTTCACCGGGCGGTTGTGTCCGGCGCCGTGCGAGGCATCGTGCGTGCTCGGTATCAACCAGGATCCAGTGACCATCAAGCAGGTCGAAGTCGAGATCGTTGACCGCGCGTTCGCCGAAGGCTGGATCGAACCGGTCGTATCCGAGGTGAAGACGGGCAAGCGAGTCGCGGTCGTTGGGTCAGGACCGGCTGGTCTCGCTGCCGCGCAACAGCTCACGCGCGCGGGTCACGACGTGACCGTGTTCGAACGCGCCGATCGCATCGGCGGGTTGTTGCGGTACGGCATCCCCGAGTTCAAGCTCGAGAAGCGTCACGTGGATCGGCGGCTCGAGCAGATGAAGGCCGAAGGCACGACCTTCCGAGCAAATTCCAACGTCGGTGCCGCTGGTGAAGGTGGAGTGCCACTCACCGAGCTCCGCGAGTTCGACGCGACGGTGCTCGCCGGCGGCGCCACTGCATGGCGCGATCTGCCGATTCCGGGACGGGAGCTGGGCGGCATCCACCAGGCGATGGAGTTCCTGCCCATCGGCAACCGGGTGCAGCAAGGCGACCTGGCCGAGCCCACGATCACTGCCGCCGGCAAGCGGGTCGTGATCATCGGCGGTGGCGATACCGGCGCCGACTGTCTCGGCACCGCTCACCGTCAGGGTGCCGAGTCGGTGCACCAGTTCGAGATCCTCCCTCGCCCGCCCGACACCCGCGCGCCAACGAACCCGTGGCCGACGTGGTCCAACGTGTTCCGCGTGTCGTCGGCCCACGAAGAGGGTGGCGAGCGCGTCTACAGCGTCAACACCGAGCGCTTCGAGGGCGACGAGCGCGGCAACGTCCGAGCGCTGCTTGCGCACGAAGTGGAGATGGTCGACGGGCGCTTCGAGAAGATCGAAGGCACCGACTTCGAGCTGCCGTGTGAGCTCGTGCTGCTCGCGATGGGCTTCGTCGGCCCCGATCGGGCTGGACTCCTTGATGATCTGGGCGTCGACCTCGACGAGCGCGGCAACGTGGCGAGGGACGCAACGTTCATGACGAGCGAGCCTGGTGTGTTCGCGTGCGGCGACATGGGCCGCGGCCAAAGCCTCATCGTGTGGGCCATCGCCGAAGGCCGTTCGTGCGCGGCCGGTGTCGACCGCTACCTCACGGGCGAGACGGATCTGCCCGCACCGATCGCGCCCACCGCTCGGCCGTTGCTCTAGCCAGCCAGGGTCAGCCGACGACGAGGAGCGGGCGGGCTTCGAAACCCATCGCGCCGGCGACAAGGCGGTTAATGGTCCCGGAGCGCTGGTCTTCGTACGCCCTGACGGCGCGGTTGTATGCCGCGATCGTGGGCACGGGGACGACGGCGAGGTCGAAGGCCGACCGGGCCGCCTTGATCCCTTCGTTGAGGCTGAGTCGATCCGACGCGGCGATGTTGGCGTTCACTCGTCGGGCCAGCGCTTCGAGCTCGTTGGCGGTCTTGACTTCCAGGGTCACGTCGGTGTGCTCCGGGCCGCGGAGCGCGAGCTTCGACCACCGGGCCAATGCGTCGTCGAGTGCAGCGGTGACCGCCCGGTCGCCCGCGCCGGCGTCGTGCAGGGCCGTCGCCATCACGGACAGCGCGTCGAAGCGCGCATCGAGCGGTTCACGCAGTGGTGTCCAACGCAGGTCGACACGGTCGCGCGCGTCGCTGAGCTTCGGTTGAATGGTCACGACGGCCGCAACCGCACCGGCGAGTGCCAATGCGACCGCGCCGATCACCATCCAGCGCACTCGTCTCATCGGAACTTCGACCCTACCGGCGCCGGCTGCCTGCCCGGTTGATGCTCAAGGAGCGTCGATCGGTATTGTGGCCTCCACACACGAGCGCTCCTGGCGAGTGCCGGCGAGGAGGTCTGTGGTGCGACGCTGGGCGACGGTCACCGTGCTGGTATTCGCGCTTGTCGCGTGCGGTGGTGGCGAAAAGAAGCGGCGCACGACGAACACGTCGACAACCGTGACTGCTCCGAGCACCACCACCACGAGCGAGTCCGCGCCGTTGGAGCTGACGGAGGCCGGACTCGGGGCGCTCACGATCGGGCTCTCGACGAGCGCGGCGTCGGACACCGGGTTGATCGGCAGCATCGGTCCGGGTTGCGAGCTCGCGGGAACCGGGCAGCAAGCTGCTCCGCTGCAAGGTGGCGTCAACGGCTCGGCGACGTTCGACGCCGGCGCCCTGAGCGCGATCTCAGTAGTAGGTGGTGCGAGCACGGCTGCGGGCATCAGCGTCGGCTCGTCATTGTCGGACGTGCAGAGCGCGTACAGCGCCGACGGTTACTCCGTGAGCGTGGACGACAGCACCGTCGACATCTTCGGCATCAGGCTCGTCACGGTCACGAAGAACGGCCAGCCCGCGTTCGGCATGACCCTCGATCCGGCAACGAATGCCGTGACTGGGATGGCCACACCCAGCATCCAGTTCTGCGAGTGACGCTCCGCGTTCAGTCGGTCGCGACCCGCCGCAGCTTCTCCACCGACTCCTCGAGCATGTGCAAGGGGACGATCGGCCAGTAGGACTTCATCGTTTCGGGAAGGGCGGACCAATCGGTGTAATTGGTCACCTCGGTCTCGGTGTCGCTCAGCGGCGTGAGCTCCCATCCGTACACGTGGCCGATCGAGTCACCGTCCACCATCCCCACGCCCCATTCGAAGAGGCGGTTGGGCACGATCTGCGTGACGGTGTTGCGTACTTGATACTTCCCCATCTCGGGGAAGTCACCCAAGGGCTCGCGGTCCATGTTCATATCGAAGGTGTCGCCGACCTTGGTCGTCGTACCGGCGTCGACCGATGACACCAGCATCCCGGAGCCATCGATCTCAACGTGCCGTGCTGGACTCGAGACGATCTGGAACAACTTCTCGGCGGGTGCGGCGATGCGGCCACTCGCGGCCATACGGGTCTCGGACATGACGAGATCGTATCGACCGCCCCAACTGGAGGTCATCACGGTCCGGTCATGGCGGTCCGGTTATGGATGTCCGGTCACGGTGTCGGACATCGCATGCACCGGAGTCGCAGGCGTGTCGTCATCACCGTGCTCATCGCGACGTCGGCCGTCGGCTGGTGGGCAGGGCACCAGCACCTGCAAGCGACGCCTCGGGTGCGGGTGCTCGAAGCCATCGACGGCGACACGCTGGTGGTGGAGCTGCCCGACGGCGGCACCGACACCATCCGAATCCTTGGTGTGGACACTCCTGAAACGCACCACCCGACCAAGGGTGTCCAGTGCTTCGGCCCCGAGGCGGCGGCGTACACGGCAACCCGTCTCACTGGCCGATTCGTGCGTCTCGTCGGCGATGTCGAGCCGAGAGATATCTACGACCGCCGGCTCGCCTACGTGATCGTCGACGGCCACCGCTTCGACGATGAGTTGCTGCGTAAGGGCTACGCCCGACTGCTCGTGATAGCGCCGAATCGGGCCCATGCGCGTGACCTGCTCCAAGCCGAGCTCGACGCGCGTAACGCCAATCGAGGCCTGTGGGCCGAATGTGGCGAAAGTGGGTAATCACGGCGGTCGGAAATACACTGCGCCCGTGGCAAACGCTGACTACTGGTCGGGTCGCCGGGTCCTCGTGACGGGGGGCGCCGGGTTCGTGGGGCGAACGGTGCTCCGAGAGCTCGACGACCTCGGCGCCGACAAGGTCACCGCCCCGACCTCCGCGGAGTGCGACCTCACTGCGCTCGATCAGGTGAGCCGGTTGTTCGACACGGCCGATCCAGAGCTGATCATCCACCTCGCGGCGCGAGTGGGTGGGATCGGTGCCAACCGCGAGCGCCCGGCCGACCTCTACCTCGCCAACCTCCTCATGGGCACGTACGTGATCGAAGAGGCCCGCCGGCGCGAGACCCCGAAGACGGTGATCGTCGGCACCATCTGCTCGTACCCCAAGTTCACGCCGGTGCCGTTCCAGGAGACATCGCTGTGGGACGGCTACCCCGAAGAGACGAACGCTCCGTACGGCATCGCGAAGAAGGCACTGCTCGTGCAAGCGCAAGCCAATCGCGCGCAATACGGGCAGAACGCCGTGTACCTGATGCCGACGAACCTCTACGGGCCTGGCGACAAGTTTCACCCCGCTGTCTCGCACGTGACACCGGCCCTCATCAAGAAGTTTGTGGACGCGAAAGAGGCTGGTGATTCCGAAGTTGTCGTGTGGGGAACTGGGAGCGCGACGCGTGAGTTCCTCTATGTCGACGACGCGGCGCGTGGGATCGTGCTTGCAGCCGAGCACTACGACGACATCGAACCGCTGAACCTCGGTTCAGGCGAGGAGCTCCCGATCCGCGACCTCGCCACGATGGTTGCGAAGTTGGTGGGTTACGACGGCGACATCGTGTGGGACTCGACCAAACCCGATGGGCAGCCCCGCCGCCAGCTCGACACGAAGCGCGCCGAGGAGCTGATCGGATTCCGCGCCGCCACCTCCTTCGAGGATGGCTTGCGTACAACGGTCGAGTGGTACCTCGCTCACCGCGAGGAAGCCGAAGCTCGTCACTCGTAGCTCATTGACCTCGATCGGCAAGGCCCGTCGAGTTCACGATCCCGGCGACCAGCTCGAGATCATCCGGGGCGATCCGTATCTCTCGTCGGCATACCGCGCCGCGTACGACGGAATGCTTGAAGCCGAGACGGCGCACCTGTCCGGTGCCGGCGCGCGCATCGAGATCGGTTCAGCTGGCGGCTTCCTTGGCGACGTCGATCCGGCGATCGTGGCGACCGACGTACGCGTCGGCCCCGACGTCGATCTCCTGGCGACGAGCGAACGGTTGCCGTTTCGCTCGGGTTCCGTTCGCACGATCTTCGCCAAGGACTGCCTTCACCACATCCCTGATATCGAGGCGCTCTTCGAGGAGACACGGCGCGTCTGCGTTCCCGGCGGTGGGCTCGTTTGTTACGAGCCGTACTGGAGCCCCCTCGCGCGCGTCGTGTACCGACACTTGCATCCGGAGGACTTCGATCCCAAGGTCGAGTCGTGGGCCTTCGAGAGTAACGACCCCCTCACCGCGGCGAACCAAGCGTTGCCGTACATCGTGTTGCGGCGCGACCGCGAGCGGTTTGATTCGTTGTTCCCCGAACTCGAGAT
>SHVJ01000010.1 GCA_009694295.1 Acidimicrobiia bacterium
AGAACCTACTAGTGGGCGTTTACACGTCCGAGTACTGGCTGATCGTTGCCACGCAGCGCACGTCGTTGGCGCCGGTCGAGTCGAGGCTCACACCAACCTCGAACTTCAGCGCCTTGCCCGGGACGAGTTGGCTGCCGAGGTCGGACTCGTCGAGCGACTCAGAAGTGGCGCCCACCATGGCCCCGCCACTGAACAGCCCACAGATCATGTCGACGGCGTTGACCGCCTTCTTGGAGCGATTGGTGATCGTGCCGACCGCGTGGCCGCTGCCGTCGAGGCCGACATCCGAGATCTCGAACTTCCAAGCGGCCGGGTCGAAGCCGGCCTCTTCCCTGATCGCACGACCGGGACGCTGGAATGCGTACGCGTTCGTGAGCACCCGCAGGCTGAAGGGAGTGCCGGCGAACTCCCTGGGGGTGCCGGGCAGGAGGGGTGCGGCATACACCGTGCTGTGGGGAGCGACGTAGAGCGGTACATCGGATGACCGGCTCCCGATCACCTTCCCATCGGCGGCGAGGACGTCGAACACCACATGGACGCCCCAGGCGAACTGATCCGTGGGGTTCTCGATCACCGCGCCCACCGAGTACTCGTCGAGACTCGTCAGCGCGAACCCCGCGTCCTGCACGGTGAGCTGCTCGGCACGGGCACCGACCCGGGCTTCGAGGTACTCGACCCGTCCGGAGCACCGCAGGTCGTCGGGCTCCAGCCCGCCGACGAGGTTCGGTGCCTGGACGCCGGCCTCGGCACCTTCGGGGATGATCGGGAGCACCATGTGACCACCGCCGACCACGTCGCTGCCCTCGAACGCGACGCATGTCACGTCGAGGCCTGCGAGCTCGTTGCCCGACACGCTGCGCACGCTCCCCACGATTGAGCTCGCGATGCCCATCGGGTCGGATGCCGGGATGGAGGAGTCCTGGTACGTGAGGTCGGCGAACTCCAGCGCGACGTCGGCGAGCGCCACGGGTGTGTCGGTCTGGAAGTCGTACTGCGCGTCCTCTCCCCAGGCGCGCGCGCTCATCATCTCGCCCACGCCGGTGACCTTCGCGGTGAGCTTCACCGGCACCTTCTTCTCGGGGTACGTCGTCGTCCAGGTGGCGTACGAGTCGTCACCCGGGGCGATATAGGCGAGCGTCGTCTGGTTGTCGATGATGGTGCGGCCGCGCTGATCCTTCAGGGTGAGGACCACCACCACGTCGACGGCCACCTTGCCGGTTGGGTTGCTCACGACCGCAGCGGCGGTCACCTCGCCGGCGTACGTAGCGTCGGGCTCGTCGGGGTTGAAGGTGAAGCCCGACGCGGTCACCTTCGGCCGGGCCGCGACGTGCGCGGTGGCCGCGGCCGTGCCAGCGAAGGCGATCGGTGCGCCAAGGGCCGCGGCGATGATCACGGCCAGGATCCGAGATGAGCCCATGTGCCGACTATGTCGGCACGACCCGACCCGGAACAGGGCCGAAGGTCACCGGCACACGGGCCTGAGACGGCGCTCCTGCCGGCTCAGCAGGCTGAGGTGATTGCCTTGGCGAGACCCGTGTTCTTCTGAACCGCGGGGATGAGGGTGTCGAGGGAGAAGTCGTTGAGCGCCGAGACGGCGTTGCCGAGCGCGTCCCCAAGCGCGAACAACGACTCCGATGCACCGGTTGGGTTCGCCAGGTCGACGCTGGCCAGGGCTGGCCGGACCTACTGGACGGCTTGGGCGTCGTAGGCGCGCAGGCGCCGGGCGAGTCCGGCGAGCAGTTTGTGCGCGAACCCGGGCACCTCGTCGATGAGGGCGGCGAACTCACGCTGGCCCAGCACGACGAGCTCCATCGGAGTCGATGCGGTGATGGTGGCGTTGCGCGGCGCCCGGTCGAGCAGCGCGAGGTCGCCGAAGAAGTCGCCGGGCCCGAGGGTTGCGACCTCTTGACCATGTCGCGTGACCTTGGCGTTGCCGTCGATGATCACGAAGAACTCGGCGCCGGCAGCGCCTTCGCTGACCAGCACTTTGCCGGTGTCGACCCGAATGTCCTCGGCCCGACGCGCGACCTGTTGGAGGTCCTTCTTCGAGCACGCCGAGAACAGCGGCACCTCGGCCAGGTGGTCAACGAACGTTTCCTTCGCCATGGCCAGGGAATCTAGCGACAGTGCCGGATTCGTGCCTTGCGAAATGGGCTGAGTGTCGCGGATCTGGCGGAATCACCTCAGAGGGGGAATAGCGAGGCACCGAGCAAAGTTGATACCGTCACACTCAAGTTCGCAATCTCCTATTCCGACAACCAACTCTCAGTACCAACTCGTGGAGGAAATCCCATGCCCAGAGCCGTAGGCATCGACCTCGGTACCACCAACTCGGTCGTTGCGACCCTCGACGCGGGCGAGCCCACCGTGATCCCGAACGCCGAAGGCCAGCGCACCACGCCATCGGTCGTCGCGTTCTCCAAGACCGGCGAAGTGCTCGTCGGCGAGGTGGCCAAGCGCCAGGCGATCACCAACCCCGACCGCACCGTCCGCTCGGTGAAGCGCGAGATGGGCACGAGCTGGTCGCTCGACATCGACGGCAAGAAGTACACGCCGCAGGAGATCTCGGCCCGCATCCTCCAGAAGCTCAAGCGGGATGCGGAGGCGTACCTCGGCGACACTGTCACGCAGGCCGTCGTCACCGTGCCCGCGTACTTCGACGACGCACAGCGTCAGGCCACCCAGGAGGCCGGTCAGATCGCGGGGCTCGAGGTCTTGCGCATCATCAACGAACCGACTGCGGCCGCGCTCGCATACGGCCTCGACAAGGACACCGACCAGACCATCCTCGTGTTCGACCTCGGCGGCGGCACCTTCGACGTGTCACTGCTCGACATCGGCGACGGCGTCTTCGAGGTGAAGTCGACGGCCGGGAACACACACCTCGGTGGTGACGACTGGGACCAGCGCGTCGTCGACTGGATGGTGCAGGAGTTCAAGAACGCGCACGGCGTCGACCTCTCGGTCGACAAGATGGCCGCGCAACGACTGAAGGAAGCGGCGGAGAAGGCGAAGATCGAGCTCTCGGCCGTGCAAGAGACCACGATCAACCTGCCGTTCATCACCGCAACGCAAGACGGACCCCTGCACCTCGAGCAGACGCTCTCGCGCGCCAAGTTTCAAGAGCTGACGGCGGATCTGCTCGAGGCCTGCAAGGGCCCCGTCGAGCAGGCCGTGAAGGACGCGGGCGTCGACAAGTCGAAGGTGGACCACGTCATCCTCGTGGGCGGTTCCACGCGGATGCCTGCGGTCGTCGACCTCGTTCGGGAGATCATCGGCAAGGACGCACACAAGGGTGTGAACCCCGACGAGGTGGTTGCGATCGGTGCTGCGATCCAGGCCGGCGTGCTCAAAGGCGACGTCAAGGACGTGCTGCTCCTCGACGTGACGCCGCTGTCGCTCGGCATCGAGACCAAGGGTCAGATCATGACCAAGCTCATCGAGCGCAACACCACGATCCCGACCAAGCGGTCGGAGGTGTTCACGACCGCGGACGACAACCAGTCGAGCGTCGAGATCAAGGTGCTCCAGGGCGAGAGCGACATGGCGTACCGCAACAAGACGCTCGGCACGTTCCAGCTCGTCGGCATCCCGCCGGCTCAGCGTGGTGTGCCGCAGGTCGAAGTCACGTTCGACATCGACGCCAACGGCATCGTGCACGTCTCGGCGAAGGATCTCGGGACGGGAAAGGAACAGCAGATGACGATCACCGGCGGTACCGCGCTCGATCGCGACGAGATCGACCGGATGATGAAGGAAGCCGAGGAGCACGCCGAGGAAGACAAGCAACGCCGCGAGGCGGTCGAGTTCCGCAACAACGCCGACTCGCTCGTGTACCAGACCGAGAAGCTGCTCAAGGACCAGGCCGACAAGGTCGGGGACGACGACAAGGTGAAGATCGAGGCCGCGCTCGGCGAGCTCAAGGAAGCGCTCGCGGGCGAGGACGTCGATGCGATACGGGCGAAGCACGAGGCGCTCATTCAGGCGAGCCAGGAGTTCGCGCAGCGGCTGTACCAGTCGGCCCAGCAGGAGCAGGCGGCCGGCGACGCCGGTGCGAGCGACCCGGCTGCTTCCGACGACGACGTCGCCGACGCCGAGATCGTGGACGAGGGCGAAGAGCAGAGCGCGTAATGGGCGACGAAGTCCGCGAGGACATTGACGACGCTGACGTCGAGCAGACGGCCGACGAGGCCGAAGCGACTGTGGAGGCGGACCTCGTCGCGCTCGCGGCTGAACGCGACGACTTCCGTGAGCTCGCCCAGCGTGTGCAAGCCGACTTCGAGAACTATCGGAAGCGGATGCTGCGCGAGCAGACCGACAAGATGGAGCGGGCCAACGAAGGGCTCGTCGAGCAGCTCCTTTCGGTGCTCGACAGCTTCGAGCTCGCGCTCTCCAACATCCCGAACGGTGATGGAGACGCGGACGAAAAGGTCCGCAAGGGCGTCGAGCTCGTGTACGCCGAGCTACTCGGTGTGCTTGAGAAGTCCGGGCTCGAGCGAATCGATGCGTTTGGGAAGCCGTTCGACCCACACGAGCACGAAGCCGTCGCGCAAGAAGACGGTGACGGTGAGCCGGTGGTCTGCGACATCCTCCGGTCGGGATACCGACTGAAGGGCCGCGTGCTGCGTCCGGCCACCGTGAGGGTCACGCGCGCAGGAGCCTGACTGTATGGCGCCGCAACGAGAGTGGTTCGATACCGACTACTACCAACTGCTGGGCCTGAGTTCCGACGCGTCCGAGAAAGACATCCAGAAGGCGTACCGCAACCTCGCGAAGCAGTTTCACCCCGACGCGAACCCGGGCGACGCGTCCGCGGAGGCGCGCTTCAAGGAAATCTCCGCCGCGAACGACGTGCTCGGCGATCCTGAGAAGCGCAAGGAGTACGACGAGGTGCGCGCGATGGTCGCGAGCGGTCGCGGCCCGGGCGGCTTCGGTGGCCGCGGCTTCGGAGGCGCCAGCTTCGACTTCGGTGAGGGCGGAGGTCTAGGCGACCTGTTTGGCGGACTGTTCGGCAACGCCGGCGGACGTCAGCGCGGTGGTCGCCAGCCAAACGCGCCGCAACGCGGTCAAGACCTCGAGACCGAGCTGAAGCTCGACTTCCTCGACGCCGTGCACGGTGTCGAGACGACGGTCGGGCTCACGTCGGATGCGGCGTGCTCAAAGTGCAACGGCAGCGGCTCAGAGCCCGGCACGCGGCCCGAGGTCTGCCCTACGTGTCACGGCAGCGGATCGGTCGCGGTCGACCAGGGTCCGTTTTCGTTCTCGCAGGTGTGCTCAACGTGCGGTGGACGCGGTCAGGTGATCACGAGTCCGTGCAAGAAGTGCCATGGGTCTGGTGTCGAGCGTCGGCGCCGCAACGTGAAGGTGCGCATCCCTGCGGGAGTTCGCGACGCCCAGCGCATCCGCGTGAAGGGGCGTGGTGGCGCGGGTCGAAACCGCGGGCCGTCGGGCGATCTGTACGTGATCGTCCACGTGAGCAAGCACCCACTCTTCGGACGCAAGGGCGCCAAGGACCTCACGCTCGCTGTTCCGGTCACCTTCCCCGAAGCCGCGCTCGGTATGCAGGTGAAGGTCCCCACGCTCGCCGAACCCGTCACCGTGAAGGTGCCCGCCGGTACGGCGAGCGGCACGACCGTTCGCGTGCGCGGTCGAGGCATCAAGCCCGCCAAGGGCGATGCGGGCGACCTCCTCGTTACGTTCGAGGTTGTGGTGCCCAAGAAGCTCACAGCCGACCAACGCGCCGCGGCGGAAGCCCTCGCGGAGAAGCTCGACGACAACCCACGCGCGCACCTGGGGGTGTGACGATGGCCAACGATCCGAGCGAACGCAGCCAGCAAGAACGAGCGCTCTACATCATCTCGGTGGCGGCCGAGCTGGCGGGTGTGCATGCGCAGACGTTGCGCATCTACGAACGCAAAGGACTCATCGAGCCGGCGCGTACGCAGGGCGGAAGCCGGCGCTACTCCGAACGCGACATCCAGCTCTTGCAGCGGATCCAGGAGCTCACGAACGAAGGCGTCGGCTTGATGGGAGTGCGCAAGATCCTGGAGCTGGAAGACGATCTCGCAACTGCGTTGGCGCACATCCGAGATCTGGAGGTGGCGCTCGAGCGGGCGCGCGCCGCCGCGCGTGGAGCCGTCAGCTCGAAGTGATCGAGGCGAGGAACATGGTCAGCTCCTCATCGCTGACTTGTGTGCGCGGCTCGCGGACCGTGATCCCGACGAGAAGCGGTCGGCCACCCGCAGTCCGGCCCGTGTACTGCACCACCCGCACCTCGGGCTTCGTCGTGCTGTCGACGAACTCGATTCGGAACGCCGGCGCGCCGGCGAGGCGCGCCTCGGTAGCTGAAGCGAGTCGGAAGTTGACCAGGTGCCTCGCGATGAGGTCGGCCGAGGTCGACACCACGAGGTCTTCGAGGCGGATCGCCGCCTGGCCGTCGCTCGTGCCGGCCACGACCGACACCGTGTTCTGCTCGTCGGCCGGTACCGATGTGGAGCCGACGATGAAGTTGATCCCTTCACCCGGAACGCGCTTGTCGACGTGCCACTCCTCGGGGTACTTCAGGGCGAAGTCGGCGTCGTCATCCCGGTACGCGATGCGGTCGTCGACGATCGGGCGGGCGTCGCCACCGAGCATCGCGGTGCCGACGCCGGCGCCCGCGGCGATCATGAGCACAGCGACGCCGAGTACGGCCCATGCGCGACGATTCCGGGGCGGGTGGGGACGCCTCGGGCCTTCCGCCGCGGCGGGCGCCCCGACGGGCGCGACCTCGACGGGCGTCGAAGTCGGAAGCTCCGCCGGTGCTGGCGTGGGCATCGGCGCCGGTGGCGTCTGGATCGTGAGGTCGATGAGCGGCACCGGGGGAGCCGCGATCTGTGGCTCGGGCGGTGCGAGATCGGCAATCGCCGCGTGCCAGGAGATGGCGTCGGAGCCGGCTTCGAGCTTGGCGATCCGGGCGACCCACGAGGTGCCGTCCCACCAGCGCAGGCGCGACGGATCGAGCGGATCCGGATGCCAGCCCGGGCCGACCAGGTTGACGTGGTTCGTAGCCTCCCCATGCACGATCTGTCGAGGATGGCACAGGCATCAGCGCACTTCGGGGCACAGAAATCGCCCCGGACCCGGAATGCGAAAGTTGATGGTTGTGTTATCAACTTCACCAACCGACCCAACCTCCAACTCAACTTCCAACCCAAGTGAGGTGCACGGCACATGGCCCTTGATCCCAACAAGCTGACTCGAAAGACCGCCGAGGTTCTCCAGGCCGCGCAGTCACTCGCGCGCGAACGCAACCACGCCCAGGTGAGCCCCGAGCATCTGCTCGCGGCCATGGTTGGTCAGCCCGAATCCGTCGTGCTCCCCGTGCTCGAGCGGGTCGGCGTCACCCCATCCGCTGTGCGGACCCAGGTCGACGAGGCGCTGGCGAAGGTTCCCCAGGTCTATGCCGAGACCGCGCAGCAGGCGCAGCTCTCGCCCGACGCGTTCAAAGTGCTCGAGATCGCCGACGGTCAACGTACCGATCTCGGCGACGACTATCTCTCGACCGAGCACCTGCTCCTTGCCATGACCGAAGCCGCTGGCGGTGTCGGCGACTTGCTCCGCGCGCTCGGCGTCACGCACGACGCCGTCCTCGCCGCGCTCAAGGAAGTGCGTGGCAGCCACCGCGTGACCAGCGAGAATCCTGAGGACCAATACCAGGCGCTCGAAAGGTTCGGCCGCGACCTCACCGAAGAGGCGCGCAAAGGCAAGCTCGACCCGGTCATCGGGCGCGACGACGAGATTCGGCGCGTCATCCAGGTGCTCTCCCGTCGCACCAAGAACAACCCGGTGCTCATCGGTGAGCCTGGCGTGGGCAAGACCGCGATCGTCGAAGGGCTCGCGCGTCGAATCATTGAAGGCGACGTGCCTGAGTCGCTGCGCAACAAGCGACTGATCTCGCTCGACATCGCCAGCATGGTGGCCGGGTCGAAGTATCGCGGTGAGTTCGAAGACCGCATGAAGGCCGTGCTCAAGGAGATCACCGACGCACAAGGCGAAGTGATCTCGTTCGTCGACGAACTGCACACGATCGTCGGCGCGGGTGGCGCCGAAGGTGCCGTCGACGCCGGCAACATGATCAAGCCGATGCTCGCCCGCGGTGAGCTGCGCATGATCGGCGCGACGACGCTCGACGAGTTCCGCAAGTACATCGAGAAGGACCCCGCGCTGGAGCGCCGCTTTCAGCAGGTGTTCGTGGGTGAGCCGTCGGTCGAGGACACGATTGCGATCCTGCGCGGCCTCAAGGAGCGCTACGAGGTGCACCACGGTGTGCGCATCCAGGACGCCGCGCTCGTGGCCGCGGCGGTGCTGTCGGACCGCTACATCACTGCGCGCCAACTTCCCGATAAGGCGATCGACCTGATTGATGAGTCCGCGTCGCGGTTGCGCATCGAGATCGACTCGATGCCGATCGAGATCGACGTGGTCGAGCGCCGTATCCGTCAGCTCGAGATCGAGAAGGCCGCGTTGGCCAAGGAGACCGACGACGCGTCGAAGCAGCGCCTCGCCGCGCTGGAGGCCGAGCTCGCTGAGCTGGCTGAGTCGCGCGACGCGATGGTCGCCCACTGGCAGAACGAGAAGGACGCCATCACCGAGATCCGGGCGCTCAAGGAGCAGCTCGAGCAGGCCCGCAATGAAGCCGAGCGGGCCGAGCGTGAGGGCGATCTCCAGCGTGCCGCGGAGTTGCGCTACGGCACCATGCGCGACCTCGAGCTCGAGATCGAGGACAAGACCGCCCGCCTCGACGATCTCCAGCGCGAGCAGAAGATGCTGAAGGAGGAGGTTGACGAGGAGGACGTCGCCGAGATCGTCTCGAAGTGGACCGGCGTCCCCGTGACGCGACTGCTCGAAGGCGAGGTCGCGAAGCTCATCCGCATGGAAGACGTGCTGCACGGTCGCGTCGTCGGCCAAGACGCGGCGGTCGACGTGGTGGCGAACGCCATCCGTCGCTCACGCGCCGGCCTGTCGGACGCGAACCGACCGATCGGTTCGTTCCTGTTTCTCGGCCCGACGGGCGTGGGCAAGACCGAGCTCGCACGCAGCCTCGCCGACTTCTTGTTCGACGACGAGCGGGCGATGGTCCGCATCGACATGTCGGAGTACCAGGAGAAGCACAACGTGTCGCGCCTCGTCGGCGCGCCTCCGGGGTACGTGGGCTACGAGGAAGGTGGTCAGCTCACCGAAGCGGTGCGTCGCCGCCCGTACTCGGTGATCCTGCTCGACGAGATCGAGAAGGCCCACTCCGACGTGTTCAACGTGCTGCTCCAAGTGCTCGACGACGGCCGGCTCACCGACGGGCAGGGCCGTACGGTCGACTTCTCCAACAGCGTGCTGATCATGACGTCGAACCTCGGTGGTGGATCAGACGAGAACACGGTGATGAATGTGGTGCGTAACCACTTCAAGCCGGAGTTTCTGAACCGCATCGACGAGATCGTGGTGTTCCACCCGCTCACCCAAGAGCACATCCGCGAGATCGTGATGTTCCAGGTGGAGCACCTGCGGGCGCGCCTGGCCGAGCGCAACCTCGGCCTGGAGCTCACCGACGCGGCACTCGACCATCTTGCGACGGTGGGCTACGACCCCGACTACGGGGCGCGTCCGCTCAAGCGAGTGATCCAAAAGGAGATCGCCGACTCGGTCGCTCTCGGGTTGCTGAAGGGTGACTACTCCGACGGCGACGTGGTGGTGATCGACGCAGCGAGCGACGGCCAACTCGCGTTCAGCCGCCGCCAAGCCGTCAACGCCTGAGTCAGGCTCCCGGCGAGGAGACGGTAAGGCCGTGAGCCTCGGCCGCTTCGATTGTCCGGCGGTCGTACGAGAAGAAGACGACATCGGCAGATCCGAGGGTGAGGGCCGTGGCTACGTGGATCGCGTCGAGTGACCGCAGGTTTGGTGGATCTAGCCGCGCGGCTGCGTCGAGGACGGGGCGATCTACCGACATCAGTTCGAACGAAAGGATTGCCGCGCGTGCTCGGGCACTCCCGGTGTCACCGTGCCGTCGACGCGCTCCCCGGACCACCTCCGTGATGGCGAGTTCACTCGTAGTCCGAGTTGCGTGTTCCAAGGCGGAACGCAACGCGCTCGACTCGGGTTCGTCGACGACCAACTTCACAAGTGCCGATGACTCGACGTACGCGGTCGTCACTCCTTGCCTTCCCGATCTTCCATCAGGCCCTTCGTCCCCGAGTAGGGCTCGGTAGCAGGGAGGGGCGGCGGTGGCGGCCACGGAGCTTCCGCTGGCTTGAGTCGACCGTCACGCCGCATGCGCTCGATGGGATCGTCGGGATCGCGAACCGGTACGAGCGCGGCAACCGTGTGACCGTGCTCGGTCACCTCGAGCGATTCGCCGTCCTTCACCCGTTGCACGTACACGCTGAGGTTCTGTCGCAACTCGCGAATGCCCACCCGATCCATGTAGCACATGGTAGCACAATCTGTCAGGTCGACGTCGACGTCTTCGTGGCTTCGATGTGCACGGCGTCAGTAGCGCCGCTGGTTGCTCGGATGGTCAATGACAGATGGGCGCCCAACTTGGCGGCCGGAATGACCTTGATGACGACCCGGAGTTGTGCGAACTCCCCAGTGGCGACCACTGGAGCGAAGAAGTTTGCTGTGTCGCCAGCCGTGACTGGCTTCGTCACGTCGTGGCGGCCGCTGAGGTAGCGAACGCGAAAGCCCTGACTCGGAGGCGAAGCCGAGATGGTGAAGATGTCGCGGTCCGTACCGTCGTTCTGGACACGGATCACGAGCACGGTTCGCCTGTCGACGATCACCTCGCGCTGCTGACCGACGCCGTCGGAGTTGTAGATGTTGTCGCCGGTGAGGGTGTTGCCGTTCCGTCCGACGATGACGAGGTCGGGTTGCGACGCCGACTGCCCGGCCGCGGCCGCGGGTGAGAGCGCCAGCGTCAACGCGACCACGAGGAGGACTCCGCCTCGCGACACGATTTCGAGCATAGCCTCCGCGCATGGCGGCTCCGTCGGAGACGGAAGCGATCGCGGCAACCGAGCGTTGGTTCACGGCGCGCGGTCTTCCTCACTTCATCTTTCGGTACAGCGCATCGCGCGACGTGTGGACGCGCGCAGTTCCATTGCTCACGCTGGTTGCGCTCGGCGAAGTTGCTGCCAACGCGCCGAGCGACGACTTCCCGGTGTGGGGGAGCGTGCTCGCGTGCGTCCTGGCGTTCGCGGCCGTGCTCGGCGTTTGGGCGGTCGCGAATCGGCTTCGACATCGGCCGCTGTTTGCGCGGCCCGAAAACGTCGGTCTGGTCGAAGTTGCGATGTTCGTCGTCGTTCCAGCACTCGTGCCGATCATCGCGAGCTCGCAATGGCGATCGGGGGTGATCACGGGTGGCGCCAATGTGCTGCTGCTCGCGCTCATCTACGTGACAACGAGCTATGGCGTCGTGCCGATGGCTCGGTGGGCCGTCGGGCACGGCGCGCGCCAGGTGTTGACCGTCTCGGGCGTGTTGGTGCGCGCGTTGCCCCTGCTCCTCCTCGTCGTGATCGTCGTCTTCTATACGACCGAGCCAGCACAGATTGCTCACGCACTGACCTGGCCGCTCATCGCCGTTGCGGTCGGCTTCTTCTTGCTCGTCGCCACATTGTTCGCGGCGATCCGCGTACCGGGGCAGGTCGGGGAGTTGGCCCATGCCGAGTCATGGGCGGTGCTGAAGGAGCGCACCGTTCCTACGCCAGCCGGTCCGCTGGCCCGTCGTCTGCCAAGTCGCCCGCCCGAACCGCCGCTGCTGTCGCGCAAGGAATGGCTCAACGTCGGTTTGGTCGTCCTGGCCACCGAGGCGATCCTCGTGTTGCTCGTCGGCGCGGCGATGTTCGGATTCCTGGTCATCCTCGGAACCCTGACGGTGCCCCCCGATCTGATGCACACGTGGATTGGCGAAGCACCCGACGCCCTGGTCTCGTTCAACCTCTTCGACACCAAGCTCGCCGTGACCTCCGAACTCCTGAAGACGGCGTCGTTCCTGGCCGGATTTTCCGCTTTGCAGTTCACCGTTGCGTTGCTGTCCGACGGCACCCAGCAGGAGGAGTTCCTGCACCAGCTGCGCGAAGAGATGCGCGAGTCGCTCGCCGCACGCGCGGTGTACCTCACCGCAGCCATCCGGCGTGCCCGCACATAGCCTCGAATCACATGCGTCGAACCGCGCGGGTCCCGACTACCATTTCCCCAACGTGACTGCAGTCGCGTCGTTCTCATCCACCGACCGGAGGCCCACGTGCCCGGCACGGTGATCGTCGGAACCCAATGGGGCGACGAGGGCAAAGGTCGGTTCACCGACTACTTCGCCAAGGAATCGACGCTCGTCGTTCGCTATCAAGGCGGCCACAACGCCGGGCACACGATCGTCGTCGAAGGTGAGGTGTTTGCGCTCCAGCTCGTGCCGAGCGGCGTGTTGTACCCCACCGTCACTCCGATCATCGGTAACGGTGTGGTCGTTGATCCCGCGGTGTTGATCACCGAGCTCGACATGCTCGAGGGCAAGGGCGTCGACACGAGCAAGCTCGTCGTGTCGGGCAACGCGCACTTGATCATGCCGTACCACCAAGAGCTTGATCGCGTGACCGAGCGCTACCTGGGGAAGAACAAGCTCGGTACGACGAAGCGCGGCATCGGCCCGGCATACGCCGACAAGGCATTGCGCGTCGGTCTGCGAGTGCAGGATCTGCTCGACCCGAAGATCTTCCGCGAGAAGCTCGACCTTGCGCTCCGCGAGAAGAACGGCGTGCTCGCCAAGGTCTACAACCGCTTGCCCCTCGACGGCGACGAGATCGCCAAGCAGTACCTCGCCATGGTGCCGAGGCTCGAGCCGATGATCGCCGACACCGTGCACATGGTGCACGACGCGCTCGACGCCGGGCAGCACGTGCTCTTCGAGGGTGCGCAAGCCACGTATCTCGATCTCGATCACGGCACGTATCCATTCGTGACGTCGTCGAACCCGATCGCGGGCGGTGTGTGCACTGGCGCGGGTGTGGGGCCGCGCGCCATCGACCGCGTGGTCGGCGTCTCCAAGGCGTACACCACACGGGTTGGCGCGGGGCCGTTCCCGACGGAACTGTTCGATGGCGACGAGGTCGGCGAGCTTCTGGTCGACCGCGGTCATGAGTACGGCACGAACACGGGTCGTCGTCGCCGTCCGGGTTGGCTCGACGGAGTGATGTTGCGCCACGCGGTCCGTCTGAACAGCTGTAGTGAGATCGCGATCACGAAGCTCGATGTGATGGCGCCGTTGGCCGAGCTCAAGGTGTGTGTGGCCTACGAGGGCGACGACGGCACGCGCTACGACCACGTGCCGTATCACCAGTCGATCCTGCACAAGGTACGGCCCATCTACGAGACCTTGCCGGGCTGGCAGAGCGAGATCACAACGGTTGAACGCCTCGAAGACCTTCCCGTGGCTGCGCGCGACTACGTGCGCTTCGTCGAGAAGCTCGCGGGCGTGCCGGTCACGTTCGTCTCCGTCGGCCCCGGCCGCGAGCAGACGGTCGTCCTTCCCCAGGCTGCGTGAGAGCGTGAGGGTTCTCGTCGTCGGGAGCGGCGGACGGGAGCACGCGCTGTGTTGGACCCTGGCGCGCAGCGCTTCGGTCGATGAGGTGATCGCCGCGCCGGGCAACCCCGGGATCGAGTCCGTTGGCCGCTGCGTGTCGATTGATCCGAAAGACCCCGCGGCCGTCGCGCAGCTGGCTGATGATCTCGACGCCAACCTTGTGCTCGGGGGATCGGAAGAGAGCCTCGTGCGCGGCCTGGTCGATGCCGTGCAGGCGCGAGGTCGACATGCCTTTGGCCCCACAGCCCAGGCCGCCCATCTCGAGGGCTCCAAGGCGTGGATGAAGGAAGTGGTTGCCGAGGCCGGTGTGCCGACGGCGCGTCACGCCACATTCACCGCCGCGGACCAAGACGCCGCGCTCCAGTTCCTCACCACACTCGACGGCTTGTACGTGGTGAAGACCGACGGTTTGGCGGGCGGCAAGGGTGTGGTCGTCACCGAGTCGCTCGACGAGGCCCGCGACGCGGTTCGCGCCTACCTCTCGGGTTCGGCGTTCGGCGATGCCGGCCGCACGCTGGTCATCGAAGAGGGGATGCGCGGCCCCGAGCTCTCGCTGCTCGTGGTGTGCAACGGCGACGTGGATGGTGCGGCGCCCCTCGCCCCGGCCCAGGACTTCAAGCGCATCGGCGACGGCGACGTCGGTCCCAACACCGGCGGCATGGGCGCGTACTCACCGGTGCCGATTGTGGGCGACGGCGTGGTGGAACAAGTGATGGTCGAGGCTGTGCGCCCCACGTTGCGCGCGCTGGCCGCGCGCGGGATCGAATACCGCGGCATCCTCTACGCGGGCCTGATGCTGACAGCCGTTGGGCCGAAGCTCGTGGAGTACAACGTGCGCTTCGGCGATCCCGAGTGCCAGGTCGTCGTGCCGCGACTCACAACCGATCTCGGTGAGCTCTGCCTCGCATCGGCGAGCGGCAAGCCGCTCCCCGAAGTTCGCTGCTCGACGGATGCGTGGGTCACTGTCGTGCTCGCGAGCGAGAGCTATCCGGCGTCGCCGCGCACTGGCGACCCCATCGAGGGACTCGACGCGGCCGAAGCGCTGCCCAGCGTGGTGCTCTTCCATGCGGGTACTGCTCGCGACGACCGCGGCCGACTGGTGACGGCAGGAGGACGCGTTCTCAACGTGACCGCGTCCGCTCCTACGTTGGGCGAAGCGCGCGATCGCGCGTACGGCGCGGCCGCACTGATCAACTGGCCGGGGATGCAGTTCCGCCACGACATCGCAGCAGAGGCCGCGGGAGTCTCGGCGTGAACGCTCTAGAAGAGATCTGTCGGCCGCTTCTGGTGGCGGCTCATGTTGGTGATTCCAGAGCGCCGGGGTCCGGGCGCGCGCACGCCAGCGGCGACGAGGGCACAGTCGATGCAGCGGGTGGGTTGACGCTTGCGGGTGGTAGGCACGATGCACTGCGAGCACCAAAGCTCGCCGCAGTCGTCGCACTTGCCGACGGCCCGCGCGGCGAAATGCTTGGCGCAGGCACCGAGGAAGGCGGGCCGAGCGGTCCCGTTGGTCCCGAGCGCGTGGCCGTTCCCATTGCCGTTCGGGTAGCCCGCGCCGTTCCCGTTCCCGTTCTCCGTGCCCCATTGGTCCGCTCGCACGCCTTCGCCTCCCGTGGTACTCGTGTACGCGTTGCACCCCGCCGTGGCTCACCGCGAGCGACTCTGTCGCCCGTACAGTGTCGGCAGGGAGGGACCGGCCCTTGATCCCCCGTTATGCCCTATCGCCCATGGCGGACCTGTTCGCTGACGAGGCTCGATACGCCACCTGGCTCGAGGTGGAGATCCTCGCGACCGAAGCCCAGGCCGAGGCGGGTGTGGTCCCAGCCGAGGCCGCCGTAGCCATCCGGGCCCGAGCGGGCTTCGACGTCGCCGCGATCGAGGCCCGGGAGCGGGTCACCGACCACGACGTGGCGGCCTTCGTGGATGTGGTCCAGGAGCGGGTCGGGCTGCCCGAGGGGGCGTGGGTCCACCATGGCCTCACGTCGAGCGACGTCGTCGACACCGCACTTTCGGTGACTCTCGTCCGCGCCTGCGACCTGCTCCTCGTGGCGGTCGACGACCTCGAAGCGGCGATCGCCGTCCGGGCGCGGGAGCACCGCTCCACGCCGATGGTGGGTCGCACCCACGGGATCCACGCCGAGCCCACCACGTTCGGGGCGAAGATCGCTCTGTGGGCGCTTCAGGTTCGACGCGATCGGGTGCGACTGGAACGCGCTCGCGAGGCGATCGCGGTCGGGAAGTTGTCGGGCGCGGTCGGCACGTATTCGAACGTCGCGCCCGAGGTCGAGGCGTACGTGTGCGAGCACCTCGGGCTCCAACCGGTGCCGGCAACTCAGGTGATCACGCGGGATCGCCACGCTGAGCTCCTGTACGCCTGTGCGTCGCTCGGTGCCGCCGTCGAGACGTTCGCGCTCGAGATCCGACACCTCCAGCGCACCGAGGTCGGCGAAGCCGAAGAGCCCTTCCGCTCGGGGGAGCAGAAGGGCTCGAGCGCGATGCCACACAAGCGAAACCCGGTGAAGTGCGAGCAGCTCTGTGGTCTGGCCCGCGTGTTGCGCGCCAACGTGGTCCCGGGGCTCGAGAACGTGGCGCTGTGGCACGAACGTGATATTTCGCACTCATCGGTGGAGCGGATCGTGCTCCCCGACTCCTTGATGCTCGCCTATTACCTAGCGGTGAAGTTCCGCGCGATCGTGGAGGGGATGGTCGTGAAGCCGGAGCGCATGCTCGAGAACCTCGACGCGTCGTTCGGTCTCGTGTTTAGCCAACCGGTGCTCCTCGCCCTCGTCGAGTTCGGGGTATCCCGCGACGACGCGTATCGGCTCGCGCAGCGCAACGCGATGCGCACATGGGACGAGCGTCGTCCATTCCTCGACGTTCTGCGCGAAGACCCGGAGGTGACGGCAGTGCTCGACGACGCCCGCCTCGTCGCATGCTTCGATCTCGACCACGCGCTCGCGAACGCCGGGCGGTCGGTGGACGCGCTCTCGTGACGCGCCTCGCGCTCCCGCACCGTTACACCGGCAAGGTCCGCGATCTCTACGAGGTCGGTCACGACCGGATGCTGATCGTCGCGTCGGACCGCATCTCGGTGTTCGACGTCGTGCTTCCCGACCTGGTGCCCGACAAGGGCCGGGCCTTGACCGCGTTGGCGACCTTCTGGTTTGAGCGCACCGCCGACGTGTGGCCCAACCACGTGGTGTCGTCGGATCCGACCGACTTCCCCGAGACGGCAGGACCAGACGTGGCCGGACGGGCGATGCTCGTACGGGCGGCCCGACCGATCCGGCTGGAGTGCATCGCGCGCGGCTACCTGTTCGGCTCGGCGTGGTCCGAGTACCAAGGCGGCGGCACGGTGAATGGGGTTGGCCTGCGTTCGGGACTGCGCCAGGCCGAACGCCTCGACGAGCCGATCTTCACGTCCACCACCAAGGCCGAAGCGGGACACGACGAAGCATTGACCGACGCTGAGGCCGCCGCACTTGTGGGCGACGGCGTGTTCGAGCAGGTACGGGACGCGACCCTGGCGATCTACGCGATGGGCGCCGCGCATGCCGCGGACTCGGGGCTGATCCTCGCCGACACGAAGCTCGAGTTCGGCACGGTCGACGACACGGTGATCGTGATCGACGAGATGATGACGTGCGACTCGTCGCGATACTGGTCGGCGGAGGAGTACGAGGTGGGTACGTCGCCCCCGTCGTTCGACAAGCAGTACGTGCGTGACCACTACCTCGCACTCGGCTGGGACCAGAAGCCCCCGGCACCTGCGTTGCCCGCCGAGGTGATCGCCGGGACGCGCGCCCGCTACGTCGAGGCCTACGAGATGCTCACCACCCACAGTTTCGACGAATGGCACGGCGCCGACGAGTGAAGAACGGAGCGAGTGACGCTGCGTTGTAAATATGACGGCGGAGCGTCACTTGCTCGGGTTGGGGACGGGTCGCGGACCGGGTGAGACCACCGCGTAGATTGGGTGGCGTGATGTTCGAGGCGCGGGTTGACGTGAAGCACTTGCCGGGCATTGCCGACCCGCAAGGTGCGACCGTCGAGCGCTCGTTGCCTGCGCTGGGTTACACGAACGTGTCGGAGGTGCACATCGGCAAGCTGATCCGACTCGTGCTCGACGCGTCCGACGAGGCCGCGGCCCGCGCCCAGGTCGCCGAGATGTGTGAGCGGCTGCTCGCGAACCCAGTGATCGAGGCATACGAGATTCAGATCAGCGAGCTCGCGTCGTAGTGAGCACACGCGTCGCAGTCATCGTGTTTCCGGGCACGAACTGCGAGCTTGATGTGCAGCACGCGCTCGAACAGCTCGGCGGCACTGCCGAGCTCGTGTTCCACACCGAGACCAGCCTTGGCGGCGCCGACGCCGTCGTCGTGCCGGGCGGCTTCGCACATGGCGACTATCTCCGCACTGGCGCACTGGCTCGTTTCTCACCGGTGATGGCTGCGGTCGGTGAGCACGCCGCGGCGGGCGGACCAGTCGTCGGCATCTGCAACGGCTTCCAAGTCCTGACCGAAGCCGGGCTGTTGCCGGGCGCGCTCCAGAAGAACGCCGGCTTGAAGTTCTTGTGCGAGACGGTGGAGTGCCGCGTCGACTCGACGCACTCGGTGCTCACCTCGGGCGCCGCGCTCGGCGCGGTGCTGCGCCTGCCGATCAACCACTTCGAGGGCAACTACATCTGCGACGCGGCCACGCTCGACCAGCTGAGGGCCGACGACCGCATCGTGCTGCGCTACGTGGACAACCCGAATGGCGCGCTCGACGACATCGCCGGGATCCGCAACGAGCACGGCAACGTGGTTGGGCTCATGCCCCATCCCGAGCGCGCGAGTGACACGGTGCTCGGCTCGGCCGACGGTGTCGTGCTGCTCCAGTCGCTGCTCGACGCGGCGACCGCTCGCTCCGCCGTCTGAGCGTCAGTTCCCGCGGGTGATGCCCGCCGTCTTGAGGATGTCGGCGGGGACGCCGAGGTCGCGCCACGTGGCGTATGCGATGCCCTTGCGGGCGGCGTAGGCCTTGGCCACCTGCACGAAGCCGCCTTCCAGTGCCGAGAGATCGACCGTGGTGCCGGTATGCAGGCCGGCGAGCTCGGCTTGGAGGTCACGGCGCTCCTGCGTGAGCTGCAAGCGCTGCAGCGACGACGCTCCATCGATCTGAGCGTCGATGGCGACGAGGCGCTTCTGGATCGAGTCGGGGGTCCGCCGACGGCCGCGGCGAGGCCGGTGCTGCTCGAGGGCGTCGAGGTAGGCCTTGACCGCTTGGCCTTCCTTGCGGCCTGCGGCCATGGCGTTCTTGTGCTCAGGGGTGAGTGATTTGGGGGGCATTTCGATGACTTCCTCTTTTGACGAATTCGCGAACGCTGTCTTACGCAATTCTGCCACGAAGCATTTGGTGAAATCGAGCCGTCACTAGTCTCAAGCTGTGACCGCGGAGCCCATGCATCGACAGCTCGGGCTCACTGACGACGAGCTCGGCGACATCCAAGAGCTGCTCGGACGGGAACCCACCGAGCTCGAGCTCGCGATGTATGCGGTGATGTGGTCCGAGCACTGCTCGTACAAGTCGTCGTCGGTACATCTTCGGCGTTTTCCCACCGAAGCGCCGTGGGTGCTCGTCGGCCCCGGTGAGGGCGCTGGCGTGATCGACGTCGGCGACGGGTTGGCGGTGGCGATCCGCATCGAAAGTCACAACCACCCGTCGGCGGTCGAGCCGTATCAAGGTGCGGCGACGGGCGTCGGCGGCATCATCCGCGACATCTTCTCGATGGGTGCACGTCCGATCGCTCTGATGGACCCATTGCGCTTCGGCTCGCTCGACGACGCGCGCACCCGCTACCTGTTCGAGGGTGTGATCTCCGGCATCAGCGGATACGGCAACGCGGTCGGTGTGCCCACCGTCGGCGGCGAGGTGGTGTTCGACGACTGCTACCGCGAGAACCCGCTCGTGAACGTGCTCTGCCTCGGTCTCCTGCCCAAAGAGCGACTGGTGCTCGCGCGCGCCGAAGGCGCCGGAAAGCTCGCGGTGCTGCTCGGGTCGTCGACGGGGCGCGACGGGATCGGTGGCGCGAGCGTCCTCGCGTCGGCTGGCTTCGAGGAGGGATCCGAAGCGAAGCGACCGTCGGTGCAGGTCGGCGACCCGTTCGAGGAGAAGCGGCTGATCGAAGCGTGCCTCGCCATGCTCGATGCCGGGCTCGCCACCGGCGTGCAGGACCTCGGCGCGGCCGGACTGTCGTGCGCAGCGTCGGAGACCGCGGCAGCGGGCGGCGCAGGGATGGACGTCGACGTGGCGCGGGTCGCGCGACGCGAGCCGGGGATGAACCCGGTCGAGCTGCTCACGTCGGAGAGCCAGGAGCGCATGCTCGCGATCGTCGAGCCGAAGCACCTCGACGAAGTGCTGGCCCTGTGCGAGCGCTGGGAGATCCGCGCCACCGTCGTGGGACGTGTCACCGACACGGGCCGCTTCCGCGTGTTCGACGGACTGTTCGACGCGGTCGGTGTTCCGGGTACCAATCCTCCTGCCCCGCGCGGTGATGAACCGCCCGACGTGTCGTCGGATCGCCAGCCGATTGCCGACTTGCCGTGCGAGAGCCTCGGCAATGGGCCCTCCTACACGCGCCCGATCAGTGCACCGGCCGACCAAGCAACGCTGAACGCGGCGGATCCCTGGGAGGCGCTCGCCGAGAACTTCGGTCCGGGCACCGACTGCTCCGATGAACTCCTCGCGCTGCTCGCCACGCCGACCATCGCCGACAAGTCGTGGGTGTGGCGCCAGTACGACCACCAGCTCTTCTTGAACACGGTGGTCGGGCCGGGCGGCGACGCCGCGGTCTTGCGTCTGAAAGGCACGTCGAAGGCGCTCGCGCTCGCAACCGACGGCAAGGGCCGGTTCTGCCGTCTCGACCCGCGCACCGGCGGTCGCCTCGTGGTGCTCGAAGCGGCGCGGAACGTCGCGTGCGCGGGCGCGGAGCCCCGTGCGCTGGTGAACTGCTTGAACTTCGGGAATCCCGAACACCCCCAGGTGATGTGGCAGTTCCAGCAAGTCGTCGAAGGGATCAGTGAGGCGTGCGAGGCGTTGGGCATCCCGGTGGTCGGGGGCAACGTCAGCTTCTACAACGAGTCGCGCGGCGCCGACATCGATCCCACACCGGTCGTCGGCGTTGTCGGCCTGATCGAGAAGCTCGACGGCGTTCCGCCGATCCCACGAACGATCGACCGTGAGCACTTGATCGTGCTCGGCACCACCCGCGCCGAGCTCGGCGGCTCCGAGTGGGCCGCGGTCGTGCATGGCCTCGACGGTGGCGTGCCCCCCGCCGCCGACCTCGATGACGCGCGTCGGCTGCACGCGTTCGTGAGCGAGCTCGTCGCCGGCCGTTCCGTCGGGGGTGTGCACGACTGCGCCGACGGCGGGCTCGCGGTCGCGCTCGCCGAGATGGCGTTCGGCAGCGGGATCGGCTTCACGGTGGCGCCAGAAACCGAGGTCGCCGCGGCCGCGTGGTGCTTCTCGGAGTCGGCGAACCGCGTGGTCGTGTCAGTGGACGCGCGTCCGCTGCCGCACATCCTGCGTCGGGCTGAGGAAGCCGGCGTGCATGCCGTCGATCTCGGCACCGCCGGTGGTGACCGTCTCGTCGTCGACGGCGTGATCGATGTCGGGCTGGCGGAAGCTGAGCGAGTGTGGCGCGACGCGATCCCCAACGCGCTCGGCGCGGCCGCTACTGCCGGGTGAGCACGCCGGTGTGTTCGAGCCACGAGATCACGAGGGCGATCGACGCGTCATGGTCACGGTCGTGGGTGGGCACTCGCAGCTCGGGTGCGAACGGCTCCTCGTAGCTCTCGGCGCCCGCGCCACTCGCCCCTCCGTCGACGAACACCTCGACGAAGTCGGCGACCGCCTCTCGGACTCGTTCTCGGTCGTCACGATCAGGGCGATCGGCCGCGACGACGGTCGTCACACCGCTCTCGGTGAGCAGTCGGACCAGCCACACGGTCGCCTCGAGGCCCCCGACGAGGTGACTCATCTCGGCCTCGTCGAGCAAGGCGACCGCCAACCCGGCGCGGTCGAACTCGCTGGCGACGGCGCGCCCGATCGTGCTCTTGCCGGATTCGGCGCGACCCGTCAACCAGAGGCACATCGCCATCGCTCCGACGCTACGTGTCCGGGAACCCCGATCGCGCATGGGATACTTGGCGGGCGATGGACCGCCAACTAGGGCACGCGTGCGGGATCTTCGGCGTGTACGCGCCGGGTGCGCCGGTGGCCAACCTCGCCTATCTCGGGCTCTACGCGCTCCAGCACCGCGGCCAGGAGTCGGCTGGCATCGCGGTGAGCGACGGCGAGAGCATCACGGTCAGCAAGGACATGGGGCTCGTCACTCAGGTGTTCGACGAGCGCCGGCTCGCCCCACTGCAGGGTCATCTCGCAATCGCGCACAACCGCTACTCCACGACGGGTTCGAGTACGTGGCGTAACGCGCAACCCGTCTACCGCTCTGTTGGCGACGCGGGCTTCGCGCTCGGACACAACGGCAACCTCACGAATGTGGTCGAACTCGCCGAGGGGCTCGGGATGCTGCCCGGCTTCGAATCGGCGAGCGTTGACGTCGACTCCACCACCGACTCTGCCCTCATCGGTGAGCTCATCGCCAAGGAGTACCCGTCGCAGTCGCGTTCCGACGGACGCGACCTCGAGATCGCGTTGGAGAAGGTGCTTCCCACGTTGGAGGGCGGCTTCTCGCTCGTGCTGATGGACGACGCGCGCCTCATCGGTGTGCGCGACCGGCATGGGTTCTGGCCGCTGGTCCTCGGGCGCATCGAAGGCGGGTGGATCCTCGCCAGCGAGACCGCGGCGCTCGACATCGTTGGCGCGCACTTCGTGCGCGAGGTCGAGCCAGGAGAGATGGTCGTGATCGACGCGAGCGGCATGCGCGAGTACCGCTTCGCCGAGCCCGATCCCAAGCTCTGCCTCTTTGAGTTCGTGTACTTCGCCCGACCCGACACCTACCTCTATGGGCGCAGCGTGCATGCCGCACGCCAGCGCATGGGCGAGGAGCTCGCCCGCCAGGCGCCCGTCGATGCCGACATGGTGATGCCCGTTCCCGAGTCGGGCATCCCCGCCGCGCAGGGATATGCGCGTGCGGCGGGCATCCCCTATGGCGACGGGCTCGTGAAGAACCGCTACGTCGGACGCACGTTCATCCAACCGAGTGCGCAGCTGCGCAGCGGTGGTGTGCGCATGAAGCTCAATCCCTTGCGCGAGAACATCCGCGGCAAGAAGCTGGTCGTGGTCGACGACTCGATCGTGCGCGGTACCACGACCCGCCAGGTCGTCGCGATGCTGCGGGAGGCCGGCGCCGAGGAAGTGCACTTCCGTGTGTCGTCGCCGCCGTACAAGTGGCCGTGCTTCTACGGCATGGACACCGGTCGACGTTCGGAACTGCTCGCGGCCGACATGGCGGTCGGCGAGATCAAGGAGTTCCTGAAGGTCGACTCGCTCGCGTACCTCGAGCTCGACCGAGTGATCGGTGCCACCGGCGCGGCCGCGGGTTCGTTCTGCACCGCGTGTCTCTCGGGTCACTACCCGGTGCCCGTGCCCGACCTTGCCGACGCCAAGCTCGTGCTGGAACAGATGCCTGCTCAGGCGACACCAGATGCTTCCGCCACTGAGGGACACCAGGAGGTGGTCCTGCCCGTCGCCGACCCAGGCCGCGCGTGAAGCGTCGCGACCGACGAGGCGGCGAACCGCGGCGGAAAGGGGCACCCCGTCGGGACGCTCCCGCGGATGCGGGGCTCACGTATGCCGAAGCCGGCGTCGACATCGGTGCTGGTGAGAAGGCCGTCGAGCTCATCAAGGAGCACGTTCGATCCACGTTCCGCGCCGAGGTGGTCGGCGACATCGGCGGGTTCGGTGGGCTGTTCTCGCTCGGCAAGCTGCCGTACAAGGATCCGCTGCTCGTGTCGTCGACCGACGGCGTGGGCACAAAGTCGGTGATCGCTGCGGAGGTCGGGCGCTTCGACACGATCGGCCTCGACGTGGTCGCTATGTCGGTCGATGACATCGCCGCGCACGGCGCCGAGCCCCTCTTCTTCCTCGACTACATCTCGGTCGGCAAGCTCGTCCCCGAGCACATCGAGCAGATCGTGCATGGCGTCGCAATGGGTTGCCGGCAAGCCGGTTGTGCGCTCGTCGGCGGAGAGATGTCGGAGCATCCGGGCGTGATGGCCGCCAGCGAGTTCGACTTGGTCGGATTCGCGGTCGGTGTCGTGGAGCGCTCGCAACTCTTGCCTGCTGGCGTGCGCGACGGCGATCGAGTCATCGGGTTCGCAAGCCCCGGCCTTCGATGCAACGGGTATTCGCTCGCTCGGCGCGCGTTCGCCCGCGCGGGCAGACCGCTCGACGGACCCGCCTGGCGCGGCGCGCGTCACTCACTCGGCGCCGAGCTCCTCGTCCCGAGCGTCATCTACGCACCCGCGGTTGCGCACCTCCGTCGTCATACCGAGGTGCACGCCTTGTGCCACGTGACGGGTGGAGGCATCCCCGGAAACCTCGAGCGCGTCCTTCCCCACGATTGCGACGCGGTAATCGAACGTGGCCGCTGGGAGGAGCCGAGGATCTTCGATGTGATCCAGACGGCCGGCGAGGTGAGCGACGAGGAGATGGAACACGTCTTCAACCTCGGTCTCGGCATGCTCGCGGTTGTGCCCGGCGACGAGGTGCATCACGCCATCGACGCCATCCGCACCGGTGGGCACGATGCGTGGTTGGTCGGCGCCGTCGTCGATGGCCACGGAAAAGTCACACTCGACCACCGCGAGTGAAACCAATCTCGGACAAACGGTACGATCAGGCCCATGGAGCCCGAGTCCGCCCCCCACGAGCCAGAGGAGCTGCTGACTCCCGCTGAGGTCGCGGCGATGTTCCGCGTCAACCCCAAAACAGTCACACGCTGGGCCCGAGCCGGAAAGATCTCAGCCATCAGAACCTTGGGCGGCCACCGAAGATTCAAAAAGTCCGAGATCGACGCCCTGCTGCAAGAAGTACAGGAAACCCCAGAGTCACCAGCCACACCGATCGCGTAAGCGTCCACCACCGCGGCGCCGGAGGCGCTCGCCGGGGAGCGAACGGTCTGCGAGCCACCGCGTTGGAGAATCGCAGGAGCGCGGGCAGTGAGCGACCCAGAACAGTGGGAGCGCGGGCAGTGAGCGACCGAGGAGAGGTGGAGTGGCCGGGGCCGGCGTCGATCCGGCGACCCCGCGCTTTTCAGGCGCGTGCTCTGCCAACTGAGCTACCCGGCCGGGTGGTACCCGGCGCTCCGGGTACCCCGCGGTCCTGACGAGATTTGAACTCGCGACCTCCGCCTTGACAGGGCGGCGTGCACTCCAAACTGCACCACAGGACCTAGCTGTCACATTGTGTTCTCAACGACGGTTGGCAACCGCCGCTGCGTGCCCCCAGGGGAATTCGAATCCCCGTTACCGCCTTGAAAGAGCGGCGTCCTGGGCCACTGGACGATGGGGGCCCTTCCCCGAAGGGGCTACTCATGGTAGCAGTCGACCTTCGCGACCCCTCAGGGCTTGCGGCGACGCGCGTGCACCACGGTGCGTCCGTGTGAATACCGGTGCCGTGGGCGACCCTTCACGATGCGCGAACCGACGGCGTTGCGGAGTCGTTGCCGGCGCGGCGTCACGTGGACGACCGTCGCGTCGGCGAAGCCAGCTACCTCGAGCATGCCGAAGAGGGCTGGAAGGTTCGGGCCCCACCAGTTCGTGGCGTCGCCGTAGAGCTCCTTGTCGGGATAGAACGCGGCGGCGGGCTCGCGAACTCCGAGCAGGTCCACATGCGTCTCGAGCACGAGGCGATCCGAAGTCACGCTCGCCACTCGCTCGAGCGCGGTGATCGGGTCGCGCAGGTGGTACAGCACGCCGAGAAACAGCACGAGGTCGAACGTGCCGCCCGCGGTCTCGGGTGAGAGGTCGAGCACGTCGACTTCTCGGGCCTCGACTTCGGATCCAAGGGCGCGATGCGCACAATCGAAGCCTCGCCGGCCCGTACCGAGCTGTTGCCACGCGAACTCGTCGGCCGCGACGACGCGCGCGGCGCCCCGGCGTTCAGCTTCGAACGAGTAGAAGCCGTCCCACGCGCCGATGTCGAGCACGCTGAGGCCCGCGAGCGATTCCGGCAGCCCGAGCAGCGGCCATCTCGCGGGCGTCTCGTCGCGACCGGGCGTGATGATGCCGTTGCCCAGATCGATCGTGTGCCACCACACGATGTCGTTGACCTCGGTACGGAGCGCGTCAGGGTTCATAGGAGAGTCGTGCATCGTGTCAGACGCGTAACCTCAGACCAGGGCCGCTAGCTCAATCTGGCAGAGCAACGGGCTTTTAACCCGGAGGTTCAGGGTTCGATTCCCTGGCGGCCCACTCAGCGATCTTCCATGCCGTGCGGGGAGCCGTATTCGGCGAGCAGGTCGAGGAACGGGACGGCGTCGAACGCTTCGGGGCCGAGCACGCCGGTGCCTGACCAGGAGCCGTTGGCGACCAGCTCGAGCGCGACGACCGGGCTGACGGCGGTCTGCCACGCCACGGCTTGGCATCCGTACTCCGCCATCGAATCCGCGTTGTCGACCACGTGGTACAGGTACGTCGCGCGCGGCTTCCCGTCCTTGCCCGTACCGGTGACGTACGTGCCCGCGCAGGTCTTGCCGTGCATCTTGTCGCCGAGGTGCGCGGGATTCGGGAGACACGCGGCCACCAGGTCGCGCGGGCTCACCTCGATATCGCCAACGCGCACCGGATCGACGCGATCGAGTCCGATTGCGTGCAGGACGCGGAGCACGTTGATGAACTCATCGCCGAGGCCGTACTTGAATGTGACTCGCTGGCAATCGACCCATCGTGGTACGAGGACAACTTCCTCGTGCTCGACGTTCACGCACTCGATCGGCCCGATCCCTTCGGGGAAGTCGAAGACCTCGGGCTCGGAGAACGGCTCGGTCGTGAAGAAGCCGCCGTGCGCCTGGTCGTAGACGATCGGCGGGTTCAGACACTCTTCGATCGTGGTCCAGATCGAGAAGGTTGGCGCGAACCCGTAGCCGTCAACCGTGAGGTTGGCGCCGTCCCGCACGCCAACCTCGTCGATCGACAAGAACAGGTGATCAGCCGCGTAGCGGGCGAACACGTCGGACATGCCTGGCTCCACGCCCATCCCCACCAGTGCCAGCAGTCCGGCAGCTTCCCAGTCGGGTGAGCGATCAAACTGCTCCGCGCCGAGCGGTGCGCCGACGAGATGGTACGGGTCGGTCGGGTGCGGCACCGACGGCGTCATCGCCATGTCCATGTACGTGGCCTTGGCACGGAAGGCACCTTCGAAGATCGCCACATTCAGACGCGGGTCACACGCGTTGAGCACGGCATCGGCCCCGACTTCCCGAGCCTTCGCAGCCACGGCTTCGGGGTCGCGCGCGTCGATGGAGTGCGGCGTGCACCGCTTGTCGCCCACTCGCGCCACGACCTCTACGGCGCGCGCCTCGTCGTAGTCGGCGACGACCAACGCATCCACGAACTCACGTCGGGCCGCGATCGCCACGATCGATTCGCCGACGGCACCGGCGCCTACCAACAGGATGCGCATCGCGCCGTCGGTCAGGTCGCGAGCGCGTCGGCGAGGGGAGTGACGGGTCGCCCGAGTGCCTCGGCCACCGCCGCGTTCGTCACGTTCCCGCCCACGGTGTTCACGCCGAGGGCGAGCTCGTTGTCGGCCGCAACCGCGGCGGCGACGCCGAGCGTGGCAAGCGCGTGCGCGTACGGCAAGGTGGCATTCGTGAGCGCGTAGGTGGAGGTGTGCGGTACCGCAGCCGGAATGTTGCCGACCGCGTAGTGCAACACCCCGTGCAACTCGTAGACGGGCTCGGCGTGGGTGGTCTCGTGCGTGGTCTCGACGCAGCCGCCTTGGTCGACGGCGGCGTCCACGATCACGGCCCCCGCCTTCATCGTGCGCACCATTGCTTCGGTCACCACGACCGGCGCGCGTCCTCCCGGCACGAGCACCGCGCCGATGACGAGATCGGCATCGGCCACCGCGCGCTCGACCGCGCCGCGGTTGCTGGCCAACGTCATGATCCGGCCCTTGTGGATCTGGTCGACCCACCGCAGTCGGTCCAGGTTCTTGTCGAGCAGCAGGACCTCGGCTTCCATGCCTTGGGCGATCCAGGCCGCGTTCCATCCGACGTTGCCGGCGCCGAGCACAACCACTCGCGCCGGGCGCACACCCGGCGCGCCGCCCAGCAGCACGCCCCGTCCGCCGTGGTCGCGCTCGAGGAAGTGCGAGCCGACCTGTGGCGCCATGCGCCCAGCCACCTCGCTCATCGGTGCAAGTAGCGGTAGCGCACCGCCGTCGACCTGCACCGTCTCATACGCGACTCCCGTCACCTTGCGTTCCAGCAGCGCGTTCGCCACCTCGGGATATGCCGCGAGATGGAGATAGGTGAACAACACGAGGCCGGGCCGCAGCCGTTCGAGCTCCTCGATCTGTGGTTCCTTGACCTTCATGACCATCCCGGCGCGTTCCCACACGGCGGCCGCGCCGGCAACGATCTCGGCGCCGGCGCGCGCGTAGTCGTCGTCGGAGATCGACGATCCCTCGCCGGCTCCGGCCTCGATGAGCACCGTCGCTCCGCCCGCTGCGGTGAGTTCGTGCACGCCGTCGGGCGTGACCGCGACGCGATGCTCGCCCTCCTTCACCTCGCGCGGGATGCCGACGACGAGCGACTCACTCACGCGCAGAACTTCTCCCACGCCTCCGTCAGCGCGGTCCGCAGGATCGACTCGATGATGTCGAGCTCGGCATCGCCGGCGATCAAGGGCGGTGAGAGCTGAATGACGGGATCACCGCGATCGTCGGTGCGGCAGATGAGTCCGGCGTCGAACAGACGCGGCGCCAGGAAGCCGCGCAGCACCTCTTCGGCTTCGGGGCGATCGAATCGCGCCGCGGTGGCTTGGTCACGCACCAGCTCGAGTCCGAGGAAGTATCCGCTCCCGCGCACGTCGCCGACGATCGGGATGTCGAGGAGGCCGTCGATGCGCTCACGGAAGCCAGGAGCGTTCGTGCGCACGTTCTCGAGCAGGTGCTCACGCTCGAAGATGTCGAGGTTGGCGAGCGCCACCGCGCAGCTCACGGGATGTCCGCCGAAGGTGATGCCGTGTAGGAAGGACGCGCCGGGCTCGAGGAACGGCTCGGCGAGCCGGTCGCTGCAGATCACGCCTCCGAGCGGCGAGTACCCGCTCGTCAGGCCCTTGGCCATCGTGATCATGTCGGGCTGGTAGTTGTAGGTCTGCGAGCCGAACCAGTCGCCGAGCCGTCCGAACGCGCAGATCACTTCGTCGGACACGAGCAGCACGCCGTGGCGATCGCAGATCTCGCGGACGCGTTGGAAGTAGCCCGTGGGGGGCACGAAGCACCCACCGGCGTTCTGCACCGGCTCGAGGAACACCGCGGCGACGGTGTCGGCCCCTTCGCGGAGGATCGCATCTTCGATCGGCGCGGTGACCGCGTCGAGGAACGCGGCATCGTCGGCGGCAAGGGGATGGCGATACCGGTTGGTGTTCGTGACGTGGGTCGCGCCCGGCGTTAATGGTTCGAACGGCTCGCGGAGCGATTGCACGCCGGTGATTGCCAGCGCACCGAGTGTGGTGCCGTGGTACGCGGTCTCACGGGCGATCACCTTGTAGCGACCCGGTTGACCGATGGCGCGGAAGTACTGACGCGCCAGCTTCCATGCCGACTCGACCGCTTCGGAACCACCGCTCGTGAAGAACACCCGGTTGAGGTCGCCGGGGGCGAGCTCGGCGAGTCGAGCCGCGAGACCGATCGCCGGTGGGTGCGCGTACGTCCAGATCGGGAAGTACTCGAGTTGCTCGGCCTGGCGCGCTGCCGCTTGTCCGAGCTCGCGCCGCCCGTGGCCGACCTGCACCGTGAACAGACCCGAGAGCGCGTCGAGGTATTGCTTGCCGTTGACGTCGGTGACGTAGCAACCCTCGCCACCGCTGATGATTGGGATCGGGCGATCGGCGTACGCGCCCAAGCGCGAGAAGTGCATCCACAGATGCCGCCGCGCGAGCTCGTCGAGCCGACCCGCGTCGAAGGTGGCGTCGTCGCTCATCGTGCTCCCCGGGCGATCATCGGGTTCCCCAGGCGTAGGTCTGCTTGTAGAGACGGAGGTACGTAAATGTCTCGGTCGAGCGAACGCCGGGGATGGCGCGGACCTTGTCGTTCAAGAGGCTGAGCAGGTGGTCGTCGTCTTCGCAGACCACCTCGATCAGCAAGTCGAAAGAACCGCCGACGATGACGACGTAGTCGACCTCGGGGATCGAGGCGATCGTGTCGGCGACGGAGCGCACGTCACCTTCGACGCCGATCCCCACCATCGCCATGCGCCGGAACCCCAACATCATCGGGTCGGTCACGGCCACGATCTGGGTCGCGCCCGACTCGATGAGGCGTTGCACGCGCTGGCGTACTGCGGCCTCCGACAGCCCGACTTCGGTCGCAAGACGGGTGTAGGGGAGTCGTCCGTCGTGCTGCAGGAGCTCGATGAGCGCCTTGTCGACATCGTCGATCACGGTCGTCGCGGCCGCTTCGGTGGAGCGAGGCATGGGCCTGAGCATGGCGCCCCCCGATTGCGCCTGCAAGGGAATCCGCACATCGCACCCCCCTTGGATGCGGAATCCGGTGTTCGTCGCCCGTCCGAGTGCGGATCGCGAGCCCTACGATCGCAATCGATGGCACGGCGACGGGCGGCTCCCCTCGGGCCTGACTACCGCGAGTCCGTGCTGTGGCACGAAGGCGTCGAGCGCGCCCACCCCGCGCCCGGGCGACTGCCAACCGAAGCAGACGTTGTCGTGGTGGGCGGTGGGTACTGCGGATTGATGGCGGCTGCGGAGCTGACCCGACGCGGACGCCACGTCGTCGTGCTTGAAGCCGAAGAGCTCGGTGTCGGCGGCGCGAGCACACGCAACGGAGGAATGGTCATCCCGGAGCTCAAGTACGGACCGCGAGCGCTCACGCGCAAGTACGGCCCGCTCGGACGCGAGATGGCCGAGTCGGTGTTCGATGCGTGTTCGCTGGTGGCGCGTCTTGTGGACGAGCACGGAATTGCGTGCGACTACCAGCAGACCGGCGGCCTGTTGCTTGCCCACCACGACGCGCAAGTAGCCGGGCTACGCGAATCCGAACGTGAGTGGGTTGACGATCTCGGGCGACCCGCGCACTTTGTGGATGGCGATGCGTTGCACGAAGAGATCGGTTCGTCGGAGTACGTCGCCGGGTTGGTGATGGACGACGTTGCCGGGATCCAGCCAGCGAAGTACCACGCCGGCCTCGTGCGGATCGCGCTCGACGCCGGTGTAGAACTGCACGATCGAACCGCAGCCGAGGTGTTGGAGCCCCGGGCGCGCGGGGGTTGGCGGGTGGCGACCACGCGTGGCGTCGTACTCACCAAAGATGTGCTCGTCGCGACGAACGCGTACATCGACGGCTTGGTGCCTCCCCTCAAGCGGCGGGTGCTCCCGGTTGGGAGCTTCATCATCGCGACGGGCGTGCTCGATGAGGACGTCGCCCGCGCCGTGATCCCGCGCGGTCGGATGGTGTTCGACACCCGCAACTTGCTCGCGTACTGGCGCCTGTCACCCGATCGACGCATGGTCTTCGGCGGACGCACGAGCCTGGCGCCGATGAGTGTGGCCAAAGCGCGCGATCGGCTCTATGAAGAGATGGTCCGCATACATCCCCAGCTCGACGGAATGCCACTGGACTTCGCGTGGGGCGGGCACGTGGCGATCACGTTCGATCGCATGCCCCACTTCGGTCGCGTGAACGGTGTGGCGTACGCAACCGGCTGCAATGGCACGGGCATCGCGCTCGCCACGTGGTTTGGTGAGCGCGCCGCGGCGTGGATCGCGGACGGTGAGCCACCGCCGGTATTCGCACATCTCAAGTTCCCCAAGATTCCGATGAGCTCCCTGCGCCGCGCGTACCTGCCGGCCGTCGGCCAGTGGTTCCGAGCGATGGATCGCGCCGGTCGCTAATGCGCCAAGTGATCAGCGAGTGCGGTGGGGCTGGTGACCACCTCGAAATCGGCGCGTAGGCGGAGCCAGTTGAGGTTGCGTCGATGCACATCGTTGTGCTCGTCGAACCGGTTCAACGCCACGAGCACGGGGCGCGGTGCGAACGGCGCCGCGCTGAGGCGAGCGGCGTTGATCGCCCCGAGTTCGGCGTCGGAGACGATGACCACCAGATTGGGTTCGATCGCAGCAACGAGATCGACGGTGTCGCCGTCGACCGCGAGTGGGGAGCGCGGGCCCCCGACACCTTCGACCAGTCCGACGACGACGCCGTCGGGCCAGGTCAACTCGCGTGCGAGATCGGCGATCCTGAACGCAGGTTGCCGCAGTGCTTCGGCCGCCATCGGTGGCGCGAGCGCTCGCTCGTACGAACGGTGTGGCGGGCACACTTCCTCGACGGCTTCACCGGTCGCGGCCGCCAGCACTTCCGCGTCGAGTGGATGTTCACCGGGCTCGAACGATTGCACTGGCTTGCGCGCGGCAACGTGAATGCCGCGGCTGCGCAGCAGCCCGAGCGTGACCGCCGAGAACCACGTCTTGCCGACGCCCGTGCCGGTTCCAGTGACTACGACGAGTCCGCGCGGCCGCGTCATGTGAGGCGGTCGAGGCCGGTCTTGAGTGCGGCGACCTGGTCCTCGGTGTGCGCGGCCGAGAGTGCGACGCGCAGGCGCGAGGTACCCGGTGCAACTGTCGGCGGCCGGATCGCGGGCACGAGCATCCCGTCTTCGAGCAGTGCAGCGGCCGCATCGAGCGTGGCGCGCTCGTCACCGATCACGTAGGGCACGATCGGGGATGGGTGGCCTGGACGCAGTTGCTCAACGTGAGCCGCGAGTCGGGCCCGGAGCTTGGTGCCCTCGGACGAACGCACCACGGCCAGTGCCGCGAGCGCCGCCGCGGCATCGGCTGGCGTGGACGCCGTGGTGAAGATGTACGAACGGGCGCGGTTGACGATCAGGTCGCAGAGATGCGCTGGTCCGGCGGCGAAACCACCGAGCGCCCCCAGGGTCTTTGACAGCGTCCCGATCCGTATCGCTTCGACACCGTCGAGCGAGGGGTCGGGACCCAGCACCGCGTGCGCCTCGTCGAGCACGAGGAGCGCGCCATATCGAGCGCAGATCTCGACGAGTTCATCGATAGGCGCGAGATCGCCATCCATCGAGAAGACCGTGTCCGTGACGACGAGCTTCTGTTCGGCGGTCGATGCACGGAGGAGCGCGTCGACGTGTCCGGGGTCGGCGTGGCGAGCAATCTCCACGTCGGCGCGCGCCAACCGGCAACCATCGATGATCGACGCGTGGTTGAGCTCGTCGGAGACAACGAAGGCATCCGGGCCCGCGAACGTCGTGATCACACCCAAGTTCGTGGCAAACCCGGTCGGGAAGAGCACCGCGCGCTCGGTGCTCTTCCAGTCGGCGAGCGCGTGCTCCAGTTCCGAATGGATGGGCCGGGAGCCAACGATGAGGCGCGCAGAGCCCGAACCCGCGCCCCAACGGTCGATGGCGGCGTGCGCGGCCGCGATGACGGTGGGATGTTGCGTGAGCCCGAGGTAGTCGTTCGACGCGAAGGTCACGACCGGTCGGTCGTCGGGAGCGAGCTTGCCCTCAGGTCCGGCGGCGTCGAGATCGCGAGGCGCGCGCCACTGTCCGGCGTTGCGAATGTCCGACGCCTCGGCCTCCGCCCATTCGCGCCAGTTCATCGGCACACCTCGGCGATTGATGCAACGAGCGCGTCCACGATGCGCGTGAGCTCCGGCGGGGTGATGGTGAGCGGCGGCATGAGCACGACGACGTCGCCGATCGGTCGCAGCAGCACACCGCGCCGCACCGCGGCAGCGCACACCCGTCGACCCCACTTGAGGTCTTCTTCCGGGGGCGCGAGTTCAACCCCACCCATCAGTCCGTGCAACCGCACTTCGCGGACTGCCGCCAGCGGGGCGATGCGCTCATCGAGCAGTGCCCGCAGCTCCTCGGAGCGGGCGCAGACATTGGCGAGCACGTCGCGTGACTCGATGAGCTCGATGTGCCGTAGCGCCACCGCGCACGCGAGCGCGTTCCCGCTATACGAGTGCCCGTGGTACAGCGTCTTGTCGGACAGGTCGGGGCCGAGAAACGCGTCGAACACGCGCCCGCTCGCGACGGTCGCCGATTGCGGTAGGTAGCCCGCCGTCAAGCCCTTGCCGATCGCCATGAGATCGGGCGTGAGGCCGCATTGCTCCGACGCGAACAGTGTGCCGGTGCGGCCGAACCCGGTGGCCACTTCGTCGCAGATGAGGAGCACGTCGTGTTCGCGGCAGGCGTCGCCCAGCACGCGGAACGACTCGGCCGGCGCGCTCTGCATGCCAGCCGCGGCTTGTACGAGCGGCTCGACGATCACAGCCGCAAGCTCGTGCGCGTGTTCAGCAACCATGCGCGCCGCAGTAGTGAAGCACTCAGGGTCAGCGAACTGCGGCGCGCGGAGCACGGGAAAGCGCAGCGGGTCGAACACGTTCGTTCCGAATCCGCCGTCGCCAACGGAGAGCGCGCCGATCGTGTCGCCGTGGTACGCCCCGCCAAAGGCGAGGAAGGTCGTTCGGCCTTCGACACCGAGGTTCACCCAGAATTGGAACGCGATCTTCAGGGCCTGTTCGACGGCCGACGCGCCGTCGCCAGCGAACAAGAAGTGCGGATCGTCGACCGGCACGCGTGACGCGAGCGCCTCGGCGAGCTCCACCACGATCTGGTTGCTGTTGCCGAGCATCGTGGAGTGCGCACCCCGGTCGAGCTGCTCGCGCAACGCCTCGTCGAGCTCGGGCACTCGATGCCCGAGCGTGTTCACCCAGAGCGACGAGATGGCATCGAGATAGCGCTTGCCGTCGACGTCGATGAGCTCGTGGCCTTCCGCACCTTCGACGACAATCGGCGTGCTCTCGGTGAAGGACGACATCTGCGTGAACCCGTGCCACACCACGGCCGCATCGCGCTTGGCCCAGACGGGTGCCTCATCCATTGTCTCTACTCCGCTCCCGCTCCGCTACTTCCGCTCGCGGTGCTCGCTCCATCCACTCCGCTCGCTCCGTGCATCATGCAATGATGCCCCGGTAATGACGCTTCGTGACAAGGCCGCCGTTGTTGGTGTTGGCTCCACGCCGTATTACAAGCGTGGGCGATCGCTCCCGCAGACTTCGTTCGAGCTCGCGGGCAAGGCGGTGCTTGCAGCCGTCGACGACGCCGGGCTCACGATCGACGACGTCGACGGGCTCGCGTTGTATTCGATGGGACTCGGCGGCGACACGTCTCTGTTTGCGCAGGTACTCGGCATCCCCGAGGTGCGTTTCACCGCCACGCTGACCGGTGGCGGCGGAGGTGCGGCCGGTTCGGTGGGGCTCGCGGCGGCAGCGATCGCATCGGGCATGGCGGAGTGCGTCGTGAGCCTCATGACGCTCCAGCAGGCCGCGAGCCGGTTCGGCGCGTCGTACGCGCCGCGCGGCAAGCCGGGCGCGCAGTACTCCGCGCCACCGTCACCCGAGGGCAACTTCATCCAGCCGGCGGGTCTGATGGGTCCAGGCCAGATGTTCGCCGTGCTCGCCCAACGCCACTTTCACTTGTATGGCACCAAACGCGAGCACCTCGCTGAGGTCGCGATCTCGACACGCGAGAATGCGATCAAGCGTGAGACGTCGATCATGCAGACACCGCTCACGCTCGACGACTACTTCAATGCACGCCTGATCGCCGAGCCGCTGTGCCTCTACGACTTCTGTCTCGAGTGCGACGGCGCCGTCGCGGTGGTCACCACGACGGCCGAGCGGGCCAAGGACCTCCGGCATCCGCCCGCGTACGTTCGTGCATCCGCACATGGTGGGCGCGGACGTTGGGGCCAGGCGATCGTCTGGATGGGCATGGACGACGACGAGTTCGCATCGTCGGGCCATCGACCGGTCGCGAAGCGCATGTACGAGATGGCCGGACTCGGTCCGTCCGACGTGGATGTCGCGTTGCTCTACGACCACTTCTCGCCGATGGTGCTGATGCAACTCGAGGACTACGGCTTCTGCGGGATCGGTGAGTCGGGTCCGTTCGTCGAGTCGGGTGCAATCCGGTGGCCGAACGGTTCGCTGCCGGTAAACACGCACGGTGGCAACCTTTCCGAGGCGTACATCATCGGCATGACGCACGTGCGCGAAGCCGTCGAGCAGATCCGCGGCACCGCGGTGAACCAAGTGGCGAATTGCGAGGTGGCGCTCGCAACCGGGGGTCCCGCGTCGATCCCCGTCAGCGGCCTACTGCTCACGAAGGAAACAGAGTGAGCGGCCGCGGCGCCGGTGTCCGGCGACGCCGCGTCGAGTGCGGGGATTTCGGATGAGCACTGCGTACGACCACGACCAGATGGCGAAGCTGCCCGACGAGCGCATCATCGGGCTCACGCCCGACGTCTGGACGCAACCCTTCTGGGATGCCGCCGCGCAACACCGTCTCGTGGTGCCGCGTTGCACGGCGTGCGGCACATTCCGACTTCCGCCCAGTGCGTTCTGTTGGAAGTGCCGCGCGCAAGAGGTGGAGTGGGTCGAGCACGATGGTCGTGGCGCGGTCTACAGCTTCACAATCGTCTGGCACCCATTGCTGCCCGACGTCGCCGACTC
>SHVJ01000097.1 GCA_009694295.1 Acidimicrobiia bacterium
CGAACCGCCCGCCGCATCTCGGCGAGCGCCTTCGGAAGGTCCCGCACCGAGCACAGCATCAGCGAAGCAACGACTGCATCGAAGGAGGCGTCGTCGACCGGTAATGCACCAGCAACGCCGTCGACCACCGTGACGGGCACGGGTGCATGGGCAGCTGCTTTGACCGCCGCCGCACGCAGAAGCTCTTCGGGCTCGACCGCGACCACTTCTGTCACGCTCGACGGGTAGCGCTTGAAGTTGAGCCCAGTCCCCGCGCCAACTTCGAGCACGCGACCGCTCAATCCGGTCAAGAGCTCCTCTCGGTGCTTGCTCGCACCGGCCTTGTCCATCAGCGGTCCGAAGCGCTCGTACGTCTTGGCAAACCTCGGATGACGCACCTGCTCGTCGCTCATGCAACGCAAGGGTACGCACTCGGCGCCGATACGCTCCGACGTCGTGCCGAGCCTTCACCGCCGCGCCCTCGCGGCGGTCGGCATCGCGGTGGTTGCGTGGTCGGCGTCGTCGATCTTCGTGCGCGCCGCACACGCAGATTCGCTCGTGTTCACCACCTGGCGACTCTGGTTCGCCATCCCACCCCTGGCCGCGATCGTCGCGTGGCGCCGCCGCCACAATCCGCAGCTCCAAATCTGGCCGACGGGGATATCGCGCTCCCGCGCACTTGTCGTCCTCGTCGGTGGTGGCGCGTTCTTCGCGTCCGGGGCCGCCACCGCGTTCGCCGCGATCGATCGCACTCGCCTGCTCGATGTCACGCTCATCACCTCGCTCCAACCGGTGCTGATCGTCGCGTTCGCGGTTGCCGTATTCGGTGAGCACCTGCGACGCGGCCACGCAACCCTCGCGGTGGTTGCGGTCCTCGGCACGATTGTGGTCGCGGCTGCCGCGTCGGGAACCGGTACCTGGACGCTGTCGGGCGATCTGATCGCAGTCGTGAGCTTGGTGCTCAACGCCGGTTGGTTTCTGTACGGTCGGTTGCTCAGGGCACGCTTCGAGATCGACCCGTTCGCGGTGATGCTCGGGGTGCTCTTCGCTGCGGCCCTGCTGCTGACGCCAGTGACACTCGTCGCGTCGGGCACCTTGCACCTTGATACGCGCGGGTTCGCCTTCGCCGCATGCACGATGGTGACCGGCACATCGGCACACGTGTTCATGATGTGGGCACACCGATACCTGCCGGCGTCGGTGTCGGCTCCCTTCTTGCTCGCGGAGCCGCCGATCGTGGCGCTCGCCGCGTGGGCGGTGTTCGACGAGGTGCTCGGCATCGTCGAGATCATCGCCTCGCTCGTCGTCATCGGCGCACTCGTCGCGGTGACGCGAAGCCCCACCCTCGAGCACGTCGAAGAACTGGCCCCGGACCCGTTGGCACCCACGTAGGCAACCCGCGACAGGGCGACGCGCAGGACCGTACGATGGCGCCCGTGCGCTTCGGGGGAAGGCGGACGGCTGGGTGCGTGCTCGTGCTCGCCGCAGTCGCCGCATCACTGCTTCCAACATCGGGTTCATTCGCCGCGACCCAGCGCGACGGCGACGCCGGTACGTGCGACTGGCCGATGTGGGGCCGCACGATCGAGCGCACGTTTGCCACCGACTGCCCGGGGATCACGCCCCAGAACGCGGGCGACCTGCGTCGCATCTGGTTCTTCAACACCCACGACGTCGTCACCGCCACCCCGGCGGTCGTCGGCAACACCGTGTACGTGGGCGATTGGTCCGGGCGCTTCTACGCACTCCGCCGGTCGAATGGCACCAAGAAGTGGATGTACAAGACCAAACCGCATCCGCGCGTCTACGCCGGGCAGATCGTGTCGTCGGCCGCGGTCGAGACGATCGATGGCGTACGCACGGTCTTCTTCGCCGGCGGCAAGACGTTGTACGCGGTGCGCGCCCGCGACGGCGAGCTGCTGTGGAAGCACGAGATCGGCGCGGAGAGTAACGGCGCCGACTACTCCGAGATCGAGTCGTCGCCGCTCGTGGTGGACGGTCTCGTCATCGTGGGCTGGGACGTGCACAACGACCCGAGCGGCCGCCCTGCGGGAGTACTCGCGCTCGATGCGGAAACCGGCGACGAGGCATGGAGCACCGTGCTCGCACCAAGCGTCGGTGATGACGCGACCGGCAGTGGCTGCGCCGATGTGTGGGGATCGCCATCGGTCGATATCGATCTGAGACTCGTGTATGTGGGCACCGGGAACTGCGCCACGACCAACGGGTGGGGCAGCTACTCCGAGGCGATCGTCGCGCTACGACTCGATGACGGTTCGGTACGCTGGTCCTACCAGCCACACGAGCAGAACAAGGACGACTTCGACTTCGCAGGTGCGCCGAACCTGTTCACCACCGACGACGGGCGAGCGCTCGTCGGCCTCGGCAACAAGGACGGCAACTACTACGCGGTCGACCGCGAGAGCGGTGAGGAGGTCTGGCAGAGCCACGCCGCCGACGCCGGCCTCACCAAACCGGGGAGCAACTTCTCGACCGGCGGTTTCATCGGTGCGACCGCGGTCGCCGACGGGATCGTGGCCGGCGGCACCGCGATCGGCGGCGCGCCCTTCCTCCACGCGTTCGATGCAACGACCGGCGAGATCGAATGGCAACAGGGTAAAGCCGCGGCCACGTACGGCTCGGCCGCGGTCGCTAACGGTGTGTTGATCAGCGGCGGCACCGACTTCACCTTGCGCGCGCTCGACCTCGCGACCGGCGACGTGCTCTGGCGCGAGGAGGTCGGTGGCGCGGTATCGGGTGGCGCGGCGATCGTCGATGACGACGTCATCGCCGTCGCCGGCATCCGCGAGCCGGGGCTCGACAAGCGCAGCCGCGCCAGCGGCGTCTATCGCTTCTCCCTCAGCGGCAAGTCGGTGACGAGCACCACATCGGACACGTTGGCGGGGCCGACCCGAACCACGCCGACGGTTCCAGGCGTCGAGCAGATCTGCGTCGGCTCGCCGTGTGACGTGCAGTTCGACCTCATTCAACCGCCGCCGGGCATCACCCCAACAATGACGATGGAGATCACGCTCGACCCGTGGCGGGTCGAGATCCACGTGACCGGGCTCGGTCCGGCCGAAGCGTGGATCCGTCCGGGGAGTCCGGCCGCGGCCGACGGGGCCACTCGCTACGGCGCGTTCATCTCCGAGAGCGACGACGTGCCGCAAGGCGGCCTGCTCTGCGTGGTGAAGCCCGATGGCTCGTGCATCGGGACCAAGGTGCCGCGCCCGGGCGCCACGTACAGTCGCATCACGATCCTCGCGATCACCGAGTCGAACGGGTTGCCGTCACCTGCGCAAGGCGCCGCGCGACTGGTAGTGACCAAGTCGTTCAGTCCGCCGCTCGCACCGGTGGAACAAAAGAAGGGGAAGCAATGAGACGAGCACTGGTGGCGCTCACGGCACTGGCCATGACGATCGGCGTGTTCGTGGCGGCACCCGCCACCGCGAAAGAGAAGCAAGCCGGTGCGGGCGTGATCGTCCTCAGCGGGCAGGGCAACGATCTCGATGCGTACACGGGCACCAAGCCGTTCAAGCATCAACTCGTCATCCAGAACCACAACGGCGACCCGAAGGGTCGCGACATCAACGCACAGATCTGCTTCTTCCCCGACGGCAAGACGTTCATCGCCGGCGAAGACACCGGCCAGCCCGACCCGCTCCAGGGCTGGGGCATCTTCAAGCTGAAGGGCACGAAGGTCGGCAAGCTGAAGGCCAAGCAGATTGGGAAGCTCCAACCCACGTATCAGGGCGCGGCCGACAACGCCGAGAACTACGGCTGCGGGATCCTGTCCGACGGGCGCGTCGTCACCACCGACATCGGGAACCAGGCGAGCGGTCCCGAGGATGGTCAGCTCATCATGTGGTTCCCTCCGTTCACCACAGGCTTCGAGGAAGTCGGCGGCGACACGAACGGGACGAACGGCGACGTCCCGTTCTGCAAGCTCGACATCGCGATCGGCACCTCGGGCGGAATCGCCATCGATGACGATGACCGCATCTACGTGGGTTCGTCGCGCGGTGCCACGGCGGGCGTTGTCCGCTACACGGGACCATTCCCAACATCCGCCGATGCGGCCGGCGGATGCGACAGCACCGACGGCACCGGCGCGCCCATGGCCACTGGTGTCACTCGTGAGAACTTCATCGACACGGGCAACGGTCTGGCCTCGCCGAGCAACATCGTGCCGTCGCCCGACGGCGGGTGGTACGTGTCAAGCGTGTTCACCGGCATCATCAACGAGTACGACGCCGACGGCGCCTACCTCCGCACCGTGCTCAGCCCGCCCGCGGGTGAGGTACTCGGCGCCGAGCCGTACTCCACCGGCACGCCGCTCGGGCTCAACATCGCGCCCGACGGAACCCTCTATTACGCCGACATCGGCCTGGTCATCGACGGGACCAACATCGGCCCCGGCGACGGCACCGGCAAGGTGTGGCGTCTGCGCTTCGTCGACGGCGAGCCCCAAGCTCCGGAGATGATGGCGGACGGCCTCGCCTTCCCCGACGGCATCGGTATCTACATCCCCAAGAAGTGACCTCTGTGGTCACTCGGCAACACATCTTGTTGCCGAGTGACCAAATAGAAGAAGCGGCTGAGCGCCGGTAGCATCGGGGCCTGTGACCCCCGGTGTTCAACTGCTCGCTGTCGGCGCGGCCGCACCCGCCTGGCGCCTCAACGCGGCTGAGGCCGCTGCGGCCTGGGGGCGTCAGGGCGGCAAGGGCCAGTCGGCGGTCTGCGCCCCTGATGAGGACGTCCTCACTCTTGCTGCCGAGGCCGCCAATCGGGCGCTCGCCGTCTCGGGCCTCGAGACCGACATCGTCGACGGCCTGTGGTGGGGCACCTCCCGCCCACCGTTCGCCGAGGGGCCGAGCCACGCCGTGCTCGCACGCGCGATCGGGCTCTCGCACAGCTCGAGCGGTGCGCTCTGCTCGGGCTCGACCCACTCCGGCATGGAGGCGCTCCTCGGCGCGGCCGACGCGATCGGTGCCGGTTCGGCGCGAGTCGCGCTCGTCGTTGTTTCCGACAACATCGTGCCGGGGCTCGGTACTCCGTACGAAGCACGCGCTGGCGCTGGCGCGGCGGCGGTTGTGCTCGTGTCACACGGTGGCGACGCCTCGATCGGAGCGCGCGTCACCCGCACGCACCCCTTCCTCGACCGCTACCGCGGCGACGGCGAGACCGGCACCCGCGATCTGTACGACCCCCGCCTCTTCCGTGAAGAGGTCTTCGTTCCCACGTTGCGCGAGCTCGGTGAACAGCTCGCCGCGCTCGACGTGCGCGCGTGGTCGCTCCCCGACCCCGACGGTCGACTTAGCGGGATCGTCGCCAAACAGCTCGGTACTTCCACTCCGGCGTCAGCCGCGGTGTACGCCGAGCTCGGTGACACCGGCGCAGCCGCCGCGCTCCTCGGCGGCATCGGCGCGCTCGACGCAGCCGGTCTGGTTGCGATCGTCGGTTGGGGCGGCGGCCGCGCCACCGGGCTCGAGATCAACGCCAAAGGCCCGGTACGCGGCGCGGCAACAGTCGCTCACGACATCACCGGCGGGCGCCCCGCGTCGTACGCCGACGTGTTGCGCGCCCGCAAACAGCTCGTAGCATCGGGCGAGACGGTGCAGATGGCCGTCCCGCCCGAGAGCGCGCAGTTCGTGCGCGGCGCCGACGAAATGCTCGGGCTGCTCGGCGCTCGGTGCGTCGACTGCGGCATGATCAACACGCCGCCGTCGATCCACCCGCACTGCACGTCGTGCGGCAGCGCCAAGTTCGTGCTCACTCCGCTCGCCCGTCGCGGCACCGTGCACACCTACGTGATCAACCACACGATGCCGGCGCCGTTCGTCGCTCCCCTGCCGATCGCCGTGATCGACCTCGAAGACGGCGCACGCGTGATGCTCCAGGTCGTGGGCGACGGGTCCGACATCGCCGTCGGCTCCGATGTTGAGCTCGTGCTGCGCAAGTACGCGCACGAACGCGGCGTGCCCGTCTACGGCTACAAGGCGCGCCCGGCGGAAGCAGGCATCGGCACGGAGGAGACGCAGCGGAGCCAACCCGGGCGGGAGGTCACCGAATGAGCTGGAACCGCGTCGCCGTGGTCGGTGCCGGCTTGATCAAGTTCGGAGAGCTCTTCGAGCAGAGCTACGAGCAGATGGCGTCCGATGCCTTCTCGGCCGCGGTCGACAGCGTCGACGCGGGCTTCGAGCCCGCGCAGGTGGAAGCCGCGATCGTCGCCACACAGCGGGGCACGCTCTGGGGTCAAGAGGGCATCGGCGGAAACACGATCCCGTCGGCGATCGGCCTCTCGGGCATCCCGTGCACACGGGTCGAGAACGCCTGCCCATCCGGATCCGATGCCTTCCGCATCGGCGCCATGGCGGTGGCCAGCGGCGTACACGACGTCGTGCTCGTCATCGGTGTCGAGAAGATGCGCGACAAGTCCACGGAGGAAGGGCTGCTCGCCCGAGCGGCCTCGGGGCACCCGATCTTCACCCGAGGTGAGACGGCGCCCGTTCTCTTTGCGCCATTCGCCACGCGTCACATGTACGAGTTCGGCACCACGCGCGAGATGCTCGCTTCGGTTGCCGTGAAGAACCACCACAACGGCGCGCTGTGCCCGTACGCGCACTTCCAGAACGAGATCACCGTCGAGGATGTGTTGGCCTCGGCACCGGTGTGTCACCCACTGCATCTCCTCGACTGCTGCCCCCAGACCGACGGCGCCGCCGCGGTGCTGCTCGTGAACGCCGAGCGCGCCGAACAGTTCACGGACAAGCCGGTGTACGTGGCCGGGTTCGGGGTCGCCACCGACCACCCGTACCTCCACGAGAAGACGAGCTTCACGTCGTTGAAGGCCACGCAGATGGCCGCCGAGCGCGCGTACGCGATGGCCGGTATCGAGCCGAGCCAGGTCGACATGGCCGAGGTGCACGACTGCTTCACGATCACCGAGATCCTC
>SHVJ01000011.1 GCA_009694295.1 Acidimicrobiia bacterium
CAGGTCCGGACTCAGGTCCGGGGGCCCGCTCGGCCCGATGATGGAGAGGACGACGGTGGCGCAAGGCTCGGCTCCCACGGCGCGTGTCGTACGCGTGCTCGAGGCGCTGCGGCTCGCGCCGGATGGCGGGCTCCGCTACGCCGAGCTCGCCCAGACGGCCGACGTGAGTCAAGCCACCTGTCACGCCATCCTTGCCACGCTCACCGACGCTGGGTACGTGGTGCGCGACCCGGCGTCGAAGGCGTACTCGCTTGGACCAGCGCTGCTCGGTCTCGGTGATGCCGCGGCGCGAGCGTTTCCTGAAGTGCAACTGGCGCGCGTCGAGCTCGACGCGCTTGCGAGCGAAACCGGCCTTCGGTGTCACGCGGCCAAGGTCGTTGACGACGCGATCACGGTCGTTGCGGTAGCCGGCGCAGCCGAGGTCGACGACCCGATTCGGCCCGGCACTCGAATCCCCTTCGCGCCTCCCTTTGGTGCAATTCATGTCGCGTGGTCCAGCCCGCACATCATCGAGCAATGGATCCGCCGCGCGCCGAGCGCTTCCTTCACCGCGGCACGTCTGCACGACGTTGTGGAAGACCACCGTCGCACTCGGGTAGCGGTCGCGCCGTACACGCCCGCCTCCGCGCGCCTTCGGGAGCTGCTCGGCGAGCTCGCGGCAGACGAAGTTCCTGACGACGTACGCGACCGCACGATCGAGCTACTTGGCGCCATCGACCGGCTCGACTACACGAGTGACGACCTGACGGGAAGCGAGCCGCTCGCGGTCAACACGCTTACCGCGCCAGTCTTCGATCGTCATGGGAAGGTCGCGTTCGCGATCGGACTCCATGTCGCTGAACCTGAACTTCCCGCCGACCGGATCGAAGCGCTCGCGTCCGCACTCGTCAGCGCCGCTGATCGCATGACCGAATTGATCGGCGGTCGCGTACCGAGCAGTTCACGTCCGATCCAAGATTCCGAACATTCAAGGGAACCCGTAGGGGGTTGAGATGACCAACGCATCAACGATCGCGATCCGTCTGCCCACGACTCGCCCGCCCGAGACCGATGGCGCGCCCGCGTTCACGCTCGACGCGCCCGTCGCCGGAAAGGTGGTGGGACTGCGCACCGACCTCGCGTGGCGCTCCTGGAGGCTCATCGCGAGCAAGTGGGCCGAGAATCTCCACGTAGCAGGCGCGACGACGCTGGAGATCGAGACGGGTGCCCAGGTCGGCAAGGAAGGTCACGACGACCGAGAGACTGTGAACGAGTGGTCGGAGAAGGTCGACTTCGGCATCGTCGGCCTGGGCACATGTGGATCGTGCACGTCGTTCAGCGTGTACGACGCGGTGACACTGGAAGAGCACAAGAAGCCGTCGCTCGTCGTGGTGTGCTCCGAGTTCGAGACGCACGCCAGGAATATGGCGCGCTTCATCGGACACTCGAACCTGAAGGTGCTGGTGCTCCCGTATCCGCTCGAGGCGCGGCCCGAGGATGAGCTGTTGCAGATCGCTGAGGAGTACTACCCGCAGGCGCTGGAGCTCTTGGGGGTGCAGGCATGACGCAGGTGCTGACGAGCGAGCAAGTGGAGGTCGCAGCCGATGGCGCGGCGCTCTACGAGTTGTCGCTCGAGGGCCGGTGGGGCGACGGTGTGCCGATCCTCGCGGCAACCGACGAGCGCATCCTGGCCATGCTCGCAGCAACGCCGTACGCCGCCGACCACGTGATCGGTGCACTCCCACCGCAGTACGGGGTGGCGACCGTCGAGCTCGCGGCGGTGAACGCGGTGATGGCGGGATGTGAGCCAGCCGCGTTCCCGTTCCTTCTGGCTGCGATCGAAGCGATCCTCACGCCCGAGTGGAACGCATTCGGCCTCACGACCACGACGTCCAGCGTGTTCCCGATGCTCATCGTGAACGGGCCTTCGCGTGACGACCTCCAGATCGACTACCGCGCCGGTTGCATGGGTGGTGCCGGCGGCCGTGGTTCGATGACGATCGGACGGGCACTCGCGTTGTGCCTCCGCAACATTGGCGGTCAGCGTGCCGGCGAGACCTCTCGTTGTGTGTTCGGACAGCCCGCACGCCTGGGGATGTGCTTCGGCGAGTGGGAAGAGCGCTCGCCGTGGCCGTCGCTCGCGCGCCGTCGCGGCTTCCGCGCCGAGCAGGACGTCGTGACCGCTCACGGCGGCAAGGGCACGTTCCCGATGGCCGACATCAATAACGACGACCCTCGCGACCTGCTGCACCTGATCGCCAAGAGCCTCGCGTTCCCATTGAGCAACATGTTCCTGGGTGGCACCGGCGAGAACGGTGAGGTCGTGCTCGCCATCAACCCGATCTGGGCTGATCGTTTCGCGGCAGCGTTCCCGGCCGTCGAGTCGCTCCAGGAGTACCTCTGGGAGCACGCGTGGCAGCCGATCGATGTGTGGCCGGCCGGGAACCAGGAGATCCTGCGGTCGAAGTCGCGTGTCGACGATGACGGGCGAGTGTCGCTCGTGCGCCGTCCCGACCAGATCGTGCCGATCGTGTGCGGTGGACTCGGGAGCCTGCACGCGATCGCGTTGCCGAGCTTCGGCGAGAGCCAGATGCAGAGTGCCGCAGTGGATCGGGGCACGGGGTGAATGTCGATGACGTCGAGGCCGCGGTTGAGGAGATGGGCGCGTTGCTCAGGCTCGACGGCGCCGAACTCACGGTGCTTGAAGCCAACCCGAAGACCGCCCGTATCGAGGTGGCGCTCGACATGACCGGCGTCGAGTGCGAGGACTGCGTCATGCCGCCCGAGATGCTCGAGCAGATGATCAGCGATGCGGTGGCGCGGCGAGTGCGGGGGGAGTTCGAGTTGGTGCTGCGGGACCCGCGCCGCGGCGGTGTCCCGAGCTGACGCGCGCCAGGCGACGGCGCGCCGCTGCGTTGCGGCCCGGCACCATATCCTGAGCGGTCAACGAAGGGGTGCTGTGTGATGGACACCGAGACCAGCCGGGCGGTCGTCGTCGACTACTTCCGAGCGATGCGATCGCATGACGCCGCCGAGCTCGCCCGGGTGCTTGCCGACGGCGTCGAGTGGGTGCCACCGAGTAGCGCACCGCTCGAGGGCCGGCCCTATGTCGGTCGCGACACCGTCATTGCGGCCATGGACCGCGAGGGATCCCGATTCTTCAAGCTCGATACCGGTCGGGCGGAAGGCGCCAGGCTCGTCGCCGACGGCGACACCGTCGTCATGATCTACAACTTCTCGTGCACGACCCAGAGTGACCGCGAGTACTCGAACGACTACGTCTTCGTGTTCACGTGCGCGGATGGTCAGATCGTGCGCATCGATGAGCACAACGACACGATGCGGTTCCATCGCATCGTGATGGAGGCCTGAGCCCCGAACGCTAGATGGGTGCGACGGTGTCGAGGGCAAGCAGATCCTCGAGCACCGCGATGGCCTGGAGCACCGCGACATCCGCGTGCTGCGGGCCCACCACCTGCATGCCGATCGGGAGGCCGCTCGTCGTGAAGCCAGCACACACTGTGCCCGCAGGGGAGCGGGTCATGTTGAACGGCTGCGTGAGCCGACTCCAGTCGAGAACGTGCTCGCCATCGATGGTCCCCAGCGGCACGTCGAGCGACCCCAGTCCCTCGAGCCATCCGGTCAAGCGCTCGAGGTCGAGGCCGCTGGTGAGCTTCTCGATGTCGACGTCGCCCTCAGTAAGGAAGCGGGCCATGAGGTCGCCGACGGTCGTGGGCATCGAAGCGAGTGGGATCACGCCACACGTCGTCGGGCACAACAGCAGGTCGACCTGCTCGAAGACGTCGACCAGCTGCCCATTCAAGCGATGGCACGCGTCCTCGGCGTCGACGAAATCGACCGCCGACACCGTGGCCGCGGACATCTCTGCCGCGATCACGACGAGCGGATCGAGCTGCGACCAGAACGGCGTGTCGCGGAACGGCTCGATCGTGCGTCGGGTATAGGTGGAGACGAGCGCGCCGATCGAAGGGCCAGGGTCCTCGTCGAACACCGTGGCCAGTTCGACCACTTCGGTGCCGGCGGAGGCCAACTTCTGCGCCGCGGCAACGCATGCAGCACGGACTTCCGAGTCGACGCGCGCGTAGCCGAGGTCGGGTGACCACCCCACTCGTTTCGGTGGCGGGGGATCCGCCAGGGCCGCGAACCAGGATGTGGAGTCGCGCGGCAACGATCGGAGGTCGTGCTGATCAGGTCCGACCACGACGTCGAGCGCGTACGCAACGTCGCGAATGCGGCGCGCCATCACGCCGCGCGTCGAGAGGTGACCCCACCCTCCCGGTCGTGGATCGCCCGTCGGCACACGCCCGAGCGACGGCTTCAACCCCGACATCGCAGTCGCCGACGACGGGATGCGGATCGAGCCTCCGCCGTCGGACCCGGTGGCCAGCGGCACCATGCCCGACGCCAGCGCAGCCGACGTGCCGCCCGACGAGCCGCCGGGCGTGCGCTCGAGGTCCCATGGATTGCGAGTGATGCCGAACGTGGGGTTGTCGGTCTGCGGTTTCAACCCGAACTCAGGAGTGTTCGTCTTGCCGACGATCACGGCGCCGGCGTCGCGCAGACGGGCAACCAGCACGGAGTCGCGTTCAGCAGGCTCGTCGTGTGCGTGCGTGACCGACCCAGAGGAAGTGACAAAGCCACGCGCGTCTTCGAGGTCCTTGACGCCGATCGGGATCCCGGCCAACGGACCGACGGTCTCGCCGCGGGCGACGCGTTGGTCGATGGCGTCGGCTTGGGCGAGAGCCGAATCGCCGTCCAGGGCGACGAAGGCGTTGACGCGAGGGTTGAGGTCGTCGATGCGCGCCAGCGCATGCTCCACAAGCTCGCGTGAAGACACGCGACGGCTCGTTACATCGGCGACCAGGTCAGGGAGGGAGGTTCGTCGGAAGTCCACGGCCGGGCAGGCTAGATCGGTCTGGAATACTTCGCGGTCCCCCTACCGTCTTGAGGTCACATGCCCGACATCAACGATTTCAACCAGAAGATCATCGACGAATTCCGCGCCAATGAGGGCAAGGTGGGAGGTCCCTTCGAGGGGTCGCAGCTCTTGCTGTTGCACACCACTGGCGCCAAGAGCGGCCAAGAGCGCATCGCCCCGTTGGCCTACCGGATCGACGGCGACCACTTCGCCATCTTCGCGAGCAAGGCCGGCGCGCCGACGAACCCCGATTGGTTCCACAACCTCGTGGCGAACCTCGACGTGACGGTCGAGGTCGGGACCGAGGAGTTCGCGGCACGGGCCCGGGTGGCTGAAGGCGAGGAGCACGACCGCATCTGGGAAGCCCAGAAGCGCGATGTTCACCACTTCGTGGAGTACGAGAAGAAGACCGACCGCAAGATCCCGGTGGTGGTGCTCGAACGCATCTGATCCAGACTCAGATGTGATGGACCTGTTCGTCGGCGGGTTCATTACGGTCGAGTCGCTGCATCACGCCGCGATCGATCGCGAGCCAGAGGGTCTTCGAATGCGGGTACAGCGCGATCGGTAGGAGAAGAGCGAGCGGCACGAAGATCGCCAGGAGCGGAACTACCGGCACGTCGGGGATCGTCAGTGCGAGCGCGGTGGCGAAGCCAAAAGCCAAGATCCCGGTAGTGACAGCGATGTTCACCGCCATCGCGCCGATCCAGTAGCCCGCTTCACGTTCGAAGTGCAGACTGCAGCAGGGGCAGTCAGGAACGATCTCGAACCAGCGCCGAAACAGGTGTCCTGCGCCACATCGTGGGCATCGCCGGGTGCACCCTCGCCAGAGCATGCGGACACGAGTCGCAGGCTCGGCCGACTTCAAGAGTCTTCACGGTACGCGATGATGCCGTGTGTTCAGACTCGGAGCAGGCGAGCGGTAGGTGCCGGACTGGGCTCAGAGAACCCGGTCGACCAGAGAGCGCGACCAGAGAGCAGGAGGGCGTTGTGGAGCTGCGTCAGCTCGGCGGTGCAGGAATCAGTGTCTCGGAGCTGTGTCTCGGAGCGATGACCTTCGGTCGGGAGGCCGATGAGGCGACGAGTAAGGCGATGGTCGATCGCTTCCTCGATGCCGGCGGCAACTTCGTCGACACCGCGAACGTGTACTCCGACGGCCTTTCCGAAGAGGTCACGGGTCGAGCGCTCAAGGGGAAGCGGGACCAGGTAGTGCTCGCCACGAAGGTGCGTTTCCAATCGGGGCCGGGTCCGAACGACGTCGGTTTGTCGCGGCGTCACATCCGCCGCGCGGTCGAAGCCTCGCTGCGGCGGCTCGACACCGATTGGATCGATCTCTACCAGGTGCACTGCTGGGACAACCGGGCCTCGCTCGACGAGACGTTGTCGACACTCAACGACCTCGTCCACGAAGGGAAGGTCTGTTACCTCGGCGCGAGCAACTACACGGCGTGGCAGCTCGCCAAGTCGCTGGGCATCGCAGAGGGCAAGGGCTTGACGCCGTTTGCCACGCTGCAGCCCGAGTACTCGCTCATCACCCGCGACATCGAACGCGAGTTGCTTCCGTTGTGCCGATCGGAGAGCCTCGCGGTGTTGCCGTGGAGCCCGCTCTGTGGCGGGATTCTCAGCGGCAAGTACCGCAAGGAGGAAGATTTGCCGAAGGGAACGCGCGGTGGTGACGCCGAGGAGCCGATCACCTTCACCTACAAGCTCGACGATCGCGCGTGGAACATCGTGGAAGCTGTGCGCAAGGTCGCCGACGATCTCGGGAAATCCTCTGCGCAGGTAGCGATCAACTGGATCACGAACCGGCCGGGAGTCACATCACCGATCATCGGCGCGCGGAACCTCGAACAGCTCGACGACAACCTCGGTTCGGTCGGGTGGCAGCTCGACGAGGAGCACTGGAAAGCCCTCGCCTGGGCTTCGGCGTTCCCGCGCGGCTACCCGTACGACTTCATCGAGTACGCAGACCACTGATGGAGGTGGCCATGAAGGGACTCATCATCGTGGGTGTCGACGGCAGCGACACCGCAGAACGTGCCGCTCGTGAAGCCGTGGCGCTCGCCGTCGCCACCGACGCGAAGCTTCATTTCGTGACGGCGATGACGAAGTCCAAGGACCTCAACGTAGGTACAAGCGGGGAGGCCTGGCACATCTCATCGCACGACCAGGCCGAGCAGCTCCTGGACGACATCGCCCAACGGCTCTCACCTCCCGGTCTGGAGCGCTCGACCGCGGTGCTCGCCGGCAAGCCCGCCGAGGTGATCTGCGCGGAGGCCGGGCGGGTCCATGCAACAATGATCGTGGTCGGCAACGCTCGCATGCAGGGCGTGAAGCGAGTGCTCGGTGCCATCGCCTCCGACGTTGCGCACCGCGCACCGTGCAGCGTGTACATCGCAAAAACCACCTGATTCGCACGTAGCCTCCGGCCGTGGCGACGCAGGCTCTCGAGGTGCTCGACCGCGCGGTCGCTGCGTTGGGGGGCGATCACCGACCGGGGCAGCAGCAACTTGCCGCGGCAGTGTCCGACGCGATCACCGACGGGCATCACCTCGTTGCCGAGGCACCGACCGGCTCCGGAAAGAGCCTGGCGTACCTCGCGCCGGCAATTGCTGCTGGCCGTCGCACCGTGATCGCGACGGCGACGCTGGCCCTCCAAGATCAGCTCTGGCACAAGGACCTTCCGCACCTCGAAGAGCATGCCGGCGTGCCCTTCACCCGGGCTTTGCTCAAGGGGCGCAGCAACTATCTCTGCTTGGCGAAGCTCGCCGCCACGCGCGGAGACAACGCGTTGTTCGACGAACGCCCGTCGGAGCAGTTCCTCGGCGATCTGCCCGCGCTCGAGCGGTTTGCCTCCGACTCGCTCTCAGGAGCGGTCGACGATCTGCCTGCCGGCATCGATCCCGCGTCGTGGCGGATGGTGACGTGCGCGGCGAACGAGTGTCCCGGCGCCACGAAATGTGAGCAAGGCGCCGAATGCTTCGCGGAGCTGGCGCGACTGCAAGCCGAGGACGTCGACGTCCTGGTGGTGAACCACGCCCTCTATTGCGCGCACCTTGCCGCGGACGGTCACCTGCTCCCGGAACACGATGTGGTGATCTTCGACGAGGCGCATGCGCTCGACCGCACGGCGACGGGAGCGCTCGGGTTTGATCTCTCGGCAGGAGGTCTGTATCAGCTCGCGGCGCGTCTGCGCCGGGTCGAGACGCCTGCGGTCACCGTGGACGCGATCAGTGCCTCGGCCGAGCGCGTGAGCGACGCGCTGGACGAGCTCGAGGGCCGCGTCGATCCCACGGAAGGTCGGATCTCCGAAGTGCTCGCGTCGCTCTCCGAGCAGCTCGGTACCGCGGTGCGCGAGGTCGATCGCGAGCGCGGGGGTGCCATCGCAGCCCAAGCCGTGCGGCTCGCAAGCACACGGCTCGAAGCCGTCCGTCGGTTCCAAGCGCCCGGGGAGAGTGAAGTGGTGTGGGTTGAGGGGAACGAGCGGCGCGTGCTCCGCCTCGCACCCATCACGATCGGTCCTCGCCTTGCGCCGGTGCTCTTCTCGAAGGTTCCGACGGTGCTCGTCTCAGCCACACTCGGACCGGGAACGCGGTTCGAGCCACTTGCGCGCGGTTTGGGGCTCGACCCGAGCGCGCCAGTCGGTGGCGAGCGCGCGGACGACGATGACACGGGTTTCGGGTCCGACGGTCCGGGTCTCGGCTACGAGGCGCTCCGGGTCGACTCTCCGTTCGATCATCGCAATCAGGCGATGCTCTACGTCCCGACGCATCTCCCCGATGTACGCAGCGCCGACTGGGCCGACGCCGCGGCAAAGGAGCTCTGCGAACTTGTGGCCGCCGCCGGAGGACGGGCGCTGGTGTTGTGCACGTCGTGGCGCGTGGTCCACGCGTTCAAAGAGGTGTTGCGCGAGGCGACATCGCACCTGGTGCTCGTGCAGGGCGACGAACCGGCGGCTCGCCTCATCCAGCAGTTCGCTGCCGACGAAACGTCGTGTCTGGTTGCCACGCGCGCGTTCTGGATGGGACTCGACATCCCTGGCCCCTCATGCGTGCTCGTCGTCATCGACCGGTTGCCCTTTGCGCGACCCGACGAGCCGCTGGAGCAGGCCCGCCGTGAGGTTGCGGAACGCGCCGGCGGGAACGGGTTTCGCGACGTCGACCTCCCCGCAGCTGCGCTGGTGCTCGCGCAGGGTGCGGGACGACTGGTGCGAACCCGCGACGACCGAGGGGTGGTGGCGGTGTTCGATCGCCGACTGGCTGCTTCGGGCTATCGCCAGGTCTTGCTCGATGCCCTCCCGCCGATGCGGCGAGTCGTCGACCGCGAGGTGGCACGCTCATTCCTCGGCGAGAGCGCTCGGCCGGTAGCCTGAGCGTCCGTCAGGAGGGGAAGTCGATGCCCATCCAGGGTTTTCGCGCACGCGCTGTCGATGTGGCCAATCGCATCGGCGAGAAGCTCATCCGCCGCATCGACGGGTACTTCGGGCGCCGCTCCCTCGTGGGGGATCACACCTTCTTCGACCAATCCGATTTCCCGTGGATCGCGGAGATCGAGGCCGAAGTCTCGAACATCCGCAACGAGCTCGACGACGTCCTCCAGTACCACGACGACCTCCCCAACTTCCAGGACATCTCCACCGACCAGTACTCGATCACCGACGACGATCGATGGAAGACGTTCTGGTTCTTCGCCTACGGCTTCACGGTCGACACCAACCTCAAGCGCTGCCCGAAGACGGCGAGTGCGCTCGCGAAGATCCCGGACTGCACATCGGCGATGTTCTCGATCTTGTCGCCGGGCAAGCACATCCCGCCCCACGGTGGGCCGTACAAAGGTGTGCTGCGGTACCACCTCGGTCTCATCGTCCCAGGCGCGCCAGGCGGCTGCCGGATCCGTGTCGGCAACGACGTGCGGCCGTGGGCCGAGGGCAAGAGCTTGGTGTTCGACGACACGTTCGAACACGAAGCGTGGAACGACAGCGACGGCACGCGAGTGGTGCTGTTCGTCGACTTCAAGCGTCCGCTCAAGGGCGTCGCCCGCGTGTTCAACAACGTGGTGTTGAAGCTGATCGGGTTCTCGCCGTTCATCCAGGACGCGAAGCTCCGTCATAACGCCTGGGAGAAGCGCTTCGAAACCGTCAGAAACCTAGCGCGACCTTAGATTTGGTCGTGGTCGGCCATGACCTTTGAGAGAGTGTCGGCCGCTTCCCGGAGTATCGCGGTGTCGTGGTCGACCATGAGACTCAAGCGGATGAGTCCCATCTCCTTGGTGACCGCAGGTGGGATGACGGGGTTCACGAAGACGCTATGATCGAGGAGGTCGAGGGCAAGCAGCACAGTGTCGACCTCGTTGTCCTTGCGCAGCGGGATCGTGACGATCGCGCTCTCTGCCGGGTTGGTGGGAACACCACGCTCGTTGAGCATCCCGAGGAAGTCCGCCACCGCGGTACGCAGGCGTGCCGGGCGTTCGGGCTCCGCGCGAAGGATGCGCAGCGCAGCGAGTGCTGCGGCGACCGAACCCGGTGTGTTCGACGCCGTGAAGATGAGCATGTCCGACGTGAGCTGCATGAGTTCTACGGCAGCTTCCGAGCCGATGATCGCACCGCCGCACGATCCGAGCGTCTTCGAGAACGTGATCGTCACGAGGTCAACTTCGTTGACAACGCCATATTGCTCGGCAGCGCCACGCCCGAGCTCACCGAGCACGCCGAGACCGTGTGCTTCGTCGTCGAGGATGAACGTGTTCGGGAACTTTCGGCAAAGCTCCACCATCTCGGCGAGTGGTGCGGTGTCGCCACCCATTGAGTAGACGCCATCGACGATAAGTCCCTTCCCGGCTTCGGCGGGGAGCGACTGCAACACCTTCTCGAGATGCGCGAGGTCGTTGTGTCGGAAGCGCTTCATGCCGGCGCCGGCGAGCTTCACGCCGGTGAGCAAGGAATTGTGGATCTCCTTGTCGACGATGGCGAAGTCGCGGCGCGTCAGATAGCCAGCGATGGCGCTCATGTTGGCCACGTAGCCCGTGGCGAACACGAGCGCAGCCTCGCGCCCGTAGAAGTCGGCCAGTTCGCCCTCGAGTTCCTTGTGAAGCGTGAGCGTGCCATTCAAGAGTCGGCTGCCCGTCACGCCACTTCCGAAGTGGCGCGTGGCCTCGATCGTGGCTTCGATCACCTTCGGGTGATACGAGAGGCTCAGATAGTTGTTCGAGCCGAAGTTGATTGCCTCGCGACCCTCGATGGTGATGCGTGGCGTGGAGGCCGACTCGACCGACTTGTAATACGGCCAGTACCCGGCAGCCTTGGCCATCCGGTATGGCTCGATACGCGGGAACGCGTCGAGACGGTCGGAGAAGTAACTCAAGACGGCAAGTCTACGGTCGCGGCCGCTGCGGGGGCGGGTGGTGTAGTGCGGTCGACGGTGTCTACGGCCGGGGCTCGACCATCACGCCCGAACCTTCGGGATCCTCGAGGACCTGCCTGAGGCGGCGGATCGTGAACCAGGCGACGAGCCCATCTTCTGCGCGCTCGTCGAAGGTGAACTTGAGGTTCATCTTACGACGTCGATCTGGCCCGCTGCGGGGACTCCCCTCGACGATGGTGGGGCGGCCGACGGAGCAGAAGATGACCGCGGTGCCGTACTCGTAGAGGTGGTGGTACACCGCAGGCATGCCGAAGCTCGCCATGTTGGCGAAGAAGGCCGAGGTGTACATCGGGTCCTTCTCGATGTAGCCGCGCGGAAGCATCCCGCAGTTGTCGAGGCCGCGAACGCATGCCATCAAGAAGCGGCGGATGAACCCAGGGAAGATCATGAGCACGCCGATCTCGCGATCGATCGTCTTCATCTCGCCGGAGAGCACCTTGACCTGCTCGGCGTGCATGCCAGCGACCATGTCGCCGAAGGTGGTGTCGAGGTCGAACCGCCGTTTGATCACCACGAACGGCGCACCGGTCTCGAGCTTGGTCTTGACCACGTACGAGAACCAGACGCCCTTGCGCTGGTAGAGCCGCCCGCCCTTGACGAACCGATCGACGGTGGGATTCCGCTGGAGCGCGTCGCTCAGTGCCCAAACGGCGAGGTGAAACATGTCGACCTGTCGACTGGGGTTGGCTTCATTCCACGAGCGTATGAACGCATCGGACTTCTGAAGATCGCAGTCCGTTTCGAAGTACACCGCAGACTCATTTCGTCCACGCATGAGATACGGCATGACGCGTCGAGTCGCCGGCACGTCGCGTACGAGCACGCCGTCTGAGCGCCGCCACCACATGGCGAGCCAGGTTACTTGTCGCCTGCCGGAGTCACCTAGACACCGTCGACGCGATCCAGTGCGATGCAGTCGCAACGCGGGTGTACACGCCGGGGCTGTGGGGTAACCCGCAGCCATCGCCCCAAGCGACGACGCCGACCTCTACCCACCCGAACCGGGTCCCGACGAGCAACGGGCCACCGCTGTCGCCGGTGCACGCGTCGGCACCGCCGCTGCGGATGTTCCCGGCACACAGCTCGGTCGCGACCCCGAACGCGTTGTGGTCGATGGCCATGACCCGCTCGCATCGAGTCTGGGGCACGAAGGGCACCGTGGCGACAAGCAGATCGTCGGCGGGCAGCCCGTCGGCATCGGGATCCTCTTCGTCGACGTTCACGGTGTCGCCCCACCCGATCACAGTCGCCGTGGTGCCTGCGACGGTGAACGCGCTGTCGTCCCGACCAGGCAACAGCGCCGGTACAACGGCCGAAGGCCCCGCCAGCCGCAGCAGCGCGAGGTCGAGCTTGCCGGGCGCGACGACCACGTCGCGTACCGCGATTCGTTCACCACCTCGTCGTGAGAGGCGGGTCCGTCCGATGAGCGTGTCGATGCGGTCGGCGCGCATCGGTCGGCCACCCTTTCGGGTGACGCAATGCGCGGCCGTGAGCACCCATTCCGAGCTGATGAGCGAGCCGCCACAGAACTGGCTGTCGATGGCCGCGTAGCCCGGCTCGACGAGCGCGACGACAAACGGGTATTTGCCGGGTTCGGCGGGGGTTCCATTGGTGATGCCGACTGCGGGCGTGCTGGACATCCCGAGCACGACCGCGCACACGAGTGCGATACGCATGAGGCGCATCATCAGGAGGAGGTCCAACCCTCGGGCAAGAGGAACGTACCGTCGGCGCTCGCGTAGAACACCTGCCAGTGGTAGTAGCCGTCGTACGCGCCGGGGTCGGCCGCCATCACGCTGGCGTACGCCTTGATTGCCGCGACGTAGCGTTCGTCGTTGTTGTACCGGAACAACGCGTTGTCGATGTCGGTGGCCGCGTCATTCGACTGGAGGTAGTGGGCTGCCGCGATGATCGCGTCGTGGTTGCTGTTGATGTCGCCCTGGCCGAAGGCATCCCACGTGCTCTGGATGAACTGCATCGGCCCCTGCGCGCCGGCGGTGCTGTTGCCGTGGATGCGTCCCATCCGAGTCTCGGAGAGATGGATCGCGGCGAGGTACTGCCACGGGACCCCGTAGGTCTGCTCGCCCTCTGCGTAGTACGCCCGGAGCATCTCGGGCGGCTCGGGAGTGAGGATCTGCCAGTCAGGGAAGCCCACCGGCGCCGACACGCTGCCGGTCAATCCGTTGAGGGCGGCCCCCGCGTCAATGGTCGCCTGCACCGCGACGGCGAGATCACCAGGGACCGCTTCGAGCACGGTTGGCACCCAGTTCGGGTGCGAGGCGAGCGCGCGGTACGCGAGCTGCTGCTTGCGCCCGAGCTTCTCGAGGCGCGCGGCATCGCGGTTCGATCCACGCAGCCCGCGCTCGACGCGGACGATCGTCTTCGCGGTTGCCTCGGCGGTCTTGGGCCCAGCCACCTCTTCGATCGGGATCGGTTCAGTGGATGCCGCTGGGGTCGCGGTTGCGGACGGTGTCGTTGTCGAGAGCGAGTCGACCGTTGGCGGTGTTGTGGTCGTGCTCGCAGTGCTCGGGATGGTGGTGGTCGTCGAGTCGGTCTCGGTGTTGATACCGGCGAGCTGCCCGCCACCGCCGCTGCAGGCGGTGATCGCGAGAGTCGTGGCGGCGACCAGTCCAAGAAGCCCGCCACGCCGCACCCGGAGAGGATGCCAGGCGCCAGCGGGCGCTGTCCTACTCAGGTCACAAGACGGGTGGACTCGGACTTATAGGGTGCCAGCGCGTGTTCGCGGAGCTGCTTTCGTCGCCTGGGGTCGAAGAGCACGTCGCGTTGCGCTCGCGCGTCGGGTTCCTCGCGTTGCACGGCGGGCTCGAGGAAGCGACAGCCGAGATCGCGGAGGCAGCCGCATCACGGGCAGAAGCGTCGTGGTACGCCGTTGTGCAGCCCATCGATGGGGCATGGCACCTACCGTCGCATCGGTTCGATCCCGATGCTTCACCTCGGCTCCAACGCGTGGTCGAGCATTGCGACATCGTCATCTCGTTGCACGGCTTCGGTCGGGCCGGATTGTGGACGTCGGTGCTGGTCGGTGGTGAGGCGCGCGCCCTGGCTGACCAGCTGTCGATCGCGCTGCGCCAGGGCCTCCCCGAGTACGAGATCATCGACGACCTAGAGGCGATCCCGGCTGATCTCCGCGGTCTTGACGCGCGCAATCCCGTAAATCGCACGCGTGGTGGGGGTGTGCAACTCGAGTTGCCACCGCGGGTCCGGGGGATGGGGCCACATTGGCGCGACTTCGACGGCCCGGGCTTCACAGCAGATACCGCGGCGCTCGTAGATGCGCTCGTATCGTTCGCGGTCGCGTGTGCAACCTAGTGGTGGCCCGACTAGATCGGTAACACCTCGAACTCGACTGCGTGGTCCACGCCGAAGCGTGCGCCCGCGACTTCGGCCGCACCGCGCAGGATCTGGTCGGGGTCGCTCGTACCGTCGCCGAGGCCGTCCAAGTAGACGCGGTGCTCTGCGAGCGACGCGATGCCGCGGTCGAGGTATCCCGTCACATCGACCGCGTGCGTTGCGTTCGGCGATGCATTGAACGCCACGTGGTGGATGCCAGACCACGGCTCAAGCCCGGCATCGAGCAGCTCGGTGAAGACCCAGCGATTGGCCGCGTCGCGTGCGGCGTCGAGGATTGCGAGGCCGACGTGGCGATGGTCGGCCATGTTCAGCCAACCGCCGGGCCAGGTGTCGCGATAGTTCGCAGTCAGGATGATGTCGGGTCGGTGACGGCGGAAGGCCGCTGCGAGGTCGCGCCGCAAGGGGATGCCGTACTCGATCACTCCGTCGCGATGACCGTCGAGGAACTCGACGACCTCGACACCCACGACCGCGGCGCTGCGCCGCTCTTCTTCTGCTCTGACCGCACCGGTCGCTTCGGGCGCCATGGTGTCGATGCCAGCCTCGCCGCGGGTGACGAGCAGGTACGACACGACCTTTCCTTCGGACGTCCACCGCGCGATCGCACTGGCGGCGCCGTACTCGAGGTCGTCAGGGTGCGCCACGACGGCGAGGGCGCGGGTCTAGTCCTCGGGAAACGGCGCGAGGCGCGCCGGCGTCACAGCGACTTGGGGTTTCCGAAGATCTCGCGAACGCGCGGCTCGAAGTGCTCGAGCGGCAACGTGTCATAGGTGGGATCAAACGCGATCTGATCCCACTCGTCGGCGAATTGGGCCGCGAGGTCGAACCAGGGCTCCCCGCGGTACTGCTCACGCGCGTTCGGGTCGCCGCCGAAGTGGTGGTAGTAGTGCCGGCCCTGAAAGTCCTGGTGGGCGCGAATCACCTGGTACAAGTCGTCGCTCACGTAGGACTTGAGGATCTCGGCGGCGATCTTCGGGTGGTTCGGCACGCTGACGGCCTTGCCGATGTCGTGGCAGAGCGAGGCGACGACCATCTCGTCGTTGGCGCCCGCGCGCTCGGCCAGCATCGCTGTCTGGAGGCAGTGCGTGAGCTGATCGACCGCGAACCCGTCGGTGATGTCGGCAAGGGAGCGCAACAAGGCCAGGACACCGTCGGCCACCCGGCCCTGGTTGTCCATTGTCTCCTTGCCGATGGCTGCCCACTGCTCAGCCGTCGACTCGTCCATCCGCGTGAGTTTGGTGGTGGTCGTCATGGCGTCATTGTTCCACGGATCGACTGATCGGCCCACGACATCTGGGCTCCTCGTGCGTACACTTCCGCCACCGTCGGACGGGGGAAGGGGCTGCGAATGCTGGCCGCAGAAGGACTCGTCGGCCTCGTCCTGTTCCTGTTCTGGGTGTGGGCGATCTTCGACTGCATCTCGACTGATGCCGCGTCGTGCCGCAATCTCCCGAAGGGCATGTGGCTGATCCTCGTCCTCATCCTTCCCGACATCGGCGCGTTGGCGTGGCTGATCATCGGTCGGCCGGAGCGGGCCGGATGGCGACCAGGTTCCACCGACTACTCGCGACCAGGCCCCCTCGGCTTGGAGGACCATCCGCGCTCTGGCGCGTCGCTCGAGATCACCGATCGCCAGTCGGCCGAGCTCGACCGCAAGCTCCAGGATTGGGAGCGCGAGCAGGCGGAAAAGTCATCCGAAGGGTAGGCCGCGACTCCTGATCACCTGGATGTGTGGGAGACCGAGCTGAACCGCCGAGAAGAAGAGCTTCGTCGTCGAGAGCTCGAGCTGCGTGAACGCGAGTTGCGGGCGCGCGAAGATGACATCGACGAAGGTGGTCGATGATGGATGTGCAAGCGCTCGGCGAAGTCGAGCTTGAGGACGCGAACGGCGACGTGCGCCGTATGGGCGACCTCTGGGCCGACAAGCCGGTTGTGCTGGTGTTCCTTCGCCACTTCGGCTGTCTGCTCTGCCGTGAGCACGCCACCGACCTTCGGGAGCGCTACGCCGACATCACGGCGCAGCACGGCGAGGTTGTTGCCGTGGGCACAGGGAACCGCCGGTATGCGGCGGCTTTTGTCGAAGAGGAGAAGGTGCCGTTCCCGGTGCTCGTCGATGACGACGGGCGCGCAGCGCACGCCGCAAGTGTGCAGAAGGTCAACTTCTTCAAGCTCGTCCTGAACCCGCGGAGCTGGGCTGGTACCCGACGCGCCCATCGGGCCGGACACCGAGTGCATCGAGCCGGTCGACGGGTCACGCAGCTCGGCGCGACGTTCGTGGTCGGGCCCGGCAATCAGGTGCGGTATGAGCACCTCGATGCGCACTCAGCCGATCACGCGCCGCTCGATGTGGTCATCGGCGCGCTTCACGCCTGACGGTCGGCGTTACCGAAGGCCAGCGCCTCGCTCGAGCCGCTTGACGCGACGCGGCAGGATCCGATGCGTGCGGAGGAAGAGCTTCGACGCCCGGGTGTGTGGGTACTCGAGCCACAGATGGGCGTTGGCTGGATCGCCGCGCCGGACGTCGCGTGGATCCTCGAGGATGCGCCGAAGCGCTTGAGCAAGCGCGACCGGGTTGCGGCAATAGCGGATCGCCAGACCGTCGGCCAGGCGCGCCCGGCTCCGCAAGACTCCGGCACGGAGCACTGCGCACACGGCGACGAACGGCAAGGAGACGAGTCCGAGCGGCGCGAGCAGCAGTGACACGTGATCAAGGTCGGCGAAGGCGGCGGCCCAAAGCTCGAACGTTCGCGACGTGAGCGCGTAGACGACCGTGTCGAGCGAGACTTCGAGCTCGACGACGCGGCCGATCTCGTACGCGAGCACCGCTTCGAGCTCGCGCTTGGGGAGCACATCGAGCAACCCGGTGGTGACGACGATCCACGCGGTCTCGGGTCGCCGCCCGACCGTCAGGCAGTTCGGAGCGTCGTCGATGACTACCGCCACTCGGGGAGCGTGCACGCCCGACGCGAGCCCGAGACCAAGAAGCAGCTTCTCGGCGCGTTCCACCGCGTCCTCCGGCATGCGTGGCGGGGGTTTGGGTGCGGCGCGCGGGCCTGGCCAGGCGCGCACGAAGTCGAGGACACGCGCTTCGGCGTGGAACAAGGAATACGCGAAGGTGCCGCCGGCGACGACCACGCCGAACGCCAAGCTGATCCAGCCTGCCCATTCCGCGAGGCCCCAGCCGTAGCCGAGCCCGGTGTCGAGCGGGTTGGAGACCGCACCAAGGATCCAGGCAACCGGGAACACGATCGCGCTCATGGTGAGGACCAGCACGAGCAGTCCACCCGCGGTGACGAGACGGATGCGTCGTCGTGCGGAGCGGATCAGATCCTCGTGCACCCCGCGATGGTCGCACGCCGGGTGAATGTCGCTGAGCGCGCGGCGTTCGCGGCGTAGCGTGCGCACGTGGTGGAGGTTGAGGTCGCCGGTCTCGATGGCGAGGTCGTCATCCACCGGGACGTGTGGGGTATCCCGCATGTCCGGGCCACGACCGGCCGCGACGCCTTTGTGGGCCAAGGTTTCGTGCAAGCCGAGGACCGCCTGGGCCAGCTCGAGTACGACCGCCGCCGGGCATACGGACGCTGGGCCGAGGTTGCCGGGCGTGGTGCGCTCGGGTTCGACGTGTTCGCGCGCCGCTGCGGACTCGGTGCGGCGGCTCACCGCGAGTTCGATGCGTTGACCCCGGAGGCACAGGAGCCGTTGATCGCATTTGCTGCTGGCGTCAACGCATTCCTCGGTACTGGCGCGCCACTTGCGCCGGATGTGCGCGTCGCGGAAATCGTGCCGGAGCCGTGGTCGCCATGGGACTGCTGCGCGGTCTTCCTCGTTCGGCATGTCGCTTTCGCCAACTGGCAACGCAAGCTCTGGCGAGGCCGGCTCGCAGTAGTGCTCGGCGGCGAGGCCGCGGCCCGTCTCGAAGGCAACGACGCCAGCGACGTGCCGTTGATCGTGCCGCCCGGCTCGTGGTGGCGGGCAGCGCCGCGCGATCCGAACGGACTCGACCCGGTCACGTCGGCGACGGCTGCGCTCGTGGAGACCGCGCACGGAAGCAACGCCTGGGTCGTCTCCGGTTCACGCACCGATTCCGGGCTCCCGTTGCTCGCGGGCGATCCACATCGGTTGGTGGAGGCACCTGGCGTCTATTACCAGTGCCGGCTCGCGTGCCCCGAGTTCGACGCGTTCGGTCTCGCGTTCGTGGGCGTACCGGGCTTGCCGCACTTCGGGCAGACCGAGCACGTCGCCTGGGGTGTCACCAACGCGAACGGCGACTACCAGGATCTCTACGTCGAGCGCTTCCGCGGCGACGACTCACTCGAGTACGAAACACCTGGAGGTTGGCTTGCTCCGGCGCATCACACCGAGACGATTGTCGTTCGCGGTGACGACGAGGTGGTGATCGACTGCTTCGAGACCCGACACGGTCCGGTCGTGTTCGGCGATCCGGCGCAGGGCCATGCCGTCGCGTTACGTTCGACCGCGTTGGTCGAGCCGAGTCCAGGGCTCTCAGTGCTCGCGCCGATGTTGCGCGCTACCGACGTCGACGGGCTCGATGTGATCATGCGCGCGTGGGTTGACCCTGCGAACAATCTCGTGAGTGCGGACACCGCCGGCAACATCGCGTACCGCACGATCGGCCGCATCCCGGTGCGTGCTCGGGCGAACGCGTGGGGTCCGGTCCCCGGTTGGACCGACGATCACGAGTGGCGCGACGTCGTGCCGTATGACTCGCTTCCGCGAGCGAAGAACCCCGACGATGGCCTCATCGTGACCGCCAACCAGCGGATCGTGGGCGATGACTATCCGCACTATCTCGGGTTGGACTACGCGCGGCCGGATCGCGCGATCCGTCTGCACAAGCGGCTCGACACCATCTCCGGCGCTGATGCGGCTGCGATGGCCGACGTGCATCGCGACCGTCGCTCCCTGCCCGCGGACGTGTGGGTCGATCGCTTGAGCCACCTCGAAGGGGCTGACGAATGGGAGCTCCTCGCCCTCGAAGCGCTCCGGGCATGGGACCGGGTGATGAGCGTCGACTCGGTCGCGGCCGCTGTCTACATGGTCGTGCGTGATGCGGTCGGGCGCGTCATCGCTCACGATCCCCGTCTCGCCACACTGCGGGCACCGATCACCGGTGAGCCGACCGCCACATTCGCGCCACTCGAGATGCGACTGTGGCCGCTACTCACGCCGTTGTTGGCCCGCGACGACCGCCTCCTGTTGCGCGCCGACCAGACCTGGGACGACGTGTTGGCGATGGCGCTCAGCGACGGTGTGGGTGTGCTGCGCACCGTGTTCGGTGACGAACCTGCGGCCTGGAGATGGGGAGCGCTCCATGTGTGCTCGCCCCGCCATCCGCTCTCGGCGGTGCATCCCGAGACCGATGGTGCACTCGATCCGCCTGGTGTCGAGATGGGTGGGGAGTGGGACACCGTGTTCAGCGCGGCGCACCCAGCCGGGACGGGATTCGGTGTGACGACCGCGTCGGTCGCGCGCTACGTGTTCGACCTGGATGGTCGACGGTCGAGCTCCTGGGTCGTGCCGCTTGGAGCTTCAGGTACCGCTGGTGATCCGCATTTCGCCGATCAGCAGCGCGCGTGGGCCGACGGTGTGGTGGTACCGATCGATCTCGATGTGTCGGAGAGGTCCGAACCGGTGACCCGGCTCAGGCCGGAGCGCTGAGGAGCGCCAAGCCGGAGCGGAAGAACTCCAGCATGGTCCCGTGCGCGCTCGTGGCTGTGGCCACGGCCGCGTAGGGCAGACTCGCGCCGGCGAAAACGGTGTCGTTCCAGTAGTCGGCTTCGGGTACGTCCGCCCAATGCGTCACGTACAAGTACGGCTCCGGGTGCTGCTCATCGCCAGGTGACACCCCGAACGTGCCGCGTGTGCCGAGCTCCTCGCTCCCGAGCTCGATCGCCGCGTCGAAGTGCTCCGGCCACAGCGTCAATGTCGACGGGGCCGCCCCTTCGCCTGCGTGCTGTTGAAGGTCGCCGAGCACCGACCAGCCGATCTCGAACCAGTTCGCCAGGACGTCCGCCGCGTTCGCATCCACCTTCAGTGGCGCTTCCGGTTCCAGGCGTGTCACCGGCGCGAACACGTTCGCCGGTGCACCGGGCTCGATTCCCGCTGCTGCGGCTGCATCGCCAACCGTCGTCAATTAATGCGTTTCCGTCACATCGCCCCGAACGATCCGCAGGTCAGTTCCGACAACGTGCAACGTTTCGTTCACGCCGTCACGATCGAACGGAGGTGTTCCGAAGCCGCCGGGAGTCACTTGGAGGCCGATGCGACCGGTGGCGTCGTACCGAGCTCGCGCCAGGACGTGCTCCGCGAGGCAGTGCCAAGACTCTCGAGTCCGAACGAAGGCGTCGGGATCGCCGATGGAGGGAAGGCTGGTCATTCAGATCAGTCAGCTGGTGAGGAAGTCGTCGAGCAGGTGCGCGAGTTCGATCGGTCGATCGCCTTGGATGCTGTGCCCCGCGCCATCAACGAGTTCGACCCGCGCGTTCGGTTGGCGGCGGCGAAGCTCGGCCTCGTCATCGTCGTCGACGACCGTGCCTTGGGCCGCGCCGCGCACGAGCACGATCGGCACCTCGATCTGACCGACGTCGTCCCACAGCATCGCGAAGTCGGCCGGGATCTCCATCTCGGTCTCCTCGAGGATGCGAGGCCGCTGGTAGCGCCAGACCCAGCGCCCGTCGTCGCGCTCGATCGCGTTGTGGAGCACGCCGCGACGTAGTGATGAAACGCTCCGCGTCGGGTTGAACTCGATCGTGCGCGCCAGGATCTCGTCGAGGCTCTCGAACGAGTCGGGACCGGCGATGAACTGAGCGATGGGCGCGGCCTTGTCGCGATCCACTCCGGGGGTCACGTCGATGAGCGCGAGCTTGCGCACGAGCTCGGGTGCGTGCGTGGCCAGGGCGATCGAGGTGAGGCCCCCAAGGCTCATGCCCACGACCATTCCGGCGTCGGGCGCAAGTGTGCGCAGCGCGACCGCAACATCGGCCGCGTTCTGGCGCGGACCGAAGGGCCCGTCGTCACGGTGGTCGGAGTGACCGTGCCCGGGGAGATCGACCGCAACCAGCGGACGCCCCATCGCCATCGCAACCGTGTCCCACGTGTGCGCGTTCTGCGCGCCCCCGTGGAGCAACACGATCTCGGGCGGCGCCGAGCCCCACACCAGCGCGCTCACATTGCGGTCGTCGGCCACGGGCACTTCGACACGTCGGACGTCGGGTGGGCCGTCGAAGGGCAGCCCGAACTCCTGCGCGTTCTCGTGGAACAACCCGAACTCGTCGTAATGAAGGGTCACGGTCGAGACGCTATCCCGATGTCGAAACTGGCGGCATCGAAGCGACTAGGGGAGTAGATCGGTACAGGCGCGGAGTTCGTTCCAGTGGGCGACTTCGGCGTCGTATTCGGCGCCTGGTGCATACGGGGTGGGGATGCCGCCGCGGATGCGGGCGGGGACCCATTCGTACGAGTCGGTGTCGCGGCCGGTGATCGTGACCTTGAGCACGCCGGTGCGTCCGTACTCGCCCGACTCGTTGTAGAAGGCGAAGTTGCCGAGCCCGTAGCCGACGAACGCGGTGCCGAGACGTCCACCGCCTTCGAGGATGTGCGCGTGCGATCCCACCACGATGTCGGCGCCAGCCGCGACGAGCGACGCGGCGAGCGCCTTCTGCCGATCGGTGGCGCAGCCGATCCGCTCGACGCCCCAATGGAGGAACACCACGATGGTGTCGACCTCGGGCCGCACCGCTTGGATGCCGGCGACCATGCGCGCCTCCGACTCGTACTTCGTAGACGCCACGCCAGGTTGCGCGTCGGTCGCGGTCCAAGCGGTGACGTATTCCTCACCCATCACGTCGGTTGCGCCGAAGATGGCGATCCGCTGGCCGCGCACCTCCGTGCGGTACGGGGCGAAGGCGTCGGCGGCATTGGCGCCGACCCCGATGACGGGCACGGTGCTCGCAGCACGCGCCGCGAGTGTGTCGGCGAGCCCCTCGGGTCCGAAGTCGATGCTGTGGTTGTTCGCCTCGTTGATCACATCGACGCCGGCAGCTTGTAGCGCCACGAGCGCTGTGGCTGGAGCTCGGAAGTTGAATTCCTTCGGGATGATCGTGTTCTGCTCGGTGATCGCCGACTCCAGGTTCACGACGGCGATATCGACACTGGACAGCACGGGCGCGATCGGGGCGAACATCCCGCCGGGGTCGCTCGCAAGCTTCGTGCGCAGCACGCCCTCGAAGTGCATGTCGCCGGCAAACGCGAACGTGACCGCAGTGCCGTTCCCGCGTCGAGGATCGCGGGTCGTTGTCGTCGTCGGCGGCAGCGTGGTCGTCGTGGCCTTTGGCGTTCGTGGCGTCGCGCTCACGTCTGAACCGTCTGACCCGGAGAGCGCGAGTGCAGCCACCGCGGCGACCACGACCACGGCAAGGACGGAGCCGCTGATCACGGTACGACGCCGAGCCCGGCGGCGTTGCTCTGTGCGGCGTGTCGATCGCGGAGAGGGCGTTGGGATGCTCATGGCGCTCTGAGCGTACCGATGCCCAGATCGTTCGCCTGATCAGTGCCCGGATCGGGAGGTCCCTCTCACAGGGCGTACGATCGCCCGCCGATGCTGCTCCGAACCCCCACGCTCAGTCCGCGCTCGTATCAGCGCATCACCCTGATCGCGACGTTCTTGTTGGCGATCATCATCGTGACGGGAGGAGCCGTTCGGCTCAGTGGTTCGGGGCTCGGGTGCCCCGATTGGCCGACGTGCAGCACCTTGAAGGAACACGGTGCCTACAACGGACACGCCGTCATCGAATTCGTCAACCGGTTGTTTACGGGGTTGGTGTCCCTCGCAGTGATCGTGTGCGTCCTCGGCTCGTTGCGAAGGGAGCCGAAGCGTCGCGACCTCACGCGACTCTCGCTGGGACTGGTGGCCGGAGTCTTCGGGCAGGCGCTGCTCGGCGGCCTTGTGGTGATCTTCGAGCTCCAGCCGCCGCTCGTCATGGCCCACTTCCTCCTCTCGCTGGCGCTGCTCACGAACGCCATCGTGTTGCATCGCCGAGCCGCGCAACCCGAAGGGCCGGCTCACTTGGTGGTCGAGTCGCAGGTGCGCTCAGCAGGACGGGTCCTGCTGGCCGCCGCGGCGGGTGTCGTCGTCGCGGGAACCGTCGTCACGGCCACGGGTCCGCATGGTGGCGACGAAGAGGCGAAGCGATTCACCTTCGATCTCCCAGAGGTTGCCCGCCTCCATGGCGCGTTCGTGATCGCGTTGATCTTCGTGACGCTCCTCACCTTCGTCTTGCTCCGTCGAACGCAGGCACCAGTCGGCGTGCAGCAACGGCTCGGCGTGCTGTTCGGTGTGATCCTGGTGCAAGGCGCGATCGGGTACATTCAGTACTTCAACGACATCCCTGCGGTGCTCGTGGGTTTCCACATCGCCGGTGCCACGGCGATGTGGTCCGCGGCGATCTGGTACTACCTGGGCCTGTCCACGCGTGAACAGCCGACGGTGCCTTCGTCGGATGGTCCGCGTGAGCCCGCCCTGGCAGGGAGATAGCAGCGTGACCGACGCGATCGTCGTGGAAGGACTCGAGCGAACGTTCGGGAACACGCGCGCCGTCGACGGCGTGAACCTCAACGTGCCGCCCGGCGAGATCTACGGGTTCCTAGGTCCGAACGGCGCCGGGAAGTCCACGATGTTGAAGGTGCTGTGCACGCTCATCACGCCGACCGGTGGAACTGCGCGCGTGGCGGGCTACGACGTGGTCCGCGAGCCCAAGGAGGTACGGCTGCGGATCGGTGCCGCGCTGCAAGAGGCGTCGCTCGATCCGAACCAGACCGGCACCGAGCTGCTCGTGCTCCAGGGTCGGCTGTACGGACTCTCGAACGCGGAGATCGACGAGCGGGTCAAAGCGGTGTCAGCGATGATCGACATCGGGGACGCGCTCGACCATCGCATCAAGACCTATTCCGGAGGCATGCGCCGTCGGCTCGACCTCGGCGCGGCACTCGTACACCGCCCCATGATCCTGTTTCTCGACGAGCCCACCACCGGTCTCGACCCGGCCAGTCGGGCGCGCGTGTGGGAGGAGGTGCGTCGACTTCACGAGGATGGGATGACCATCTTCCTCACGACGCAGTACCTCGAAGAAGCTGATTCGCTCGCGGACCGTGTCGGCATCATCGACCACGGCAAGATCATCGCTGAGGGCAAGCCGTCGGACCTCAAGCAAGCACTCGGGTCCGATGTGATCGTGGCGGTGGTGAGTCCCGGCACCGGCGAGCAGGCCAGCGCCGAGCTAGAGCGCATTGCCGGTGTCGAGCGCGTCGAGCGTCACGGCGACGAGCTCACGATCGTCACCCCCAACGCCTCGACGATGCTCAGCGCGGTTGCAGTGGCCCTGGAAGGGTGTGGCGTGGTCGTGCAGAACCTCACGATGCGCACACCGACGCTCGATGACGTGTTCCTCGAGCTCACCGGTGCTCACATCGGGCGCGACGAAGCTGACGAGGAGACCACCGAATGAGCGCGCCCACGGTCACCGGCTCCACGATGCCCGGCCGCACGCAGACCGCGCCGACGTCGGCGAAGCCTGCGGGCTTCTGGCGCGACTGTGGCGCGATCGCCGGGCGTGCCTTGCGTGCTGTGCCGCGGGAGCCGGAGTTCATGATCCCGGCGCTCGCGATTCCCGTCTTCTTCTACTTCGTGAACATCGGAGCGCTGGAGAAGACGGCAGAAGCCACCGGAAGAGTGTCCGACTTCCGTGCGTTCCAGCTGCCCGTCGCCATCATCTTCGCGGTCACCGGGATCTCGCGTGCGTCGGCGCTGGTCCTGGATATCCGGGATGGGTACTTCGACCGACTGCTCATGACGCCGATCCGCCGCCTCGCCCTGCTGCTCGGTCTGATGGTCGCCGACTTCGTGACCGTCGTCCTGCTGGCGATCCCCGTACTCGGGCTCGGCCTCGCGTTGGGCGTGAGCTTCGAGACCGGATTCCTCGGGATGGTGGTGTTCGTCCTGATGGGCGCAGCATGGGGTCTTGCGTTCACGGGGTTCCCGTACGCGATCGCGCTCAAGACCGGCAACCCGGCGGCCGTGAACATGAGCTTCATCCTCTTCTTCCCGTTCGCGATGCTCACGACCGCGTTCCTGCCGCAAGAGGCTCTGACGGGTTGGCTTTCGACGATTGCCGACTACAACCCGGTCACCTACCTCCTCAACGGCATGCGAGCTCTCGTGCTCCAAGGCTGGGAGACGAAACCAATTCTTCAAGCGCTCGCGGCCATCGTCGGCATCGCGATCGTGAGCATGACGCTCGCACTCCTCGCATTGCGAGGACGGTTGCGCCAGGGCGCGTGAACACTCGCCCGGCGCGTGCGAGGCTGGCCCGATGCCGGCGCCGTTCACCTTCGACCGTCGGTTCGGCCTGGCGGCCACGCCCGAGCAGCTCTGGGCCGTGCTCCAGCAGACCGAGCAATACCCGGTGTGGTGGTCGTGGCTCCGTGAGCTTGAAGGAGGCGAGCTGCGCGAAGGCGCCGTCGCGCGCGTCCTTGTGCAAGCCCCGTTGCCGTACAAGCTCAGGATGGATATCACCGTCGAGCACGTCGTTCCACAGCGCTCTGTCGATACGCACGTGCGGGGTGATCTCCAGGGTCCGGCTCGCCTCGAGGTCGACGCGACGCCCGGTGGCTGCACTGCTCGCCTCATCTGGTCGCTCAAGCTCCGCGATTCCGTGCTGAGACCACTGTCGTTCATCGCTCGACCCGCGATGGTCTGGGCCCACGATCGAGTGATCGAGATCGGCTTACGGGAGTTCGAGCGGCGTGCGCTCGGCGGCGCGGGAGGCGCATGAAGATGCACGTGCATCTCATCGACGGCACGTACGAGTTGTTCCGCTTCTATTACGCGGTGCCCGAACACTTCGATCCCGACGGCGTCGACGTTGGCGCCGTTCGCGGTGTCGTGCACTCAGTGCTCAAGCTGCTTGAAGGGGGAGCGACGCACGTCGGCGTGGCCACCGACCACGTTGTCGAGTCGTTCCGCAACGACCTCTACGACGGGTACAAGACTGGCGCTGATATCGACCCGGTGCTGTTTGCACAGTTTCCGCTCCTCGAAGAGGCACTGGAAGCGTTTGGCGTCGCAGTCTGGGCCGAGGTCGAGCTCGAAGCCGACGACGGGCTCGCGTCGGGCGCGGTAGTCGCGGCATCGGACAAGCGCGTGGAGCGCGTGTTCATCTGCACCCCCGACAAAGACATGGCCCAATGCGTCATAGACCCTGTGATCGCCGTGCTCGACCGGCGGAAAGGTCAGCTGCTCGACGAAGCCGGGGTGCGCGAGAAGTACGGCGTTGCTCCTGCTTCGATCCCGGATTGGCTCGCGCTCATGGGCGACAGTGCGGACTGTTTCCCCGGACTCCCTGGCTGGGGCGCGAAGTCGGCGGCAACCGTGCTCTCACGCTACGAGCACATAGCGAACATCCCCGATAACGCGCGGGACTGGGACATCGAGGTGCGCGGCGCCGCTCGTCTGGCAGCCACGCTGGCCGAGAAGCGCCTCGACGCTGAGCTCTTCCTCACGTTGGCCACATTGCGCACCGATGGCGATGTGGGAACTGTCGACGACTGGCGCTGGACCGGCCCGAAGCACGAGTTCGCGGCGTGGGCCGAGCGGCTCGGGCGTCCGGCCCTCGCCGAGCGGGCCCAGAAGCTCGCAGCACAACGCAAGTAGTCGAAAGTCGAGAAGGGAACACGATGAGACTCGAAGGACGGGTGGCGCTGATCTCTGGCGGCAACCGAGGCATCGGCTCGGCGATCGCGGTTGCGCTGGCGGGCGATGGTGCCGACGTGGCCATCACGTACCGACGCGACGAGGAGAGCGCGATCGCCACCGTGGATGCGGGCCGTGCCACCGGGCGAAGGGTCGAGCGGTACCAGGCGTCGGTTGACGACTGGGACGAGAGCGAACGACTCGTCAGCAGCGTGCTCGAAGACTTCGGGCACATCGACATCCTCGTGCACAGCGCCGGCATCGCAAGCCGAGGGTTGACGGTGGCCGACACCGATCCGGCGGAGATCGAGAAGCTCTGGCGGGTGCACGCGTTTGCCGCGTTCGCGCTCAGCAAGCTGGTGTTGCCGAGCATGCGCACGCAGCCGCGCGGCGACATCGTCATGATCTCGAGCGCAGCCACCTTGTTATGGGCTGGGAACTCTGCGCCGTACAACATGGGGAAGGCCGCGCTGGAGGCGCTCGCGCACACCTTGGCGAAAGAGGAACGCAAGCACGGGATCCACGTGAACATCGTGGCGCCAGGCCTTACCGACACGGAGATGGGGCGTCGTCTCGCGAAGGCGACATCCGGCGCCCAGGACATCCACGATCTCGACGAGCGCTCGCCGTTCGGTCACGTGTGCAGCCCCGAAGAGGTCGCCGATGTCGTGCGGTTCGTCGTGTCGGATGCGGCCGGCTACGTGACCGACCAGCGCATCGGTGTCGAGGGCGGGGCTTTCTAACCACCTCGCGAGGCTGACGGCTCAAGGTCGGGCAGTACGCTCGCTCGGTGGCGAGGCGGGGTCAGAACGACAACGGGTACGACACCGGGCACGGTGATACCGGTCGGTCCGGTCGTCGCGAGGAACGTCACCGGAAGCGACGTCGAACCTTGGCGCTCGCTGCAACAAGCCTGCTCGTCGTCGTCGGACTTGGCGTCGGGGCGATGGCAGTCACCGGTGGTGGCGATGCCGACAAGGTGGCGTCGACTGCGACCACCACGTCGACCATCCCACCGACCACCACCACGACGAAGCCGCCGTACATCGGCTGGGTCGATCCGGCATCCGCGTTCCAGCCGTTCTACAAGGCCACCGTCCAGGGGCTTCTCACCTTCCGGGGCAGCCCCACTCGCAACTACTACGGGCAGGGTCCGGTGCCGACCGCACCGAAGGTCGTGTGGCAGTACCCGGGTGCCGCGATGTGCAGCCTGTCCGAGGATCGGGGCGAGACCACCCAGTGGTGTGGCAACGGGTGGACAGGGCAGCCGGCCGTCTTCGAGAAGGACGGTCGCACGTGGGTCGTGTTTGGTGCGTACGACCGCGCCGTGCACTTCGTTGACGGCAACACCGGTCAAGACATCCTGCCGCCGTTCCCCACCGGAGACATCATCAAGGGCTCGGTGTCGATCGACCCCGATGGCTTCCCGCTCGTGTATATCGGCTCGCGCGACGCGTACTTCCGCGTGCTTGCGATCGACCGCCCGCAGGCGACCGAACTGTGGAAGCTGCACGCCAAGGATGTCTCGCCGACGATGTGGAACGACGACTGGGACGGCAGCGGTCTCGTGCTCAACGACTACCTCTTCGAAGGCGGAGAGAACAGCCAGATCCACATCGTGAAGCTCAATCGCGCGAAGGGTGCCGACGGTCTCGTGACCGTCGCTCCAGAGCTCGTGTTCCACGCGCCGGGTTGGGACGACGAGCTCATCGCCAACGCGGGGAGCGAGGTGTCGATCGAGAACTCCGTCGCGATCTCCGGGAACACGCTGTACTTCGCGAACTCCGGTGGCCTCGTGCAGGGCTGGGACATCAGTGGGTTGACCAGCGGCATCATGCCAACGCGATCGTTCCGCTTCTGGACGGGCGACGACACCGACGCCTCCATCGTCATCGATGAGCAGGGGATGCTCTACGGCGGGTCCGAGTGGGAGCGGCACAATGCGCAGGGCAAAGCCGTCGGTCAGATGTGGAAGCTCAACCCCGCCGTGCCCGAAGCGCCCGTTGTGTGGTCGCAGCACGACGAGATCGGGAGCAAGTCCGGTGTGTTCGGCACGCCGGGCATCTTCAACGACCTTGTCGTGTACACCACGTACTCCGGGCGAGTCGTTGGGGTCGACCGCGCAACCGGCGCGATTCGGTGGGAGAAGAAGATGGCGGCACCCGTCATGGGCTCGCCGGTGTTCGTCGACAACCGACTCATCATTGGCGACTGCGCCGGCAACCTCCACGCGTTCGATGTGACGAACACGCTCATCGATCCACCCGAGGTGTGGAGCGTGCCCCTCGGCTCGTGCATCGAGGCGACGCCCGCCGTATGGAAGGGACGCATCTACGTCGGGACCCGCGGCGGGCTCGAGTACGCGCTCGCGGACGCTTGATCGCCAGACGCTGAGCCCCGCGGGGACGGATCCGCCCGCCTCATGCGAGAAGGGCAAAAGGGCAGGTCAGAGGGGGTCCCGGGGAGTGTCACACCCCTCTGCGACTCTTGGGGCATGGAGATTTTGGTGGGAATCATCGTTGGGGCGGTCGTTGCGGGTGTGGCGGCTGTGGTCGTGGTGCGGTCGCGGCGGACGGCGTCTACGACCGTGACCGAGACCGTGAGCGTCGAGATGCGGCGGGCCATGGAGGAGCTGTTGGCCCAGAACGAGTCTCGGCTGGCGTCGGAGCGGTTGCTGACGGGCGAGGTGCTCGACGGGAAGAAGGCCCTCATCGACCAGCAACTCGACGAGATGAACTCGAAGCTCGAAGGCGTCGACTCGTTGATGCGCACGCTCGAGTCCGACCGGGAGCGCAAGTTCGGGGAGCTCTCGGAGCAGCTCTCGTTGCAGCGCGAGGGTGTGTCGTCGCTGTTGCAGACCACGCAGAGCTTGCGCGAGGCGCTGTCGAGCACGAAGGCGCGTGGGCAGTGGGGCGAGCGGATGGCCGAAGACGTGCTCCAGCTCGCGGGGTTCGTGGAGAACGTGAACTACCGCAAGCAGCGGGCGCTCGAAGGCGCGCGGGGGATCCCCGACTACACGTTCATGTTGCCCAACGACCTGTTGCTGTACATGGACGTCAAGTTCCCGTTCGACAACTACCTGCGGTTCTGTGAGTCGGAGTCCGACCTCGACCGCAAGCGCCACCGCGACGCGTTCATTCGCGACGTGCGGGCTCGGGTCAAGGAGCTGAGTAGCCGCGACTACGCCGACTCCGCGGGTGGCACCGTCGACTTCGTGCTGTTGTTCGTGCCGAATGAGCAGCTCTATGCCTTCATCCACGAGCAGGACGACACGATCCTCGACGACGCCGTGCGTCAGCGCGTGGTGTTCTGCTCACCACTCACGCTGTTCGTCGTGCTCGCGCTGATCCGCCAGATGGTGGAGAACTTCAAGCTGGCCCGTACGTCCGACGAGATCCTGTCGTTGCTCGGTCAGTTCAGCGACCAGTGGTCGAAGTTCAAGCTCCAGATGACCAAGGTCGGTCAGCGCATCGATGCAGCGGGCAAGGAGTACGAAGCGCTCGTCGGTACCCGCAAGCGCGCGCTGGAGCGCCCGTTGCTGAAGATCGACGACCTGCGCGGGCGTCAGCTCGAGCTGATCGACGACGAGGACGACGAGGACGACGAGGACGACGAGGACGACGAGCATCCACCGTTGGCGCTCGAGGCTTAGGTCACCCGTCGGTCAGTAGGGGCCGTCGCAGCAGGAGTCGCGCCAGCCGCAGGCGGGGCAGCGGTAGTGCGCGTGCTCTTCGCGCATCTGGGCTCCGCAGGCGAGGCAGACCGTCGACAGATCGGTGGCGTCGGCCGGCGGTAGGGCGTCGCTCATCGCCGGTGACGGTACCGGTGGACGGTCCACGCATCGCGGATTGTGGCTGTGGCTTGTGGATCGCGGACTGCTAGAGGCGCAGCAGCTCGGGCGCGGCGGGGCAGTCGACGCGGTGCTTCAGGCGGTCGGGGGCTTCGAGGCCTGAAGGGCCGGCCACCTCGACGACCTTGGTCACGTCGAGCTCCTCGAGGTCGATCTCTTGGCGCTGCACCTCGGCGTGGAGCACATCGAAGAGGCGCGGGGGAAGCAGACGTCCGGTTGCGACCACGAGCCAGAGCGGCGTGCTGCCGAGCCCCCAGAGCAGGTCGGCCGTGGCCTCGGGGACGAGTGCTGTCGTGGGGCTGGCGGCCGAGGTCTCGACGATGAGATGGGTCGGACCGAGCGCGGCGACCTGGGCTTCGTCGACCACACGGATCGGCTGTTCGACGCGGCGCAGGCGCGCCGTCATGCCTCGATCGCCGTTCCGCGGGCGGATCGCAACGACGTCGAGGTCGGGGCGTTCCGCAAGCGCCCGTCCGGCGATCTCGGGCCATCCGAGAACCGCGATCGGCTCGTCGTGCGGGAAAGGCAGGAGCGAAGCGAGGCGTGTCGCCGTGCGGTCGGCCTGGAGACGGCGCATCGCGTCACGCGCGCCATCGGCTGGATTCGCCGCCGCGACTACATGCGCGCACAGCCACCAGAGCGGTCCGCAGTCCACGTGATGGGCGAGAAGACGACGGCAGACCGTGACCAGTTGGGTGGTGTCTTCGCCGAACTCACTGAGACAGTCGGCGGTCTCGGCGACGAGCACCGAGTCGTCGGCGCCTGAACGGGCGAGTGATCGCAGACGCTCGAACGGCAGCACGGTGAACGATCGTCCTCGGCTCAGCGCGACGCGGGTGGCTCCTTGGGCAACCCCAACACCCGCTCCCCGATGATGTTTCGCATGATCTCGTCGGTCCCGCCGGCAACGCGTCCGCCGGGGACGCCGAGGACCATCTCGGCCCACGCGTACGTTCCCCACTCGCCGGTGTCGGCGACCAGGCGCGGTCCGAGGATCTCGCCGACGGTCTGAGCCTGGAGCTGCATGTTCTTCGTGAGCGACAGCTTGCCGATCGACATCTCCGGCCCGGGCAGGCCGCCGGCCTTGATCTTTGCCATCGACCGCATGGAAGTGGCGCGCGAGACGTACCCATTGATGTAGATCTGCGCGAGGCGTTGGCGGATCACGGGGTCATCCGCCACGCCGAAGTGGCGAGCCATCTCCGTGAAGCGCGCGATGCTGAAGTCGCTCATGCCGCCGCTGCCACCACCGATCGCGGCGCGCTCGTTCATGAGCGTGGTGAGAGCGACGCCCCAGCCTTCATCGACATCGCCAAGACGATGCGAGTCGGGAATGCGCACCTCTTCGAAGAACACTTCGTTGAACGACGCGCCACCGGTCATCTGGCGGAGCGGGCGTACCTCGACTCCGGAGGCATGCATGTCGACCACGAACATCGTGAGGCCCTTGTGCTTGGGCTTGTCGGGTGACGTACGCGTGATGATCTCGCCGATGTCGCTGTGCTGCGCACCCGACGTCCACACCTTCTGACCGGTGACGATCCACTCCTCGCCGTCGCGCACCGCGCGGGTCTGGATGCCGGCGAGATCCGAACCGGCAACCGGTTCGGAGAAGAGCTGACACGCAACAAGATCGCCGCGGTACAGCGACCGGAGGTAGCGCTCCTTTACCTCAGGGATGGCATGCGCCAGGATCGTGGGCGCGACCATGCCGAGCCCGATCACGAACACGCTCTGGTTGGGGAGCGCGTAGTCGGTGGTGACAGAGCGGTACGCGCGCTCGTACGCGGTGGGCAGCGCCCGTCCCCCGTACTCCTCGGGACCGCTGATCCATCCGAATCCGGCGTCGAACTCGGCGGCCTTGAATTGCTTGGCCGCGACGACTTCGGCGGCCTCTTCCTCGGGCGTCTTCTCTTCGAGCAGGCCGACGTTGTCGGACCCCTCGCCCCACGAGAACTTCTCTTCGACGCGACGCTCCGCGTGCTCGTCGAGAAAGGCTCGCGCCTCAGTACGGAAGTCGTCCTCAGTGATGATGCTCACCCGAACCCCTCGCTCGCCGATGGTGGGTCGATGCTAGTTGCGGCCGTCACCTGGTCAGCCGGTCCCGGTGGTGGTCGCCCGGACGGTCGCGAACACGTCGGTGAGCGCCCCGAGGGTGTCGCCTCGACCGATGAGCGCCGCCGCCGCACCGCTGATCTTCAGCATCCCGGCGTTGAGGGCTCGCTGCGCGTTGATGTCGCCGCGATGCATCGCGGATGCCGTGACGAAATCAGTTTCCAGGGCGATCTGGGGCGCGGGTGCACGCCCAGCAACCACGCGAGCGCCCTCCTGGTCGATGATGACGTGGTAGGTGACCTCGCCGTACGGCGTTCCGGTGACGCGCTGTTCGATCACGAGCGGCGCCGAACGGCCGAGTTCGGCGAGCACCGGCGACTCGCGGGCGGCGGTGTCGAGCTCGTCGAGCCATGCCTCGGACAGGAACTCGGCCACCGGCGGAGAGTACCGGCTGCTTCGATTCGGGTGACCCGGGCCTACGATCGAACGGTGCAAACACCGACTCGACGCTCGGCCGGCGTCCCTTCGAGTTTGGCCGAAGTCGGCGTGCGGGCAGTCTCCCGAGTGATCGAGCTGCTCGACCGCGAAGTCGAACGATGGCGCACGGTCGATCCCGACCTCGTCGAGCCGCTCACCTCGCTGCGGGAGCTAGTCGTTGCCGGCGGCAAGCGGCTCCGACCCGCGTTCTGCCATTGGGCCTATGTAGGTGCAGGAGGATCGCCGGACGACTCGTTGGTGGCCGACGCGGGCGCGGCCCTCGAGCTGCTCCATACCTTCGCGCTCGTTCACGACGACGTGATGGACGGTTCGCAGTTTCGCCGGGGCGTTCCCGCGATCCATGAGCAATTCATCGCTCGTCACGATCGCAGTGCATGGCGTGGGGAGAGTCGTCGCTTCGGCGAAGGGGCCGCGATCCTGGTGGGCGACTTCGCCTTGGTCTACGCGGACCAGCTCTTTCGCGGGGCGCCACCTGTGGCACGCGAGGTGTTCGACGAGCTGCGGGTGGAGCTCTGCATCGGGCAATACCTGGATCTCGTGGGGACTGCGAGCGCGAGCATCGACGCTGCGCAGGCGTCGCGCATCGCTCGGTACAAGTCTGGGAAGTACACCGTGGAACGACCGCTGCATCTCGGCGCGGCGCTTGCGGGTCGGCTCGACGAGCTCGGAGCACCCTTGAGCGCCGTCGGGTTGCCGCTGGGGGAGGCGTTCCAGCTGCGTGACGACATCCTCGGGGTCTTCGGTGATGCATCGGTGACCGGAAAGCCTGTTGGTGACGACCTTCGCGAGGGCAAGCTCACACCCCTTGTCGCGTTCGCCGCTCGACGCGGCGGCGACGTGGGCTCGCAGCTGCTCTCCATGCTCGGCCGTCCGGACCTCGACGACGACATGGTCGCGTCCATGCAGGCGTTCCTGATCGAGTGCGGCGCCCGCGACGAGGTCGAGCGCGAGATCGAACGACTGGTCGATCAGTCGTTCACCGCGTTGAGCACCACCGCGATCACACCAGTTGCGCGGGCGGCGCTCGAAGAGCTCGGCATGTACGTCGCTTGGCGCGATCGCTGAACCGGTCGAGAAGGTCGTCCGGCGTCGACGCTCGGGCGGAACCGACGTGCTCCGATAGTGTCGCCCGCCGATGACGACGGCGCCGGCAATCGAGGTTGCCGGGCTCGAGAAGTTCTACGGATCCACCCGCGCCGTCGATGGGATCTCGCTCGTCGTCACGGCTGGAGAGGTGTTCGGGCTCCTGGGACCCAATGGCGCGGGCAAGACCACGACCGTGGAGATCCTCGAGGGCTATCGCCGCGCCGATGGTGGGACCGTGCGTGTGCTCGGCCTCGACCCGATCGATGAAGGAGCGCGTCTGCGCCCGCAGATCGGCGTCATGCTCCAAGAGGGCGGGCTCTACCCGGGCCTGCGTCCGCTGGAGCTGCTGCGTTCCTTCGCTGCGTTCTACGACGATCCGCAGGATCCGGTTGCGCTTTTGGAGCTCGTCGGCCTGACCGACGTTCGCGCCACGGTCGTGCGCCGGCTCTCGGGTGGCCAGCAGCAACGACTTGCCCTCGCTCTCGCGCTCATCGGCCGTCCCTCGTTGGTGTTCCTCGATGAACCGACGGCCGGGATGGACCCCCACGCACGCGCGACCACCTGGCAGATGGTGCGCGACCTACGCGATGCGGGCACCACGGTGATGCTCACGACCCACGCCATGGACGAAGCGGAGCAGCTGTGCGATCACGTGGCGATCGTGGACCACGGGCGGATCGTTGCGTCGGGAACGCCGGCCGAGCTCACGAGCAAGGCCGGTGTCGACGAGCTGCTGTTCTCGGCGACTCCTGGGCTCGCGTGCACCGAGCTAGCGACCGCGCTTGGTGTGAATCCCGCTGTCGTCTCAGAGCCGCGACCAGGCGAGTACCGC